>NZ_JBHTMP010000021.1:0-93589 GCF_042679305.1 Micromonospora sonneratiae | reverse complement strand
GAGCAGTCCGGGGAAGAGGTGGAGGCGGATCCGGAGGTAGGGGAGCAGTCCGGGGAAGAGGTGGAGGCGGATCCGGAGGTAGGGGAGCAGTCCGGGGAAGAGGTGGAGGCGGATCCGGAGGTAGGGGAGCAGTCCGGGGAGAAGGTCGAGGCGGACCCAGGGGTAGAGGGCGGCTCGGAGGTGGAGAGCAACGCCGGGGAGAACGCTGAGCCGAATGTCGAGTCAAGCGTGGACTCGAATGTGGACTCCGTGGAACCAGGTGTGGATGGCGATTTCGCGCAACACCAGCAGGACGAATTGGATCAGATGTGGGATGCCAAAGAGCAAGCTGATCAGAATTCGATCGAGTCGTCGGGGGGAACGGAAGTGGACAAGGGGTACGAGCCGCCGGATCGCGATGAGGGGGCTGGCCGATGAGCGATAATTCCCCTCTTTGGGATTGGCGTCCCCTTCCTCCGCAACGAATCGCACAAAACTGGGAAGCGTTCGGCAAGTGGGTCGAATGGCTTCAGGAATCGTACGCCGCCTGGGTTATTCTGCCCGCCTGCTGGCCAGCGCATGAGGCGTTGGTTCTGGAGTTGAAGCTGTTCTGGTACTGGTATCGGCGCGACGTGGAGCGCAGCCGCCAGCCCAACCCGGTGGATGGCATCAACTGGCATGAGTCGCTACGCCGATCCGCGAATGCGTGGCGTGAGCTGGCCAGCTGCACGCATGAACCACCAGTCCGGCACCACCAGCAGATTCAGGCTGATCGCCGGGCCCGTACCCGCCGTTTCATTGCTGAGGCCATCGGGTCGACTGGCCCTGTCTCCCAGGAAGGTGAGAAATGACGACGCGGCAAGCGTGTCCGCACTGCCGTACGGTTCTACTTCCCGGCCTCGACACCTGCCTCCGATGCGGCCGAGCCGTCCACGAGTCCGGTCGCAGGTGTGCAACATGTGGAGCGCAAGCTTCTGAAAGCGCGAAGTTCTGCTCGGCTTGCGGGATGTCTCTCGCCGGTCCGGTCGCAGGTGTCGGGGCCGGGCAGGCAGCTGAGCCTTCCCTGGCAACAGAGCCTCCTGCCACACCTCCGGCGTCAGGCGAGCCGGTGTCGTCACCATCGTCAGGCGAGCCTGTGTTGCCGCTCCCGCCAGCCGCGCCCGTGATGTCGCCGTCGGTGATGGCTGGAGTTGGCCAACCGCCTCCCGGCCTCCGACCTGTCCGGCCTGCCGGCTCGACCCGGAAGCCACTGATCATCACTGCCGGAGTGCTGGCAGCGATGCTTCTCGGACTGGCTGCCATGTCCGGAATCGGGGCGCTGTTCTTCGGGCCTGCCTCGGCGGTCGAAGCGTACTTTGATGCGTTGGCGGATCGTGATCCCGAAGCTGCGCTCGAGAACGTGGTTGCAGAGTCGGTGCCAACCGAATACCGCGAACTGCTTCAGGGCTCCGTGCTCGACGGCCCTGACTACACCCCGCCGTCGGACATGGAGATCGTGTCGACGGAGAAGGAGGGTGACAAGGCGACCGTAGAGGTCAGCTACGCCCTGGCTGGAAAACAGTATCAGATCACCATGAAACTTGTCAGGAGCGACGAATCGACCCTTGGCATGTTCCGTCGGTGGCACATCACAAACGGTTTGTTCAGCGCATCCGTCTCGGCGGCTGCCGTCAAGTCGTTCGTACTGAACGGCAAGGAGATCGTGGCCGACGAGGACAACGACCTGGGCCGGCCGGCGCTGATTGGTGCCTACAAGTTCGGCGTTGGCGACAACCGGTTCTTCGAGGCGGAACCCGGCACGCTGTACGTCACAGGAGTGTCCTACGAGGACATGACCCGGCCCGGTGACACGTCTGAGGATGTCGAACCAGGCCATGTACGGCTCACCGTACGCTTGAAGGAAGCGACGAGGCAGGAGATCGACCAGCAGATCGACGCCTACCTGAACCGCTGTGCAGAGAGCGCGGACCTGGATCCGGACGGCTGCCCGTTCTCCACGTACATCTGGGGTGAGGCGACCGAAGTCTCGTGGAAGATAACCCGGAAGCCGACGATCGAAATCGCATTCTCGGGCTCCGGGCTGGTCGTCGACACCGAGACCAGGGGCGAGGCGGAGGTCAGCTACAACAGCAGCGGAACCGCTCGGTCAGAGACGATTTCGTTCCGGGTCCGGGGGATTGTCAGCCTGGATGGCGAAAAGCTCGTCTTCAACCCCCAGACGTGACGACGCAGGTGGGGCTGGGCGGTAGGGACAGCCCCACCACCAACGCGGCAGGTGACAGGATTCATCGGGCGTACGGACGTCAATAACGTCTGGCGCATGACGACGTACGCCAATGCTCAACGGTCCGGACCGGACAGCGGGATCCGGCAGAGGATCACCGATGTGGACGCGTTGCGCGGGTTCGCGCTGCTCGGCATCCTCATCGTCAACATCTCCTACTTTGCCTCCGGCTACCCCTTCCACCAGGTGCCGGATCCGGCGTTCTCCACCGAACTCGATCACGGAGTCCACGCTGTGGTGGCGTTCCTCTTCGAGATGAAGTTCTACCTGCTCTTCTCGTTCCTGTTCGGTTACAGCTTCACCCTGCAGATGGACTCCGCGCAGCGGCGGGGCGTTGCCTTCGTACCACGGTTCCTGCGCCGGCTGGCCGGCCTGCTGGTGCTCGGCGGGCTGCATGCCGTACTGCTGTTCTACGGCGACATCCTCACCACGTACGCGATTCTCGGGTTGATCCTGTTGGCGCTGCGCCGCATCCGCCTGCGGACCGCGCTCATCACGGCGGGTGTCCTGGTCGGAACCGTCGTGCTGTTCTTCCTGGTGATGGCCTTGACTGCCGTACCTCCGGTGGATGAGGCGGCTGCCCTCGTGGCCGGTCGGCAGAGCACCGCCGCGCTGGCCGGCAGCCCGGGATCGGTGATCGCCGAGCACCTGGGTTCGCTGCCGAGGATGTTCGGTGCATTGATCATGGTGCAGGCGCCGGTTGCCATGGCGATGTTCCTGCTGGGTATGGCTGCCGGCCAGCGTCGACTGCTGGCTGATGTGCCGGCGCACTTCCGTGCCCTACGCAGGATCCAACTGGTCGGCTATCCGGTCGGTCTCGGTGGTGCGGCAGCCGTCGTCGTTCTCGGGGGAGTCAACACGATGCCCGGTGTTGCGCTCGCCACGCTGACCGGTCCGTTGTTGGCCGCCGCGTACGCCGCCTCGATGCTTCGAATCTTCCACACCGGTCCCGGCCAGCGGCTGGCTGCCATGCTCGCCCCAGCGGGCCGGATGGCGTTGAGTAACTACCTCGGGCAGTCGCTGATCTGCGCGATGATCTTCACCGGGTTCGGCCTGGGACTGATCGGTACGGTGCCACCCGCCGGTGTGCTGCTGATCGCGATCTCCATCTTCGCCGGGCAGTTGGTGGTCAGCGCACTCTGGTTGCGGCAGTACCGGTACGGGCCGGTCGAGTGGCTGCTGCGGGCGGTCACCAACGCGCAGTGGCCGTC
The DNA here is from genome assembly GCF_042679305.1 of Micromonospora sonneratiae. Classification (NCBI taxonomy): domain Bacteria; kingdom Bacillati; phylum Actinomycetota; class Actinomycetes; order Micromonosporales; family Micromonosporaceae; genus Micromonospora; species Micromonospora sonneratiae. The sequence continues at coordinate 90,115 of NZ_JBHTMP010000021.1, read as the reverse complement.
CTGGCGGGTGCGGCGGGTAGCCGGCGCGGACGTCACCGACGGTGTGCCGGTCGGACGATGAGCCGGCAACGGATCGAAGAGGTGGCCGCCGCCCTGCTTACCGCGTTCGGTACGGGAAGGGCCCCATCCCAACCAGGCCCTCCCGGCTACGTGGCACAGACGAAGCGCCCATCGGCCCAGATCGCCGATGCCTTCGCCGAGGTGCTGGTGACGACCAGGTCCACGAAGGTGGCGGCGGCGATGTCGACGTCGATCTCCTCCGCGCTGTTGGCCCGGGTACGGGCACCGGAGTCGAACACGGTCACCCCGTCGGTGCGTACGGTGAAGGTCACCTCGACGCCGTCACCGTCGACGTCGCCGACCGCGATGACCGCCTGCAACCGTTCACAGCCGGGGGGCGGGTGGACCCGCAGCCGGCTGGGGGCCGGCGTGACGACGCCACGCGGGTGGACGTCGTTCCCGGTCACGGCCTCGGGCGTCACGGCGACCTTCGGCTCGGCCGGCTCCGGTGCCGTTGGGTCCTCCATTACGAGGAGCAGGTCGGACAGGTAGTGCAGGGTCTCGTGCCGGGGCTGGCGGTCCTGGCTGTTGGTCGGCGTACCGGGCAGGACGTTCAGCGCGATGAACGCCAGACACCCGGCGAGGGTGGCGACCAACCCGACCATTCCCCGGTGCCACCGGTTCCCCGGTGCGGGCCGGTGCGTCGTCACGACCTTGACCGGAGCGGCACCGGTCGCAGGCGACACCTTGGCGGCGGCGCTGGGTGGGAGCAGGGTGGGTGAGCGGCCAGCGGCGAGATCCTCGACCCAACCGAGGAGCGCGACGGCGACGGCGGTCAGCAGCACCACCACGAGCAGTCGGAGGAAGATGTTCCCGGCCCAGCCGGGCAGGGCGACCGGCGTGAGCAGGATGGCGGCCAGCATCCCGGCGGGCATGTGCCAGAGGTAGACGGTGACCGCGCGGGCGTTCAGCAACTCGACCGTGCGGTTGACCGGTCGGATCTGGGCCAGCCAGGTCAGCGGTGGCCGGAACCGGAGGACGGTGGCGACGAAGGCCATGGACCACAACGTGTTGCCGCCGGCGATGCGGTTGATGTCGAAGGTGCCGCTCGACCAGCCCGAGACCAGCACCCAACCGGCACCGGTGACGGCGAACGTGGCCACCAGTGCGGCGTACCGGCGGGCGGGTATCCGTTGGAGCAGTCCGTCGTGGTGGGCGAAGCCCAGGAGCCAGCAGGCGACGTAGGTGGAGATGTTGGTCGCCTGCTCGTTGAAGTAGCCGCCGATCTCCAGCACGCCGAAGAGTGACGCGACCGGCAGGGCGACCGCCACCGCCAGGGTGCGCCATGGCCAGCGGCGGAAGGCGGCCAGCAGTGCGGGCGAGAGCAGCACCAGCCACAGGTAGGTGACGATGTACCAGAGCACCGCGTTGAACGCCCACGCCCAGGACTGACTGCCGGTCGGCGGCGTACGCGCCGGCAGGAGCCACCAGAGCAGTTCGCCCCAACCGAGGTCGGCGGCGGGCGCGGCGCCCCACCCGGTGAACAGCATGAGTGGTACGGCCACTGCGGCGAACGCCCACAGTGGAGGTAGTAGCCGACGTAGCCGGCGGACGACCGCCCGCTGACCGGAGCGATCCAGGGAACCGGCCATGAGCGAACCGGCCAGGGCGAACATCAGCCCCATCGCGGGGAAGAGGACGGTCAGCCAGACCCAGCCGAACACGTGGTAGACGACCACCCGTACCAACGCGGCGGCCCGCCACAGGTCGAGGTAGCGGTCGCGCTCAGGTGGACGCGACGACGTCGGCGACTGCGGGCCTGCACCCGGGGACGCACCGGCTCCGCGTCCGAGCAGCAGGCGGGCCATCGGTTACGACCTTCCTGGGTCAGGGCAGGACGGCTGGCCAATCGGGATGGCAGGCGACGCAGACCAGGTTCCGGACAATCCTCGACGACACTATCCGACCTACCGGTATCGGCCGCAAGGTGACGCGAGATACCGGGTCGGCGTGGATGATCATCGAATAGATGATACTGAATCACCCGATCGTGTCATTGCGCAACACCAGGATGGCGATGTCGTCCCTGGGCGTCTCAGCGGAGAAGCCGATCGTGGCCGAGCGTAACCGTGCGGCCATCACCTCGGCCGAGTAGCCGGCCAGGGGTGCCGCCGCATCCCGTAGCCGTTCGGTGCCGAAGAGGTCCCGCCCACGACGCCGTTCGGTGACGCCGTCGGTGTAGAACACCAACGCGTCGCCCGGACCGAGGAGCACGTCGGTGGAGGGGGACGTGATCGTGTCGAGCAGGCCGAGCGCGGTGCCGCCCGTACCGACGAGGGAGGCGCGGCCGTTCGTACGTACCAGGACCGGTCGGTCGTGGCCCGCCAGGTGCAGCGATATGTCGAGGTGCCCGTCGGGACCCCGACCGATGGCGGCCAGCGCGAGCGTGCAGTAGCGGCCCCCACCCCGTTCGAGCAGGGTCTCGTTGAGCCGGGACAGCGCCTCCGGCAGGGGCTTGCCGTCACCGACCAGCACCCGGATCACGTCCCGGACCAGCCCGGTGACGGTGGCTGCCTGCACGCCCTTGCCGGAGACGTCGCCGATGACCATGAGCCACCGGCCGTCGGGCAGGGGCAGTACGTCGTAGAAGTCGCCGCCCACCTCCGCGTCGTCCCCGGTCGGTACGTACTCGGCGGCGAACCCGATCCCGTCGACCACCGGCAGCACCGGCGGCAGCAGGGACCGTTGCAGGGTCTGCGCGACTCGGCGCCGTTCGGCGTGGATACGGGCGTTCTCGATCGCGAGGGCGGCGCGACGGGCCACGTCCTCCAGTACGGCGACCTCGTCAGGATCGTGGCGGTGGCGTTGGTGCCGGCCCACGGCCAGGGTGCCGAGCCGTTGTCCGCGCGCGACCAGCGGTACGGCGAAACCGTCCATCGGCGCACCGATCGGCACCTGCGATCCGGTCCGGGACGCCTCCCGTAGTCGGGCCTGCACCGAGTCGGGCCCGGTTTCCTGGAGCACCTTGTGCAGTTGTGGAAGCACCGACTCGTCGGCGTGGCTGGCCGCCGCCAGCCGGAGCCGTCCCCACTCGTCGGTGGTGTGCACCGCGCACCACTGGCCGAGGCGGGGCACCACGAGTTGCGGGACCAGGGCCATGGTCAGCTCGACGTCCAGCGACTGGGCGAGCAGTTCGCTGGCTTCGGCGAGGAAGGTCAGCCAGGCCTGTCGACGTACGTCCGCCCGGCGGAGCCGGTCGTTCTCCAGGTGCAGCGACAGGCGTTCGGCCATGAGCGCGGCCAGCGGCTGGGCGTACGCCGAGGGAGCCGCGTCGAGTTCCAGCTCTCCCGAGTACGGGCGGTTGACCGCCAACGGCACCCGAACCAGGTCGTCGCCGGGGCGGGGCTGCCGCCCGTAGCGGGCGAGGAGTTGCTCCCCCGCACCGTCGCCACGGTCGAGCCGTACGGACCCACCGGCGGCGCCCACCATCTCGCCGACCCTGGTCAGCAGGTCGGCAGCGAACTCGGGCAGTGGATCGTCGGCGTACGGGTCCGGAGCGACCTGCATCAGGGCGCTCATCGCGCCGGCGCTGGGTGCGGTGCTGACGAGGGTGGCGCTGCCAGGGGTCGTCGGGGCCGGCGGACCGAGCACGGAGCCGGGACCGCTCGTCGACCTCGCTCCGGCCGGCGTCGATTTCGCTCCGGATCGTGTCGGGTCGACTCCGGACGAGCCGGTGCCAGCCGGGTCCGGACCGGTCGTCGTCGGGGCGGGATCCCCGGTCCTACAGTCGAGCCGGAACCAGACACCCTTTCCGGTCGGTTGGTGGGTGGTGCCCCAGCGGCTGGCGAAGTGGTCGACGAGCAACAGTCCCCGACCGCGCTCGGACACCTGCGAAATGTCTGTTGCGTCAGTTCGTGGGCGGGCCGTCACGTCCTCGATCCGGCCGGCCGCGAAGTCCGAGACCGTAACGGTGAGGCCCTGATGGTCCGCGACCACCTCGATGTCCAGTTCGGTGCCCGCGTGTTCGACGGCGTTGGTGGACAGTTCCGTGGTCAGCAACAGGGCTTCGTTGAGCAGCTCGTCGAGGCCCGCCTCGGCCAGCACCGATCGGACGATCGCGCGGGCAGCGGCAGGCGTCCGCCGGTCGGCGGGGAGCCGCACCCGGCGGATGTGCTCGTCCGCGCCGCTGGTGAACGCGGGCCCCGTCTCCGCTGACACCCTTCGTATCCTCCACATAACCCGGCCCAGTTCCAAGCCAGGGCCGGAGACAGTGCCGACGACGCAGGTCAGCGCCGGTCGATTCGGATTGCTCGGGGCACAATGATGGGGATGCCGACCCCTACCCGGACGCGGGTCGGCGTTGCGTACTGCCCTCTCCCCGAGCTGAGCGAGGAATGATGACCACGGCGAAACAGAAGTCTGCCGCGGACCAGCCCGCCTCCGAGGACGCGGTCCTGCTCGGCGAGCTCGCCGAGGCGTTGCGGCGGGTCCGCCGGGGCGATCTCAAGGTACGACTGCCGCGCCGTTCCGGTGCTGCGGGCGAGGTCGCCGACGCCTTCAACGAGGTCGTCTCGTTGCAGGAGCGGCAACACCTCGACCTGCGGCGGATCAGCCGGATCGTCGGCCGGGACGGTCGTCTCGACGAGCGGCTCGACGAGGAGGGGCTGGACGGTTCCTGGGTCGAGGCGCAGCAGGCGATCAACTCGCTGATCGACGACCTCGGACGTCCCACCACCGAGATCGGCCGGGTCATCGTGGCCGTTGCCGACGGGGACCTGTCCCAGCACATGGCGTTGGAGATCGACGGTCGGCCGCTGCGGGGTGAGTACCTGCGGATCGGCCGGACCGTCAACACCATGGTCGACCAGCTCTCCTCGTTCTCGAACGAGGTGACCCGGGTGGCCCGGGAAGTGGGCATCGAGGGCGAACTGGGCGGCCAGGCGGACGTACGCGGCGTGGCCGGCACCTGGAAGGACCTCACCGACTCGGTGAACACGATGGCGTCCAACCTGACGTACCAGGTGCGTTCGATCTCACAGGTGGCCACGGCGGTGGCCAAGGGTGACCTGTCGCAGAAGATCACTGTTGCGGCCAAGGGCGAGGTGGCCGAACTGGCGCACACCTTCAACTCGCTCACCGACACGCTGCGACTCTTCGCCGAGCAGGTGACCCGGGTGGCCCGCGAGGTGGGTACCGAGGGCAAGCTCGGTGGTCAGGCCGAGGTGCCGAACGTGGCCGGCACCTGGAAGGACCTGACGGACAGCGTCAACTCGATGGCGTCGAACCTGACCTCGCAGGTGCGGAACATCGCGCAGGTCTCGACGGCGGTGGCGCGGGGCGACCTGAGCCAGAAGATCACGGTGGCGGCGCAGGGCGAGATCCTGGAGCTGAAGGACACCGTCAACACGATGGTGGACCAGTTGTCGTCGTTCGCCGACGAGGTGACCCGGGTGGCCCGTGAGGTGGGTACGGAGGGCAAGCTCGGCGGTCAGGCGCAGGTACGCGGTGTCTCCGGCACCTGGCGGGACCTGACCGAGAACGTCAACCAGCTCGCCGGGAACCTGACCTCGCAGGTACGGAACATCGCGCAGGTCTCGACGGCGGTCGCCAAGGGTGACCTGAGTCAGAAGATCACCGTCGACGCCCGGGGCGAGATCCTGGAGCTGAAGGACACCGTCAACACGATGGTGGACCAGTTGTCGTCGTTCGCCGACGAGGTGACCCGGGTGGCCCGTGAGGTGGGTACGGAGGGCAAGCTCGGCGGTCAGGCGCAGGTGAAGGGCGTTTCCGGCACCTGGCGTGATCTGACGGACAACGTGAACTCGATGGCGTCGAACCTGACCTCGCAGGTACGGAACATCGCCTCGGTCACCACCGCGGTCGCGAAGGGCGACCTGTCACAGAAGATCACCGTCGACGCGCAGGGCGAGTTCCTGGAGTTGAAGTCGACGGTGAACACGATGGTGGACCAGTTGTCGTCGTTCGCCGACGAGGTGACCCGGGTGGCCCGTGAGGTGGGCATCGAGGGCAAGCTCGGTGGACAGGCCCAGGTACGCGGTGTCGCGGGCACCTGGCGGGACCTGACCGACAACGTGAACTCGATGGCCTCCAACCTCACCGCCCAGGTACGGAACATCGCCCAGGTTTCCACGGCGGTGGCGCGGGGCGACCTGTCGCAGAAGATCACGGTCGATGCCCGGGGCGAAATTCTGGAGTTGAAGTCGACGGTGAACACGATGGTGGATCAGCTGTCGTCGTTCGCCGACGAGGTGACCCGGGTGGCCCGTGAGGTGGGTACGGAGGGCAAGCTCGGCGGTCAGGCGCAGGTGAAGGGCGTTTCCGGTACCTGGCGTGATCTGACGGACAACGTGAACTCGATGGCGTCGAACCTGACCTCGCAGGTGCGCAACATCGCCTCGGTCACCACCGCCGTGGCCCGGGGTGACCTCGGCCAGAAGATCACGGTCGACGCGCAGGGCGAGATCCTGGAGTTGAAGTCGACGGTGAACACGATGGTGGACCAGCTGTCGTCGTTCGCCGACGAGGTGACCCGGGTGGCCCGTGAGGTGGGTACGGAGGGCAAGCTCGGCGGACAGGCCCAGGTGAAGGGGGTCTCCGGCACCTGGCGTGATCTGACCGAGAACGTCAACCAGCTGGCCTCGACGTTGACCACGCAGCTGAGGGCGATCGCCCAGGTGTCGACCGCGGTCGCCAAGGGGGACCTGACCCAGCGGATCTCGGTCAAGGCCCAGGGCGAGGTCGCCGAGCTCAAGGACAACATCAACCAGATGATCGTGACGCTCCGCGAGACCACCAAGAAGAACGCGGAGCAGGGCTGGCTGGACTCCAACCTGGCCCGGATCGGTGGCCTGCTCCAGGGGCAGCGCGACCTCGTCGAGGTCTGCCGGATGATCATGATGGAGGTCACTCCGCTGGTCGACGCGCAGCTCGGCGCGTTCTTCCTGGCCGACAGCGAGGAGGCGGTGCTGCGGCTACGGCTGACCGCGTCGTACGGCTATGTCGCCCGCCAGCAGGACGTCACCTTCGGTCCCGGTGAAGGCCTGGTCGGACAGGCAGCACTGTCCCGGCGGACGATCCGGGTGGGCGCGGTGCCCGACGGAAAACTGATGATCCGGTCGGGACTCGCCGAAACACCCCCGGCCGACCTGGTCGTGCTGCCGGTGCTGTTCGAAGGCGAACTGCTCGGCATCATCGAGTTCGCCAGCATCGCCGTCTTCTCCGAACTGCACCTGGCCTTCCTCGAACGGCTGGTGTCGACCATCGGCATCGCGGTCAACACGATCCAGGCCAACCGGCGTACGGAGGAACTACTGGCCCAGTCCCAGCGGCTGGCCCACGAGTTGCAGGAGCAGTCCGCGGAGTTGCAGCGCACCAACGCCGAACTGGAGGACAAGGCGAAGCTGCTGTCGGAACAGAAGGGCAACATCGAGACCAAGAACCTCGAAATCGAGATGGCCCGGATCGGTCTGGAGGAGAAGGCGCAGCAGTTGACCCGGGCTTCGGCGTACAAGTCCGAGTTCCTGGCCAACATGAGCCACGAGCTGCGTACGCCGCTCAACTCGCTGCTGCTGCTGGCCCGGTTGCTGGCCGACAACTCCGAGGAGAACCTGACCGCCAAGCAGATCGAGTTCGCCCGGACGATCTACAGCGCCGGTTCGGACCTGCTCCGGCTGATCGACGACATTCTCGACCTGTCGAAGATCGAGGCGGGACGGATGGACGTGGAGCCGACCGAGGTGCGGTTCTCCGAGATCCGCAGCTACGTCGAGCAGGCGTTCGCGCCGCAGGCCGAGGAGAAGAACCTGGACTTCCAGGTACGGATCTCCAAGGAGCTGCCGCCAGCGGTCGTCACCGATGCGCAGCGGTTGCAGCAGATCCTGCGTAACCTGCTCTCCAACGCGGTGAAGTTCACCGACAACGGCGCGGTCACTCTGCGGATCGCACCGGCGCCGGAGAATGCCTTCTTCGACGTTCCGGCGCTGGCGACGGCCCGGCGGGTGGTGGCGTTCACGGTGATCGACACCGGTATCGGCATCTCCGACGACAAGCTGTCCCTGATCTTCGAGGCGTTCCAGCAGGCCGACGGCACGACCAGCCGGAGGTACGGCGGCACCGGTCTCGGACTGTCGATCAGTCGGGACCTTGCCCGGCTGATCGGCGGCACGATCACCGTGTCGTCGGCTCCCGGCCAGGGGTCGACCTTCACGCTCTTCATACCGGACGTGCTGGCCCCGGATGCGGTGGTGGCACCGATGCCGGTGCCGGTGCTACCGGCTCGCGGTAGCTTCCCGCCACCGCCGCCACTGCTGCTCCCGGCCGCCGAGGAGACCATCCGTACGGCCTCGCCAGCTCCGCAGCAGCTCGACGGTGCCACCGTTCTGATCATCGATGACGACGTCCGAAACGTGTTTGCGTTGACCAGTGCGTTGGAACTGCACGGCATGACGGTGCTCTACTCGGACAACGGTGCCGACGGTGTACGGCGACTGGCCGAGCACCCTGAGGTGGACATCGTCCTGATGGATGCGATGATGCCTGATCAGGACGGGTACGAGACGACACGGGCGATTCGCCGTAACCATCGTTTCACCGACCTTCCGGTGGTGTTCCTCACCGCGAAGGCGATGCCAGGTGACCGGGAGTCGGCGTTGAACGCCGGGGCCAGCGACTACATCACCAAGCCGGTCGACCTGGATGAGTTGATCGAGCTGATGGCCTCGTGGGTCAACGGCGACGGGCGGGAGGTTCGACCATGAGCGAGCGGAGCGAGGCGATGCCATGAGCGACTTGGCGAAGGCGCTGCTGGTGGATGACCGGCGGGAGAACCTCTTGGCTCTGGAGGCGATCCTGCAGGGTCTGCCGGTGCAGTCGGTCGCGGTGGAGAGCGGCGAGGCGGCGCTGAAACAGTTGCTGGTGGACGACTTCGCGGTGATCCTGCTGGACGCGCAGATGCCGGACATGGACGGGTTCGAGACGGCCAGTCACATCAAGCGGCGTGAGCGTACGCGTCACGTACCGATCATCTTCCTCACCGCAGCCGACCGGGACGCCCAGCTGGCGTTGCGTGGCTACGCGGTCGGGGCGGTCGACTACCTGACCAAGCCGTTCGATCCGTGGGTGTTGCGGGCCAAGGTGTCCGTCTTCGTCGAGCTGTGGTCCAAGACCCGGCAGCTTGCCGCACAGTCGCAGGCCGTACGGGAGCGCGAGGCGCAGTGGCGGGCGTTGACCGACGCGGTCGACGAGGCGACCACACTGCTCCGCTCCGACGACTCCGATGCCCGGGATCGGGCGGTGGAGCTGTTGGAACAGGCGCGTTGGGGATCGACCGCCTGACCGGCCGATCATGAGTGGGGTGTGGTAGGGGCTGGTTGCCGCCAGCCCCTACCAGCTCAGATGCCCACACCCATCTGTTCCGCCAGCGCCGCCACCGGCGCGGGTGGTGTGCCCCGGGTTCCGCGTAGCACGTCAGTTATCACGGCGTGGGCCATCGGCCGGCACCGGATCTCCGCCTTGGCGAGCCGGTCCCCCAGGAGTAGCGCGTCACCAGCCCGGTCGACGGCCCCGATCTGGGCGTACGCGTGGGCGAGGGTGAGTTGGTGGTTGGCTCGCCGTTCCGCCGGCAGCGCGGTCAGCAGGTCCGGATCGATTTTCTGGTGGATTCGGATGGCCCGCTCTCCGTCACCGAGCTGCACGGCGGCAGCCGCCTGGTGCAGGGCGAGGTTTGTGGGGCCGAACGCGGTCCACAGGTGGTTGGCGTCGTCGGCCAGGTCAGCGGCGGCCTCGCCGGCGGAGCCGAGCAGGCCGTACACGCTGACGCTGTCGCCGATCGTGGCCGCTGCCAGCGCGGCCTGGAGCAGCAGATGCCCGTACACGGAGATGTGTTCCGGGTAGGTCGCACCACCGGGGGCGAGGGCGGTCGCGGCAAGGGTGGTGATCTCCAGCGCCGATCGGGGCCGGTCGAGACCGAGTAGGGCCTGGCCGGCGTGTCCGGCGGCGAGCCCGGTGAGCAGCTTGTCCCCGGCCCGGCCGGCGATGACCATGGCCCGGTCGGCAGCAATCCACGCCAGCCGGTGATGCCCAAGTTTCCGCAACACTGTCGAGGCGACCAGGTACGCCTGACCGTGCAGGTGGGCGGTTTCCGTGATGCGTTCGGCCGGCACCCGGTAGGCGAGCTCGACGGCCTGTGTGTCGCGGAGCAGCTTCGGCACCGCCCTGACCAGTACGGGGTAGCGGCCGTGCTGGAACGTCAACCAGGCGTGACGTACCGACTTGCGGACATCAGCCAGCGGCGGCGGCGCGGGCGCGGGGCAGAGCCCCACCTGTTCGTAGCGTTCCAGCGCCGCCTGCACGGCATCGAGGTCGCCAAGATCGATAAGGGTAGTCGGCCCCACCGGCTGCGGTGCTTGCCCCTCGGGGAGCAGTAGCGCCACGTCGATCCGAAGGCTGTCGGCGATCTCTTGCAGCACCGAGAACTTGTCGAGCCGGCGTACACCCCGCTCGACCTTGTCGAGCCAGCTCTTCGACTTGCCGAGCCGGTCGGCGAACAGTTGCTGCGACATGCTCCGGCGTTTCCGCCAGTAGGCGACCCGGCGGCCGACCGGCACCTCGTCAGCCATCGGTGCCGGCCGTTTCGGTGACGGCTCGCCGGATGGCCTCCACGCGTACGCGGAGTTCGATGCACGGCGGATGTGTGTCGCTGGTGGGCCAGCCGCAGGCGATGCCATGGCCGGTGACCCACACGGAGACTGCGGTGGCGGTGGCCCCGTCCGAATGGACCTTCTCCACCACCATGACGATGTCGTGCAGGCTGTCACCGGTGGCCTCGTCGGGGTGGTACCAGTCCTCGGAGTTGAGGTTGAGTACCGTGCCGGGCGGGATGTTCGGCAGGTCCGGGCAGGTCATCGGCGGTCCCCGACGTCAGGCAGTCGTATCCGTTGCGCGTGCGTGAGGATTTGGCCGATGAGGGCGGTGGGTTGGTCCCATGCGGGCCGGGGGTGCTGGCCGGTCGGGCGTGGTTCGGCACGGTGGCGTGGGTTGGCGGGTCGGATGCTCTCTGGCCGGTGCCGCCCCTGGTAGTTGGTGCTGCGCCGGCTCACCGCATGTCTCCGCAGAGCCGGGTCGGGCCGGGCGGCTCCTGGTCCTCGTTGTTGGTGGCCGGTAGCGGCCTCGGGATCGGCGGGGTTGGCGGCGGCTCGGGGGGTTCCTCTGTCTCGTTGTACTTGGGCTGCCACCACTTGACCATTCCGCACCTCCAGGTTTTGGGGGTGCGGCGGTCAGGTCCCTCCCGTGACCGCCGCACCCGGTGAGGCGCAGCGGTATCGGGGGAGGTCGCCGCGCCCGGTCTGGGTAGGCGCGGTGCCGCTGGTGTGGTGACCGAGAGGGATGCAGCGCCGCGCCACAGCAAGCCCACCGCCCGATTGGTGATCGGGTAATGACGTGCTGTTACGGCGACGCTAGGTCGGTATCAGCCCTTGGGGCGTAACACGCTGTTACGTCGGATCCAGGGGATCGACACCGACCCGCACGGCCAACTCCTGCAACTCGGCGGATCCCCGGCGGCGGGCGTCTCGCACCATCTGCCCGACCAGCTCCCGCACGCTGGGGCGGTTACGCAGCTCCGACTGGCTTACGTCGTCAGCCGCAAGGAACTGCCGTACGGCGGCGGCCTGATCGCCGGCCGCATACCAGCCTCGCCCGGTGTCGATGTGCAGCCGCGCCATACGGTTCGCCGTTCGGACCTGCGATCGGTCGACCCTCCGGGCGTACTCTGGTGCTCGCTCGGGCTCACCGTTCTCGACGGCGACACCGACCCGCCAGATACCGACGTTCGCCACGCTGAACTCCATTCGCCATGGGTCCGAGCCGGCACGCACGGCGGCAGCCTCTGCTTCAGTAATGTGCTCGTGGGCGCGGTCGCCCTCACCGAGTGATGCGGCAGACAGAGCCGCATGGAGATGCAGCATCCCGTACCAGGTGAGAGTGGAATCGTCGCCTACGTCGCCGAGCTGGTCGGCAGCGGCCTGGGCGGTGGCCAGCGACCGCCGCCGGCCGCCGGGGGTACCGCTGGACAGGGCGGTCTGCGCCAGGGCGAACTGGGCGACTGCTGTTTCGACCGGCTGACCGAGTATGCCGGCGGCGAGCTGGGCGCGCTCAGCGAGCCGGGCGGACAGGTCGAGATAGCCCAGGGGCTTGATCGCCAGTGCGGCAGTCAGGGCGGCACGTACGAACAAGGCTGGCCCAGCGGGGCCGTCGCTGCTGTGGGCGAGACGTCGGGTGTCGGCGACCAGTCGCGGGAGGAGTGCGGCTAGGGCCTGATAGTCGCAGGCCATGCGGGCGGCCATCGCGCGGTCGACGTCGGCGGCGAGGGTGGCTAGAACGAGCGGGTTGACGTCTTCGGGGTCGTCGTCGAGCGCGCCCCGTATCGCGGGGATGGCGTTGTAGATGGCGAGGTCATCGGCTGATCGTGGCGGCTCGGGCTGTCCGGTGAGATCAGTTGGGCTGACACGCAGCGCAGACGCGAACGCAAATAGCAAACTTCGCTTGGTGATTGGCCGCTTTCCGTTTTCGATCATCGACACGTACTCGCGACTCTTGCCGATTCGGTCGGCCAGTTCTTGCTGTGTCATGCCAGCGGCATCCCGCCAGCGGGCAATGCGCAGTCCTATGTAGGCCGCCATGGTGCCCTCCCTGCCTGGAGGTTGGGCCGGTCCCCTGCCTGGGATCGGTCGCTGTATGCGACGGTACGTCGTGGACGGTTTCGCTGCTACGCTGTCGACGCGCGCGTTTCAACGGGGCCGGACTGCCTACCGGCCCCGTTTCGCGTATCCGTGCCCCGCGAATGCCTTATGTGGATGCTGCAAGTTGCACGTGGGTCAACATTGCTGGCCCCAATTGGTCGCACATGATCCTGATCTGCCATTTGTATTCTCTGGCAGAGTGTGCTGATTCGGGGTGGCCAATGCTACACATGTCGCCAAAATGCAGTCGTATCCGTTGCGCGTGCGTGAGGACTTGGCCGATGAGGGCGGTGGGTTGGTCCCACATGGGCCGGGGCTGCTGGCCGATCGGCCGTGGTTCGGTACGGTGGTGTGGGTTGGCGGGCCGGATGTTCTCTGGCCGGTGCCGCCCCTGGTAGCCGGTGCTGCGCCGGCTCACCGCATGTCTCCGCAGAGCCGGGTTCGGGCCGGGCAACTCGGAGGGTTCCTCTGTCTCGTCGTACTTGGGCTGCCACCACCTCGTCGTACTTGGGCTGCCACCACTTGACCATTCCGCACCTCCAGGTTTCGGGGGTGCGGCGGTCGGGTTTCTCCCGTGACCGCCGCGCCGGTCTGGGTGGGCGCGCCGCCGCTGGTGTGGTGGTTGAGAGGGGTAGCGCCGCGCCCGTAATGCGATGGTGCTGACGCTGTTACGCGGTGCAAAAGTGGATGGTGTCCGGTACCTGTCCGGAAACCTCCGGACGTCAGTCAGCCCCGGTGATGGTGAGCGCCGCTCGGTACTCAGCAGTCCATTCCGCATCGCGTTGGTCCGCAGGCAGCCCGCTCAAGCCGGCCCGGAGATTGTCCGCCGCCGCTGTCCTGTCGCCGAGCCCTAGGTACGCGAGCCCCAGATTCATCCGGCCGAAGGTGGCGCTCAGCCAGTATGCGGTCGATGGCGGCGTGGTGTCGGCCGCCGTGGTGGTGAGGTCGCTGGCGTCGCCCAGCAGCCGGTGCGCGGCTGCGCGGTCGCCCAGGAGTGCATACCCGTGGGCGGCCTGCGCCGCGTCTCCTACGCGTTGGAGCGGTGTGGCCCCCGGCGTGTGGTATGCGGTCAGGAAGTGACTCACGATCCCGCGTGGATTGCCCCGTTGCCGCTCCACGTAGCCTCGGAAGTTGGCCGCTTGCGCGGCCAGGATGCCACAGTCGACTGCGTCAGCCTGGCTCGCCGCGTCAACCAGCATCCGCACCGCGTCAGTATGCCGCTGCCCCTCGGCATACAGCCATCCTACGAACTGGGTGGACTCCGCAGCGACAGCCCGGATTGCCGGTGCGTGCGGCCCCCGGGCGGATTCCGCGAGGTCTTGCACTGTCCGCCACTGTGGGACTGCCCAGGGCAGCAGCATCGCCACGGGCACGGCGTCATCCAGCCGCCGTTGCGCCGCCAGGATGTCCGCGAGCAGGGTCACTGTTTGGGCATCCAGTCGGGCTGGGTTCGAGATCGCATGCGCGATCCGCTGATCATCGTCCGGGGTGGTGAAGAGCGCGGTGTCGACGACGAGCGCAGTCAGCGTGCCGTTTGCCTGAAGTGCCGCGTCGAGCGCCTCAGCCGCTTCGATTGTGGGCTGGATACGCCCCTTTTCCAGGTCGCACAGATGACTCTTGCTGTAGTGCACCTGTCGGGCCAGTTCGCGTAGCGAAAGCCCTTGCTCGTGCCGAAGTCGGGCGAGGGTGGATTTCCATCTGGGATCAACAATGGTCTGGGTGCGCGCTGGCATGGCGTCCTCCTGCACGAAGCGGCCCAGCGCCCTGCACGGCCCTGGTGCCACTCCGGACAGTACGTCCGGGGGGGCACAGGCTGCTAGCCTGACACCGCACGAAGAGGGGCCGGACTGCACTCCGGCCCCTCTTCGTATCCATGCCCTGCAAATGGGTTGTGCGGATGCTGCAAGTCGTACGTGGTCGACATTGTTGACCCTGATCGGTCGCACATGAATCTGATCTGCCTTTTGCGTCTTCGGCAGACTGTGCAGATTCGGGTGGTCGATACTGCGCATGGTCGCCGAAATGCGGTACAGGTGTCCCGTCATGCTGCGTGGATTGTTGGTGTGGCCCAGGCAGTCCGCAGTCACCGACGTCCGGTACGGCTGTGCCCTCGGCGGGCGGCGTAACGCGTCGCCGCCCAGTTGTCGGCCGGGGCTAGGGCCCACCTGGGGGTGCCCCGTTTGTGCGCCCAACTCGACAGGCTGACGTGTGGGTGGTCCTCGTCGCCTGGTTCGCCCGGCACCACTGCCCTGCCGGGTGGCGGCGTCAACTCTCCTTCGACCGGTCGGTCGGAGCGTGCTGGCCAGTGGCCCGATATGCCCGCCACCGCTCGTTGATCGAGTCGACCTCGTCCTGGGCAAAGATCAGGTAGTCCCGCATCTCGGCGAGCCGTTGCCCTGAGGGTGTCGTGTCACCGCCGACTGCCTGGGCCCCGTCGCTGGCCAGATCAGCCATCACCTTGAGCGTCGACCGCTTGACGACGGCGGCCTCGAACCAGGGATTGTCGGGCATCCGGTAGTGGTCCCGACGGGAGCGCGGTACCGGCTCGCGGACCAGCAGCCCACGGTGGGTGAGGTAGCGCACCGCACCGGAGATCGCTGCGGGGCTGACCCCCAGGCGTTCACCGATCTCGGCGGCGGTCAACGCGTCTTCGTCGGCGGACATCACGACGAAGAGCACCCGCGCGGCCATCCGCGGAAAACCCCAGTCGGCGAAGAGCATGGCGATCCGTTCGACGAACCGGTCGACGGCCTCGTCGTCGCGGCGCGGTGGGCTCGGATCAGACATGCCTGTGTCTCCCTCGGGTCGGTCTCCGGCTGACCGGATCTTCGCAGATTCACTTGCTTCACAAATTCGTGAAACAAGCGTAGCTTCCGAAGTATGGAAAATTCCATTGAAGTCGATGGGCTGATCAAGACGTTCGGGCAGACCCGGGCACTCGACGGACTCAACCTCACCGTTCGTACGGGCGAAGTGCACGGCTTCCTCGGCCCCAACGGCGCAGGGAAGTCGACCACGATCCGGGTGCTGCTCGGCCTGCTCCGGGCCGACAGCGGCAACGCGCGATTACTCGGCGGTGACCCGTGGCGGGACGCCGTCGCACTGCACCGGCGGCTCGCGTACGTCCCCGGTGACGTCACACTCTGGCCCAACCTCTCCGGCGGAGAGGTGATCGACCTGCTCGGCCGGTTACGCGGCGGCCTCGACCCGAAACGCAAGGCGGAGTTGCTGGACGCCTTCGATCTCGACCCGCGTAAGAAGGGGCGGGCCTACTCCAAGGGAAACCGGCAGAAGGTCGGCCTGATCGCCGCCCTGGCCTCCAACGTCGAGTTGCTCATCCTGGACGAGCCGACGTCGGGTCTCGACCCGTTGATGGAGGAGGTCTTCCAGAACTTCATCGCGCAGGAGCGGCGCAACGGCCGCACCGTGCTGCTGAGCAGCCACATCCTGGCCGAGGTGGAGGCGTTGTGCGACCGGGTCACCATCCTGCGAGACGGGCGTGACGTCGAGACCGGCACCCTGACCGAGCTGCGACACCTGCGCCGTACGGCGATCGACGCCGAACTCGCCGGCCCGCCGCACGGCCTCGCCGGGCTGCCCGGCGTGCACGACGTACGCATCGACGGCAACCGGGTCCGCTTCGCCGTGGACGGCGGCGCGCTCGATGCCGCGCTGCGCCACCTCACCTCGATCGGCGTACGGGGACTGGTCAGCCAACCGCCGACCCTGGAGGAGCTGTTCCTCCGCCACTACGAGGTCCAGCCGGCCGACGGCGGCCAGCCTGCGGCGGTGGCACGGTGACCGGGACCGTCGGCAGCGGCCAGCTCGTCCGGCTGATCCTGCGCCGCGACCGGTGGCTGCTGCTGCTCTGGATCCTGGTCCTGGCCGTACTGCCGATGAGCTACTCGTCGGCGATCGCGGAACTGTACCCGACCGAGGCGGCCCGACAGGGGTACGCGACCGGGATGGCCAACAACCCGTCCATCGTCTCCCTGCTCGGCCCGGCGTACGGCGCCAGCCTCGGCGCGCTCACCGCACAACGGTCGAACATGATCATGCTGATCGCCGGGTTGATCAGCCTGCTCACCGTCCTCCGGCACACCCGTACCGAGGAGGAGGCGGGCCGGCGGGAACTGCTCGGCGCGACCGTCCTCGGCCGGCAGGCGGGACTCACCGCCGCGCTGTTGGCCACCTTCGCCGCCAACGTACTGCTGGGCGGGCTCATCACACTCGGCCTGATCAGCCAGGGCCTGCCCGCCAGCGGATCCGTCGCATTCGGGCTCGCGGTGGCCACGACCGGCTGGGTGTTCGCCGCAGTCGGTGGGGTGGTCGCGCAGCTCACCGAAGGTGCGGGTGCCGCCCGGGGCATCGGCCTGGCGGTCCTCGGGATGGCCTACGTGCTGCGGATGGCTGGTGACGCTGGCGGTACGGAGGGTGGTCTGTCCTGGCTGAGCTGGCTGTCACCGCTGGGCTGGGGGCAGCACGTCCGGTCGTACGCCGATGAACGCTGGTGGGCCCTGACCCCGGCTGTCGGCCTGGTGGTCGTACTGGTCGGCGCGGCGTACCTGCTGTCGGCCCGCCGCGACGTCGCCGCCGGCATCCTGCCGCCCCGGCTCGGACCGGCTACCGCCGCGCCCAGCCTGGGCAGCCCGCTGGCCCTGGCCTGGCGACTGCACCGTGGTCTGCTGTTCGGCTGGGCCGCCGGCCTGGCGGTGTTCGGCGCGGTGCTGGGCAGTGCCGCCGACGCGATCGACGCGGCGGTACGGGACAGCCAGCAGGTCGGTGACATCCTCGTCCGGCTCGGCGGAGTCAGCGCCGTCACCGACGCCTACGTCTCGGGGACGATGAGCCTGGTCGCGCTGGCTGCCGCCGGCTACGGCATCCAGGCCGCCCTGCGGATGCGTACCGAGGAGGCCGCGCTACGTAGCGAACCGGTGCTGGCCGGGGCGGTCGGCCGGCTGCGCTGGACCGCCAGCCATCTGCTCTTCGCCGCACTCGGCCCAGCCGTGGCACTGACCGTCGCCGGGTTGACCGCCGGGTTGGGGTACGGGCTGGCCAGCGGAGACGTCGGCGGACAACTGCCCCGGGTGCTGGCCGCCGCCGTGGTGCAGTTGCCTGCGGTATGGGTGCTGGCGGCCGTCGCCGTCCTGTTGTTCGGTCTGCTGCCGAGGCTCGCCATGGTGAGCTGGGCGGTGCTCGGCATCTGTCTGCTCCTCGGCCAGATGGGCGCGATTCTCCAGCTCAGTCAGTGGGCGCTGGACCTCTCGCCGTTCACCCACATTCCGAAGATCCCCGGCGGGGAGTTGACCGTGACCCCGCTGGCCTGGTTGACCGGACTCGCCGTACTGCTGGCCGGACTCGGCATGACGGGCCTCCGGCGGCGCGACGTGCCGGTGACCTGAAACGGGCCGACGCGCACCTGAGACGTGCCAGGTGTCCCTGGGCGTGACGGGTTGAGTGAAGCCGGACCGGGGCCGTCCCCGGTCCGGCTTCATCGGTCACGATGCGGGCGGCGGTCGCCGCCGGACGGCGGGTCAGCCGGTGGACTGCTCGTTGCGGATCATCAGGGCCGACCGCAGGCCGGTGATGTCGAGTACGCGGAGCAGGAACGCGCCGACGTTGGTCAGGACCAGCAGGCTCTGGGCGTGACTCGCCTTGCGGCTCAGCACGACCAGGGTGCCCAGACCCTGCGAGTCGCAGAAGGTGACCCCGGTCAGGTCCAGCACGATGCGCGGCGGCGGTTCGGCCAGCACCTCGTTGACGACGCTGGACAGCCGGGTCGCGGTGAGCATGTCGATCTCGCCGGTGAGGTTGAGTACCACCTCACCGGCGGTTCGCTGCACCGTGATGGTCAGCTCCGCGCGTTCCACACGTGTCAGCCTATCGCGATCTATGCGCCCCGGCCTGTCGAGGCGTCCGGCGTCCATGAGCGGGTGAGCCGGGCAACCCGGGCCGGGGTCGCTGCCGCCCAGCCCAGCGACGCTGACACAATGACGGCACCGTGACCACTACGCATTCTGCCGGCCGGGACCGCTACCCAGCCTCAGCGCCGGCCTCCGAAGCCCTGTTCAACCGCGCCCGCGCCATCGTGCCGGGCGGGGTCAACTCTCCCGTACGCGCCTTCGGCGCAGTCGGTGGCACGCCCCGGTTCATGGTGCGTGGCGCCGGCCCCTGGTTGTTCGACGCCGATGGCCGGCGCTACGTCGACCTGGTCTGCTCGTGGGGTCCGCTGGTCCTCGGCCACGCCCACCCCGAGGTGGTCGCCGCCGTCCAGGCAGCCGCCGCCGACGGCACCAGCTTCGGCACCCCGACCCCCGGTGAGGTGGCCCTCGCCGAGGAGATCGTGGCCCGGACCCCGGTCGAGCAGGTACGACTGGTCAACTCGGGCACCGAGGCCACCATGTCGGCGATCCGGCTGGCCCGTGGCTTCACCGGTCGGTCGAAGATCGTCAAGTTCGCCGGTTGCTACCACGGACACGTCGACGCGCTGCTGGCCGCCGCCGGTTCCGGGGTGGCCACCTTCGGGTTGCCGGACTCGCCCGGAGTCACCGGTGCCGCGGCCAGCGAGACGATCGTGCTGCCGTACAACGACGTGGCCGCCGTGGAGGCTGCCTTTGCCGCCGAGGGCGAGCACATCGCCGCGATCATCACCGAGGCGGCGGCGGGCAACATGGGCGTTGTCGCTCCCCGTGACGGGTTCAACCAGCGGTTGGCCAGCATCGCCCACGAGTACGGTGCACTGCTCATCCTCGACGAGGTGATGACCGGATTCCGGGTCTCCCGGGGTGGCTGGGCCGGGGTCGACCCGGTCGACGCCGACCTCTACACCTTCGGCAAGGTGATGGGCGGTGGGCTGCCGGCGGCGGCGTTCGGTGGCCGTACCGAGGTCATGGCCCGGTTGGCCCCCGCCGGACCGGTCTACCAGGCGGGCACGCTCTCCGGGAACCCGTTGGCCTGTGCCGCCGGGTTGGCGACCCTACGGCTGGCCGACGACGCGCTCTACCGTCGGCTCGACGCCACCGCCGCCACCATGGGTCGGCTGGTCGCCGACGCGCTCACCACGGCCGGTGTGCCACACCGGCTGTCGTACGCGGGCAGCATGTTCTCCGTCTTCTTCACCGACGCCGACGTACGGGACTACGACAGCGCGCGTACCCAGGATGTGGCCGCCTTCCGGGCGTTCTTCCACGCGATGCTGGCCGGCGGGGTCTACCTGCCGCCGAGTGCGTTCGAGTCGTGGTTCGTCTCGACGGCGTTGGACGACGACGCGCTGGACCAGTTCGCGGCGGCACTGCCCGCAGCGGCGGCGGCAGCGGCGAGTCACGGAGGATAGTTCGGTGGTTGCTGGGAGCGTACCGGCGGGTCTCTCAGCCGCAATTGGGAGGCCGACGCGATGAGCAACACCGTGGTGCACGTGCTGCGGCACGGCGAGGTGCACAACCCCGACAAGATCCTGTACGGCCGGCTGCCCGGGTTCCGGTTGTCGGAGCTGGGCGTCCAGATGGCCAAGGCGGCGGCGCAGGCGCTGGCCGACCGGGACATCGCGTACGTGGTGGCCAGCCCGCTGGAACGCGCCCAGCAGACCGCCGAACCGATCGCCGAGCAGTTCAGCCTCCCGATCGCGGTCGACGAGCAGCTGATCGAGAGCGCCAACTGGTTCGAGGGCAAACGGGTGTCGCCCGGGGACGGATCGTTCCGGGACCCCCGTAACTGGTGGGTGCTGCGGGATCCGATCACCCCGTCCTGGGGTGAGGCGTACCTGGCGATCGCCGAGCGGATGTTCGGTGCGCTACAGGCGGCCCGGGAGGCGGCCGAGGGGCGGGAGGCGGTCTGCGTCTCGCACCAGCTGCCGATCTGGACCCTGCGCCGGCACGTCGAGCGCAAACGGCTCTGGCACGATCCGCGTCGGCGGCAGTGCGGCCTGGCCAGCCTTACCTCGTTCCACTTCGACGGTGACAGGATCGTCGGAATCGGCTACTCCGAGCCGGCCGCGCACCTGGTGGCCACCTCGCCGACCGCCCGGACGGCCAAGGGAGCGTGACATGAGACGTCCTGCCCGCACCTGGATCGGCACGCTGCTGGCCGCCGTCACCGTGGTGGCGCTGGCCGCCTGCTCGGACAGCGGCTGGGAGGACAGGTGCGAGACCACCCCGGAAGGGGTGATCGAGTGCGGGGCGGACAACCGGGCCCCCGCGCCGAAGATCGCCGGTGAGTTGCTCGACGGCAGCCACTACGACGTCACGCAGGACCGGGGCAACGTCGTAGTGGTCAACTTCTGGGGCTCCTGGTGTCCGCCCTGCGTCGCCGAGGCCGACGACCTGGAGAAGACCTACCAGGCGACCAGGGACCTGGGCGTCCGGTTCATCGGCATCAACGTCCAGGACATGCGGGACAAGGCCATCGCGTTCGAGCGGGGCCGGGTCAGCTACCCGAGCATCTTCGACCCGGCCAGCCGGCAGGCGCTCAACTTCGCGATCCCGCCGAGCTTCACCCCGGCGACCATCGTCCTCGACCGGGAGGGCCGGATCGCGGTGGTGATCCGTAAGGCCGTACGGCAGGAGATGCTGGAGCCGATCGTCCGGACGGTCGCCGCCGAGCAACCGCCGCAGGCCGGTCCGCGCTGATGGGCGCCACCTTCGAGGAACTGGCCCGAAACGGCCCGATGCTGTTGGCGATCGGCGGCGCGATGCTGGCCGGTCTGGTCAGCTTCCTGTCCCCGTGCATCCTGCCGCTGGTGCCCGGTTACCTGTCGTACGTCACCGGACTGGCCGGCAGCGATCTCGACGCGGCCGGTGCAAGGAAGGACCGCCGTTCAGCGGAATCAGCAGCGGAGGGGCCACCTGCCAACCCGCCCAGCACCCCCGGGGCCACCTCGGCGGGCGTCGCGGTGGCGACCGCCACCCGGGGCACCCGGGCGGTCAAGGGCCGGGTGCTGGCCGGGACGCTGCTGTTCATCGCCGGGTTCACCGTCGTCTTCACCACCACCGCGATCCTCGCCGCCGGCCTCGGCCGGGTGTTCTCCGAACACAAGCGGATTCTGGAGATCGTCGTCGGGGCACTGATCATCCTGATGGGGCTGGCCTTCCTCGGACTGGTCCCCGGCCTACAGCGGGAGTTGCGGATCCAGCGGCTACCGGCAGCGGGTTTGCTCGGCGCGCCGGTCTTCGGCGCGGTCTTCGCGCTCTCCTGGTTGCCCTGTGTCGGTCCGACCCTGGGCGCGGTGCTCGGGATGGCCACGGCCAGCGGCAAGACCGACCGGGCCGTGGTGCTGGCCGTCGCGTACTGCCTCGGTCTCGGGCTGCCGTTCGTGATCTTCGGGCTGGGTTTCCAGCGGATGCTCGGTCTGTTCAAGGCGATTCGGCGCAACAGCCGGTGGGTCACCCGTACCGGTGGAGCGCTGCTGATCGTCATCGGGGTCGCCCTCATCACCGGTGACTGGCTGGACTTCGTCATCTGGTTGCAGACGACCTTCGGCGTCGGAGAGGTGAGCATCTGATGACATCCGTCGCGGACCGGGCGACCGAGCCGAAGCAGGTGCCACCCCGGCGACCGAACCCGCTGCTGGCCCTGCTGCGCAACTCGTGGCGGCAGCTCACCAGCATGCGTACCGCCCTGGTTCTGCTCTTCCTGCTGGCCGTCGCCGCGATCCCGGGGTCGGTGCTGCCACAGCGCAACCTCAACATCGAGAGCGTCAACGCCTACTTCCGGGAGAATCCGAAGCTCGCCCCGGTGCTCGACCGGATCGGTGCCTTCGACGTCTTCTCGTCGGTCTGGTTCTCCGCGATCTACCTGCTGCTGTTCACCTCACTGGTCGGTTGCATCCTGCCCCGGTTGCGCGACCATCTCCGGGCGATCCGGTCCACTCCACCGGCGGCACCGAAGCGGATGGACCGGCTGCCCCAGCACACGGTCCTGACCGTCGCCGACGATGCCACCGCCTCCGGCGACGCGGTCACGGCAGAGTCGATCGCCGCCGTACTGCGCAAGCGCCGGTGGCGGGTGGAGATACGGGACAACACGGTCTCGGCCGAGAAGGGGTACATCAAGGAGACGGGAAACCTGCTCTTCCACTTCTCGCTGGTCGCCGTCCTGCTCGGGGTCGGCTACGGGGCCTGGTACGGCTGGCACGGCAACCGCCTCCTGGTCGCCGGCAGGGACACGAACTTCTGCAACAACCTGCAGCAGCATGCCGAGTCGGGCCTCGGGCCACGGGTGGACGCCAGCGACCTGCCTCCGTTCTGCCTGGAACTGACCGACTTCAAGGCGACGTTCCTGGAGACCGGACAGCCGGAGTCGTACGAGGCGACCGTGACCGTCGACGAGCGGGGCGGGCAGCCGCGTAGCGAGAAGTTCTCGGTCAACTCGCCGCTGCGACTCGACGGTGCCAACGTCTACCTGCTCGGGCACGGCTACGCCCCGATCATCCGCTACACCGACCGGTACGGGCAGTCGCAGACCAGCGTCGCGCCGTTCCTCAACATCGACGGGGCGATGACCAGCGAGGGCGTCGCCCCGTTCCCGGACGTGAACATCGACCCGGCCACCGGCAAACGGAACCTCGACCTACAGGTCGCGTTCGAGGGGCTCTACCTGCCGACCGCGCCGGAGCAGCCCCCGTTCACCCGCTCGGTGCACCCGGCGGAACGCTCGCCGGCGGTGATGCTGATCGCCTACCGGGGCAACCTGGGCATGGAGGCGGGCATCCCGGGGTCGGTCTACAGCCTCGACCAGCGACAGGTGCGTACCGGCAAGCTCAAGCAGGTCGGTGACTCCAAGCTGCTGCGTCCGGGGGAGAAGTGGACGCTGGACGACGGTACGACGGTGGAGTTCCTCGGCACCCGGCAGTACGTCACGATCTCCATCCGGCACGACCCCGGCGAGATGATCGTGCTGGTGAGTTCGGTTCTGCTGCTCGGCGGTCTGATGATGTCGCTGACGGGCCGACGGCGGCGGGTGTGGTTCCGGGTGACGCCGGTGCCGGCCGGTGGAGGCGCGACTTCTACCGCAGCGGAAGACTCGATTTCGGCCCCCGTCAGCGGTTCCACGACGAGCGGTAGTAGCTTGATTGAGGCCGGTGGGCTCCCGCGCACCGACTACTCCGGTTTCGGCGAGGAATTCCAACAGCTCGTCGCCGATGTGGAACGCGGTGTCCGGGTGCATGAAGGGACCGATTGATGGCCGCACTCTCCGACCAGCTTCTGGTGGTCGCGATTCTCGCGTATCTCGTCGCGATGATCTGTCATGCCGCCGAGTTCGCCTTCGGCACCCGTGGCGTGGCCGCTCGGGCCGCCGTACGCCCGGCCCGTGAACTGGTCACCGTCGGTGCCGGCGGGGCCGACGGCGCCGACGGGGCGGCGACGCCGGCCGGAGCCGACGACGCACCGGACAGGGCCGACGCGGCAGCTCCGGTGGACCGTCCCGGTCGGGGGGCGATCGCCGGCCGGATCGCCGCCATCGTCACGGTCGTCGCGGCGGTACTCCACCTTGCGGTGATCACTACGCGCGGCATCGCCGCGGACCGCATGCCGTGGGGCAACATGTACGAGTTCGTGCTCTCCGGCACGTTCGTCGGGGTGGCCGTATGGCTCTTCCTGCTGTTCCGCCGCCCGGCGGTCCGGCACCTGGGCCTGTTCGTCGCGCTGGCGATGGTGCTGCTGCTCGGCGTGGCCGGCCTGATCCTCTACACCCCGGTGGTGCCGCTGATCCCGGCGCTGAACTCGTACTGGTTCATCATCCACATCTCGACGATCACGGTCTCCTCCGGAATTTTCGTGCTGGGTGCCGTACCGGCCGCGATGTACCTGATCCGCTCCGGCTACGAGCAGGGCAAGCGGAGCTTCCCGTACACGCTCGGGCGGCGGGCACCGGCGGCTGCCGAGTTGGAGCGGTTGACGTTCCGGCTGCACACCTTCTCGTTCCCGATCTGGACCTTCGCCGTGATGGCCGGTGCGGTCTGGGCCGAGGCGGCCTGGGGCCGGTACTGGGGCTGGGACCCGAAGGAGACCTGGGCCTTCATCTCCTGGGTGGTCTACGCCGGCTATCTGCACGCCCGGCTCACGCCGAGCGTCAAGCGCTCGGTGGCGACCTGGATCGCCCTGCTCGGCTTCCTGACCATGCTGGTCAACCTGTTCGGCGTGAACTTCTTCGCGGGCGACAGCCTGCACTCGTACGCCGGCACGGACTGATCCGCTGATCCGAGCCCGAAACGGGATGGGTGGCCGCCGGTAGACCGGCGACCACCCATTCTTCGTTTTCTCGTTACATCAGGCACTGAGCTTTTCGTCGTCACCGGCAACGAGGACGAGCCGCCGACGCCGGGTCATCAGGAAGAACGCGACGCCGGCTGCCAGCAGTACCGCACCGCCACCGGCCAGCAGGCCGGCCTTGGCGCCGGTCACCGGCAGACCACCGCCGCCACCGCCGTTCGCACCGACGGTGACCTCGGCGACGTTGTTGGCGTTGTTGTCGTCCTTCCAGGCAAATTCCGGGTCGAATGAGGGGTCACCGACGCTTACCTGACCCGCCGTACCGGTCAAGGACGTGATCTTCAACTTGAACGTCAGCAGGTGACTCGCGCCTGGCTTCAGGATCGGATCCGGGTGGGCACAGGCGTACCCCGGTGTGCCCGGTCGACCGTTCTCCCACCGCCAGCCGCCATCGGCCTGCTTGGTGATGGACCGGCAGTGAGCCGGCACCTCGGTGACGGTCGCCCCTGTCGGCACCATGAAGCCGAACAGGAATTCGCCGCGGCCCTTCAGCGCCCCGGCACCGCGGTTGGTCATGCCGAGATCGAGGGAGACGACGTCACCCACCGCACCCGAGAGGTTGCCGCCGACTGCGGCCAGGTCCAGGCTGTTCTGCACGTTCAGCAGGTGGTAGTAACCGTAGTTGTCCTGCTGGTCCAGGTCCCTGGCCGTCCGGGCGGCGGCATGCTTGCCCTTGGCCTTCAGGGTCAGCCTGGGGCCGTTGCCCTTCGTCAGCTTCGCCTTGTTGCTGACCGCCGGGCCCTCACCGATCGGCCAGACTGCATAGTCGGCCCGTTCGATGCCGACCGCATCGGCTCCCAGCCTGGCCTCGAACGGCGCTTCGATGCCGTACTCGATGCCCGGCAGGATCTCCTCTTCGAGGACGCACCGGGCGAACGTGAGTGCCGGGTTTTCCTCGTCCGTCCCGTACCGGCAGTTCTCGTACTGCTCGGGCACCATCCCATGCGTGAAGGAGATGCCAAGTTCGACGCCCGGGGAGGTCCGGTCACCGGCGTTGTAGAAGGTGATTGGTACCTCTACCTCGGTACCCGGCTTGACCGGGTCCCTGCTCTCGACCTGGTCGAGGGCGACCAGATCCACGCCACTGCCGGTGAGTGTGACGGTCGCCGAAGACGTCTCCGCCGCCACGTTGTCCGCGGACGTGGTGTATTCGATGGTGCCCTTCTGACCCGCCTTTGCGCCGGCCACCGGGGTCATCGTGAACCTGATCAGCTCGCCGACCTTGTCGACCAGGCAGGTGGTCTTGCCGCCGGCGACCTGGCAGTCGCTGGGGAAGGTCACCTTGGCCACACCGGTCATGTCGGTCAGGTCGAAGACCACCTTCGGATTCGTGGCCTGGTACCGGAAGGTGTCGAAGGTTCCGGTCTTGCCGGTCGAGCCGGTGCTGATCAGGTAGTCGCGCATGGACCCGCTGAACGAGGGTGGGTCGGACGGGTCAGCGTACGCCGGGGCGGCTGCCACCCCGAGCGAAAATGCGGCGATCGCGGCGACACCGAGTCGCGTCGCGGTACGCCGTCTGTTGTCTGATTTCATCACTATCCTCCGATGAGGGGTAATGATGATCTTAAGCGCATGTCCGTATCGACCGGATGCCCGCCAGGTGACGTCCGTCCGTTTGGCTGACCCGGCTCCGACCGTCGGATGACCGGTGCGCGAGACTGGCAGCATGGCGGCTCGTGGCTTCCCGTACACCGATCTCAAGGACTTCCTCGCGACGCTGGAGAGCGCGGGTGAGTTGCGGCGCGTGAGCGTGCCGGTCGACCCGACGCTGGAGATCAGCGAAGTCGTGACGCGGACGGTCCGCGCGGGTGGCCCGGCGCTGCTCTTCGAACGGCCCACCCGGGGCGAGATGCCGGTGGCGATCAACCTCTTCGGCACCGAGCGTCGTACGGCGATGGCCCTCGGGGTCGACTCGCTCGACGAGATCGGCGAGCGGATCGGCAACATGCTCAAGCCGGAGCTGCCGGTCGGTCTGTCCGGAATGATGGACGGCCTCGGCAAGGTCAAGCAGCTCACGTCGATGCCGCCGAAGAAGGTCAAGACCGCGCCCTGCCAGCAGGTGGTCTACCGGGGCGGCGACGTGGACCTGAACCGGCTGCCCGGGCTCCAGGTCTGGCCGGGGGACGGTGGGATCTTCCACAACTTCGGGTTGACCCACACCAAGCACCCGGAGAGCGGCAAGCGCAACCTGGGGCTCTACCGGCTGCAACAGCACTCGCACAACACGCTCGGCATGCACTGGCAGATCCACAAGAACTCCACCGCCCACCACGCCGTCGCGGAACGGCTGGGGCAGCGGCTGCCGGTGGCGATCGCGATCGGCTGTGACCCGGTGGTGTCCTACAGCGCGAGCGCCCCGCTGCCCGGTGACATCGACGAATACCTGTTCGCCGGCTTCCTGCGTGGTGAACGGGTCGAACTGGTCGACTGCCTGACCGTGCCGCTCCAGGTGCCGGCGAACGCCCAGATCGTGCTGGAGGGCTACCTGGAGCCGGGGGAGCGGCTGCCGGAGGGGCCGTTCGGTGACCACACCGGCTTCTACACCCCGGTCGAGCCGTTCCCGGTGCTGCATGTCGAGTGCATGACGATGCAGCGGAACCCGGTCTACCACTCGATCGTCACGTCGCAGCCGCCCCAGGAGGACCACGGCCTGGGCAAGGCCACCGAGCGGATCTTCGCGCCGCTGCTGCGCTTCCTGATCCCGGACATCGTCGACTACGACCTGCCGGCGGCCGGCGTGTTCCACAACTGCGCGATCGTGTCGATCCGCAAGCGCTACCCGAAGCACGCGCAGAAGGTGATGAACGCGATCTGGGGTGCGCACATGATGTCGCTGACCAAGCTGATCGTGATCGTCGACGAGGACTGCGACGTGCACGACTACAACGAGGTGGCGTTCCGGGCCTTCGGGAACGTCGACTACGCCCGGGACCTGATGGTCACCGAGGGGCCGGTCGACCACCTGGACCACGCGTCGTACCAGCAGTTCTGGGGCGGTAAGGCGGGTATCGACGCAACCCGCAAACTGCCCGCCGAGGGCTACACCCGGGGCTGGCCGGAGGAGATGAGGATGTCGCCGGAGATCGTCAGCCTGGTGGAGAAGCGCTGGAAGGAGTACGGGATCTGATGGTCGCCGTCGAACCAGGGCAACGCCCCGGCCGGGTGAAGGCGTTCCTGCGCCTGGTCATGATCGAACACTCGGTGTTCGCGTTGCCGTTCGCCTATCTGTCGGCGTTGACCGCGATGCAGGTGAACGGCGGGCGGGTGCGCTGGTTCGACCTGCTGCTCATCACCGTCGCCATGGTCGGGGCGCGTACCTTCGCCATGGCGGCGAACCGGATCATCGACCGCGAGATCGACGCGCGCAATCCGCGTACGGTGAATCGGGAGTTGGTCACCGGGGCGGTGAGCGTCCGTACCGCCTGGACCGGCGCGGCCGTCGCGCTGGTGGTCTTCCTCGGCGCGGCGGCGCTGCTCAACCCGCTCTGCCTGGCGCTCGCCCCGCTGGCGACGGTGCCGCTGGTGCTCTACCCGTACGGCAAGCGCTTCACCAACTGGCCGCACGCGATCCTGGCGGTGGCGCAGGCGGTCGGCCCGGTCGGTGCCTGGCTGGCGGTGACCGGTACGTTGACCGGCTCCGGCCCGGCCTGGCTGCTCGGGGCGGCGGTGGGGCTGTGGATCGGCGGCTTCGACCTGATCTACGCGTGTCAGGACGCGGAGGTCGACCGGAGGATCGGGGTACGCAGCGTCCCCGCCCGGTACGGTCTGCGGTTCGCCCTGCACGCCTCGACCGTGGCACACGTGGTGACGTTCGTGCTGTTCGTCTGGTTCGGC
Source organism: Micromonospora sonneratiae (assembly GCF_042679305.1). Lineage (NCBI taxonomy): Bacteria > Bacillati > Actinomycetota > Actinomycetes > Micromonosporales > Micromonosporaceae > Micromonospora > Micromonospora sonneratiae. The sequence continues at coordinate 61,257 of NZ_JBHTMP010000021.1, read as the reverse complement.
CAACTGGTCGACTACGGCTGGCCGTGGTGGGTCGGGTTGGCGCTGACCGCCGTGGCCTTCGGCTACCAGCACGTGGTGGTCACCCCGACCGATCTTTCCCGGGTCAACCGGGCCTTCTTCACCGCCAACGGGTTCGTCGGCATCGCGCTGTTCGTCTTCGCCCTGCTCGACCTGGTGCTGCGACTCGGTCTGGGTATCTAGATCAGCTCGCAACTTGTTCGGTTAGCGCTATAACAACTATGCTAACCGGGTGATGTTTCGCGTCGACCCGTCCGCTGCCGAGCCGCTGTTCAGCCAGCTCGCCACGCAGGTGCGGCTGGCCGTGGCCCGGGGTGCCCTCCGCGCCGGTCAGCGGCTGCCGGCTGCCCGTGAGCTTGCCGAGTCGTTGCAGCTCAACGTGCACACCGTCCTGCACGCCTACCAGGTGCTGCGGGACGAGGGACTGATCGAGCTGCGCCGGGGCCGCGGTGCAGTGGTCACCGCCCACGCCAACGCCGACCACACCGCGTTGCTGGCAGCCATCGACTCCGTCGTACGCGAGGCCCGCGCCCTCAACCTCACCCCCCAGGTGGTGGCTGCACTGTTGAAGGAGGCATTCCCGACATGACCCACACCCTCGACCACGACCGCCGTACGGCCCGGCGCAGCCACCGAACCGCCGGATGGACCACCGTCGCCGGCCTGGCCGTCCTTGCCGGCGCCGCCGTCACTGCCTACTCCTGGCGTGGGGACCTTCCGGACCGGGTGGCCACCCACTGGGGGATCGACGGCACCGCCGACCGCTTCGGTTCGCTGAACGCAGCGCTCGGTGGGCTGCTCGGCGTCGGTGCCGTCCTGGTGCTGGTCTTCGGTGCGGTCACCGCGTTCCTCGGCCACTCCGCGACGACCCGGCGGATGGGGGCGGCCACCACGATCTGGGCAGCGCTCTTCACCTCGGTGCTGCTGCTCGGCACCCTGCACGTCCAGCGTGGGCTGGCCGATGCGCATTCCGACGTCGACGTCAGCGGGGTGATCCTGCTGGCGATCGTGGCTTCCCTGCTGCCGGCGGTCGCTGTCGGCCTACTCGTCCCCGGTGACCCCCGACAGCCGGCGGTCGGGCCGGTCAGCGCCGAGGCACCCCGGGAGCGGCTGTCCCCACAGGAGCAGGCCGCGTGGATCGGCCGTACCGAGGCAGGTCCCGGCATCGCGGTCGGAATCGTGGTCGTCGCGGTGACGATCGGTCTGGTCCTGTTCACCAGGATGTGGGGGATGCTGGTCGTTCCCGCGCTGCTGCTCGTGTCGATGGCCGCCATGTTCTCGTTCGTGGTACGCGTCGACCGGACCGGCCTGGCCGTGCACTCCGCGCTCGGCTGGCCCCGCACCCGCGTACCGCTGGACGAGGTGGTGCGGGCCGACGTCATCCAGGTCCGGCCGCTGCGGGAGTTCGGTGGCTGGGGTTGGCGGGTCGGCCGGGGCGGCCGGGTCGGCATCGTGCTGCGGGCCGGTGCGGCGCTGCTGGTCGAACGGACCGGTGGCCGGTCGCTGGTGGTGACGGTTCCCGACGCCCGGACGGCCGCCGGGCTGCTCAACGCCCTGGCCGACCGGGAACGTCAGGCACCCGGTCCGGAGGCCGGGAGCGCAGCAGGGTAGGGCGAACGTGTGATGGTGCCCGGTGTCGCCGATGCTCCGGCGTACCGGGCACTCTCCAACGACCAGTCGATCGTGCCGCGGATCGAGCCGGCCACCCCGTCCAGGTAGCGGTGCAGCGGGCCGTCGATCGCCGGGCCGAAGGAAGGTACGGCCGCCCGAAGTTCACCGAACCGGCACATCGTCTCCCGCCAGCGGTGGACCACCGCCGAGAACGCGACGTCGACCGGAACGCCCTCTTCGTGGGCGACCGCCAGCACCAGGTTGTGCCCGCCCGACGTGGCCGTGTCCCGCTCCAGCGACACCAGGTCGTTGAACCAGGAGAGCAGGTCGTTGGCGGTGGCGGCGATCTCCCGGACCAGCGGATGGTGGTGGACCGCCGCAGGTAGTGGTGTTCCGGTGGTGAACTCGATCAGCGCGTACGCCACGTACGCCGCTGACGTCGCCCGGCGCAGTTCGACGTAGTCGGCCACGGACGGGCGTCGGGCGACCGCCTTGTTGGCAGCCTCGACCAGTATCCCGTCGACGTGGTGGCTGACCGCGTCGAGGAAGCGCGCCTGCCACTCCGGCCCCATCCGCAGGCGCGGCGGCTGCCAGACCCGTACCAGCATCCGGCGCAGCGGCCCGGCGAACGCCGGATGCCGGCCGGGTGGGTCGTGTCGCAGTGTGTGGAGCACCCCGTCGCAGAGCCCGCGTACGTCCGGCGCGGCGGCCCCGGGCGGACCGTCGCAGACGTCGTCGAGCAGGAAGAACCAGGTGAAGAGCGCGGCGATGGTCTGAAGGTCGGCCCGGGTGGCGTCCGGATACAGCCGGCTGGCGTAGTAGGCGGAGTCGGCGTGACCCAGCCGCTCGAGGTCGGGCAGGTCGAGTGGCAGGGCAAAGCCCCGGAGCCAACCATTCAGCCAGTCCTGCACGGCTGCGGCGTGAGGGGAGATGCGTGACGGAATCGGGCAGTCCGCTTGCATCGCCCGTAGGACGTCGCTATCCACGCCGATCGCCTCCGCCAGCGGTGTTGCCAGTTTACGGCGCACAGCATCTCAGGGGCGGCTGCGCGGCGTCGCAGCGGACAGGGGAAGCTTGGCGTATGCGTAGGCCGTGGGTGGTCGGGGTTTCCGGTGCGTCAGGTACGCCGTACGCCGCTGCGGTGATCGGCGGCCTGCTCGACGCGGGGGAGGCGGTCGACCTGGTGGTGTCCCGGGCGGCCCGGCTGACGATCCTGGACGAGACCGGTCGGGCGTTCCGCGACGCGCACTGGTCGGACGATCTGGCCGACTGGCTGGGCCGGGACCTGACCGGTGCCGACCTGGCGTACTGGTCGGCGGGTGACCTGGCCGCCGGGCCGAGCAGCGGGTCCTACCCGGTACGGGGGATGGCGGTCGTCCCGGCGAGTACGGCAGCCTGTGCCGGGATCGCCATCGGCCTGTCCAAGGACCTGTTGCAGCGGGCGGCCGAGGTCAACCTGAAGGAGCGACGGACGGTGGTCGTGGTGCCGAGGGAGACCCCGGTGACGCGTAGCCATCTCGAGCACCTGATCGCGTTGCACGATGCCGGAGCGGTGGTGCTACCGGCCAGTCCCGGCTTCTACGGTGCGGGTGCCTCCGCGTCGGCGCAGCAGCTGGTCGACTTCGTCGCCGGCAAGGTCCTGGACGCGCTCGGCGTCCCCCATTCGCTCTTCCGCCGCTGGTCCGGTGAGCTGGGTGCCGCCCGTACCTGATCGTCGGCCCGTATCTGATCGTCGGCCCGTATCTGATCGTCGACCCGGACCGAACCCGAACCCGGACCCGGCTGGCCGGTCGGACCTGGCCTGAACCCGAACCCGAACCCGAGTCCGAATCCGGACCTGGCCTGAGCGGTCGCCCTCAGTACATGGGTGGCGGGGGCGCGGCCCCTGCGCCCGGACCGCCAGGACCGCCCGGACTGCCCGGGGTGGCGGGACCGGGACCGGTCGGTCGGTTGATCGCGCTCTCGTCGATCTCCTCGAGCATGCCCTCGCCTTCGAGGAGTGCGCGGACCTCCGATTCGCGGAACCGGCGGTGGCCACCAGGGGTGCGGATACTACCGATACGACCGGCCGCGGCCCACCGTGTGACGGTCTTTGGATCGACCCGGAACAAGGCCGCAACCTCACCCGGCGTCAGGAGACGATCTCCAGTGTCCACAGCCCCCTCCTCGCGTCGACGAAGCCCCCGGACTGATAAGACCGCCCCCGGACAGGTGCCTGCCAGAGACCTCGTTAGGGACGTATGGCAATTACAGCACCGCCGGCATGGCGTGTCCGGCAAACGCGAAAACGCACTTTGTGGGAAGTTAGTCGGCTAGGATTCAGGTCATTTAATCTTTTTGTCGCCACACCGGTTGATCCCACCGATAGTGGAGGTAGGGGTTACCGCCGGCAGTACGACTCATCCGTACGGTTAGGGTCTCAGTCCGTGGACGCCATCGACCTAAGGCTCATGGAGTTACTACGCGGCAACGCCCGACTTTCCTACGCCGAACTCGCTCGACAGGTCGGCCTGTCCGCGCCCGCCGTACACGAGCGGGTCGGCAAGCTGGAATCGAGCCGGGTCATCCGGGGCTACCGCGCCGACGTGGAGCCGGAAGCGGTCGGGCTGGGGGTGACCGCGCTGATCGGCATCGTCCAGGACTCCGGTGGCGACACCGACGACGTCCTCGAAACCCTGCGGGCGATGCCCGAGATCGAATCCTGCTACTTCATGGCTGGCGTGGAGTCCTTCCTGCTCAAGGCCAGGGTCGGCACCATCGCCGAGTTGGAGCAGTTGATCGTACGGCTGAACCGGACAGCCGGTGTCGCGTCGACGCGTACGGCGATCGCGTTGTCGACCAAGTGGGAGAACCGGCCCCAGCCGATCAGCCCGTCCTGATCGGTCCCGGTGCCCGCCGTGGGGGAGTGTCCGAGCGGCGGCCGAAACTTGTTACGGTCTCGACATGAAACCTGTGGACCGGTGTAACGACGCTGACCGCGCCTGGATGATCGAAGCGATCGCCACGGTGGAGGCGGACGCCAACCGGTCCGCCGACACGCACCTGCTGCCCTTCCCGCTGCCCCGGGACTGGGGAGTGGACCTCTACCTCAAGGACGAGTCGGTGCACCCGACCGGTTCACTCAAGCACCGGCTGGCGCGCTCGCTGTTCCTGTACGGCCTCTGCAACGGCTGGATCGGACCGAGGACCACGATCGTGGAGGCGTCCTCCGGATCGACGGCGGTCTCCGAGGCGTACTTCGCGCGGATGCTCGGGCTACCGTTCATCGCGGTCATGCCGACCTCGACGTCCGCGGAGAAGATCGCCCTGATCGAGTTCCAGGGCGGCAAGTGCCACCTGGTCACCGATCCCGCCAGGGTCGTGGTCGAGGCCCGGTGGCTGGCCGAGGACCTGGGCGGGCACTTCATGGACCAGTTCACCTACGCCGAACGGGCCACCGACTGGCGGGGCAACAACAACATCGCCGAGTCGATCTACAACCAGATGGCCCTGGAGCGGTATCCCGTACCGGCCTGGATCGTCGTCGGGGCCGGCACCGGGGGCACCAGCGCCACGATCGGTCGGTACGCCCGCTACCGGAGACTGCCGACGAAGCTCTACGTGGTCGACCCGGAGAACTCGGCCTTCTACCCGGCCTGGCGCGACGGTGAGTGGACGACGACGACCAGCCAGGGATCTCGGATCGAGGGGATCGGTCGCCCCACCGTCGAGCCGTCGTTCCAGCCGGCCGTGGTGGACCGGATGTCCCAGGTCCCGGACGCGGCGTCGCTGGCCGCCATGCGGGCGGCCTCGGCCGTACTGGGCCGCCGGGTGGGTGGCTCGACCGGCACCAACCTGTGGGGTGCCTTCGGCCTCATCGCCGGGATGCGGGCCAGCGGGGAGACCGGCTCGGTGGTGACCCTGCTCTGCGACGGCGGGGAGCGCTACACCGACACCTACTACTCGGACGAGTGGGTGGCCGGCCAGGGGCTGGACCTGGCACCGTACCTGGCCATCATCGACCGGTTCCTGGCCACCGGAGCCTGGCCGGTTTGAGGGGGCGAGGAGGCCCTCTCCTAGCGCCCGACGTCGTACCGCTGGGCAAGCCCCGGATAGTGCACGACGTAGCCTTCGGCGTCCAGTTGGATCTCGGCGGTGAAGCCCTCGCTCTCGAACCGCACCCGGCCGGACCCCAACGCCGTATAGACCTGTTCCGCGGGTGCCAGCAGCAGACTCGGCACCTGCACCCAGGCGACAACTATCCGATGGGTGGTTCCCGGTTCAGCGTCGAGCAGGCCGAGCCGGCGTACCGGCAGGGTGTTGAACAGCGGGGACGCACCCAGGTCGACGTCGATGGCGTCGTCGAGGCGGCCCGGGTCGTCGGTTCCCGGCAACCCGGCCCCCGGCCGTCCGGCGGCGGCCAGGGCGGCATCCAGGTCGCCCTGTTCGGCGGTGCTGGCCCGCCACTGGCCGGCGGCCCGTTCCAGCCGGAGGGTACGCAGCCAACCGGCACCTTCGACGCCGACCTCCAGTCGTGCCGCCGACCAGGACTCGTCAGCGACCAACTCGTAGCGACAGGTGTAGGGCAGCGGGTCGGCGGCCAGCGCGACTCCCCGTACGGCAAGTCCCCGTCTGTCGTCGAACAGCGCCTGGTCACTGCCGGCAGTGTCGACCCGGGACCAGAAAAGTGACTTCGGCATGGTCGCCATGTCGCGGACGTTACCGTCCGTAGGCCCTGCCGGCACCCCATCTCGTACGACGACAAGCGCCGTTGCCGGAAAACGGGCGGGCCGTACGGCCTACACCCGCGCCGGCAACGGCGCCTGATGTTACGGAAGGGTCAGTGGGTACGCGTCGGACGACGGCCGCCGAAGCGGCGGTCACCTGAGGCGTGGCGCTCCTCGCGCGGCCGGTCGGCCCGGGGCCGGTCGTCCCACGGGCGCTGCTCGTCCCGCGAGGGGCTGCCGTCCCGGGAGCGGCCCTCGTGCCGGAAGCCACCCCGTCGGTCACCGGAGTGCCAGCCACCGCTGGTGGAGCGGCCCTCGCCACGGTCCCGGCGTTCGCTCCGGTCACCGAAGCCGTGCTGGCCGGGGCGGCGTTCGCCCCGACTCTCGCCCTGCCCCTCGGCCCGGTCGCCGAAGCGACGCTCACCGTGCGGACGGTCGCCGAAGCGACGCTCGCCCGATGGCCGGTCGCCGAAGCGACGCTCACCGTACCGGCCTTCGCCCCGGCCCTCGGCCCGGTCCCCGAACCGCCGCTCACCGCGTGGCCGGTCGCCGAAGCGACGCTCGCCCCGGCGCGGTGGCGGAGCCGGCTCGTCGACCACCGGTACGCCGCTGGGCTCCTGGGCCCCGGTCAGCTCGGCCAACGCCGCGTCACCGGACCGGACCCGGGTCTGGGCGGGCTCGACTCCGGCCTTCTCCAGCATCGCCAGGGTGGTACGCCGCTGCTTCGGCAGGACCAGGGTGGCCACCGCACCGGACTCGCCGGCCCGGGCGGTACGACCGGCCCGGTGCAGGTAGTCCTTGGGGTCCTTCGGCGGATCGACGTGCACCACGAGCGACACCCCGTCGACGTGGATGCCCCGGGCGGCCACGTCGGTGGCGACCAGGACGTTCATCCGGCCTTCCTTGAACTCGGCCAGGGTGCGGGTGCGTACCCGCTGGGTCTTGCCGCCGTGCAGTGCGCCGGCCCGTACGCCAACGGCCGCGAGTTGCTCGACGAGCCGGTCGACGCCCATCTGGGTCCGGGCGAACATCATGGTGCGGCCCTGCCGCGCCGCGATCGAGGCGGCCACCGCGAACTTGTCGTGCGGCGGAATCAGCAGCAGGTGGTGGTCCATGGTGGACACCGCTGCGGTCGGCGGGGCGGTGGAGTGGGTGACCGGGTCGGTCATGAACCGCTTCACCAGCGTGTCGACGTCACCGTCGAGGGTCGCGGAGAAGAGCAGCCGCTGAGCATCCGCCGGGGTCTTGGCCAGCAGTTCGGTGACGTCGGGCAGGAAGCCCATGTCGGCCATCTGGTCGGCCTCGTCGAGGACGGTGACCTCGATGTCGTCGAGGTTGCACACACCGCGTGAGATCAGGTCACCGAGTCGCCCCGGGGTGGCCACGATGATTTCGACGCCACGCCGCAGCGAGTCGATCTGGCGGTCGTAGGGCACCCCGCCGACCGCTGTCTTGAGGAAGACGCCGAGCGCCCTGCCCAACGGCATGAGCGCGTCGTTGACCTGCATGGCGAGTTCGCGGGTCGGCACCAGGATGAGTGCCCGAGGGTGCAGCGGACGGGCCCGACCGCCGGTGGCCATGCGGGCCAGTACGGGCAGCCCGAAGGCCAGCGTCTTGCCGGAGCCGGTCTGGCCACGGCCGAGGACGTCCCGTCCGGCCAACGCGTCCGGCACGGTGGCCTGCTGGATCGGGAACGGAGTGGTGATGCCCTCCCGGCCGAGTGCCCGGACAAGGTCCCTGGGCAGGCCGAGTGCGCCGAAGTCCGGTGCTGCGGCTGCGGAGTTGGCCGAATCGGTGGACTCGGTGGTCGGTTCGGTGGGCTCGATCGGAGCGTCGAAGACGGACGGGAACGTGCTGGGGTCAGCGAAAGACGTCAAGAAAAACCTCTCAAGCGGGGCGCATCTTCGCGATGGCCCGCCACGACTCCGTGTCGCCGCTGATTCGCCCGCAAGATCGCCCATGGGCGTGCGTTGGACACGCCAGGTCAGTGATTACCACAAGTGTACGGGTGTGCGGCTCTGCTGCCACCCGCGCGACACCCCCAGTGGGCAGACTCACCCTTGACAGTGTCGCGGGGCGGGGTGGTTCGGCTCAGTGACCGAGGACTCCGTCGAAGATGCTGCTCACCGCGTCCCCGGCGAGGGTCGCGGCCAGCAGGCCGACCGTGACGACGATGCCGAGGCCGATCAGCAGCATCACCACCATCTTGGTGGTCCTGCTCTTCGGTGTCGGGGCGTCGTCCCAACCCTGCGCCAGGATGTGCCCGGTCAGCGATCCGCTGATCTCCGAGGTGTTCTCCGTCGGCATGGCCAACGTCATCTCACCGGCACCCGGACTGTCCGGTCCGCCGTACAGCTGGCCGGATGCCCGTTGTTCGGGTATCCGCCCGGCAGAGGATGACGGAGCGTACGGGGATGACGGAGCGTACGGGGAGGCTGTGGCTACCGGGGCCGGCGGTGCGGATGACGGCGGTGCGCTGCTCGGAGAGCCCGCGCCGGATCCGGGCGCGGCTGGCGGCAGCGTATAGGTCGGCGTCCCGGCGGCGGGGTCGCTGTTCGGGGCCGTCGGATTGGTCGGTGGTGGCCAGGTCGGCAGCGCCGGAGCCGGGACGACGACGGGCGCGACGCTGGCTGTGGCCCTCGTTGCCGGCGGCGGCGGGAACGGCGGAACCGGAGCGGGACCCGGGGGCGCAGGTGCGGGCGGGGCCGGCGGGTACGGCGGTGGCGGTTGTGGGGTAGGTGGCGTGGGCGGTGGTGTGGGTGCCGGTGGCGTCGGCCCGGGTGGGGTCGGTCCCGGCAACGGTGGCCGTGGTGGGGCGGGGAACGGATCAGGCACCGGTCCCGGCCCCGGCGGGCGGGGCGGCTCCGGCTTCGGCGGCTGGACCGGCTCCGGTGGTTGAACCGGCTCCGGCGGCTGGGTGGGCCGTGGTTGCTGGACCGGTGCCGATGGCGCTGTCGGTGGCGGTGGGGATGCCGGCGGCTGGGCTGTGCCGGCGGCGTCACCGGCCCGGTAGATCTTGGAACTGCCGGTGCCGGCCTGGCCGGTCGCCGGGAATCCGTTCGGCGCCACGGTCCGCACACCGGGAACCGAGACACTCGCCCGAGCCGGCAGGGACTCGACGGCTGGGGCGCTTCGTTGTGCCGGCACCGAGAACACCGGTCCAGGGCTGACCGGTGAGGGCATCGAGTAGACACCCGCCGGTGCCGGGTCAGGCATCGTGTACGCCGGTGCCGGGTCGGCGGTCGGCACGGGGGAGGCTGTTACCGCAGCCGGCGCAGCAGCGGCGGCTGGTACGTCCGCAGCTGGCACGGCGGGACTCGACACATCCGCAGCCGGTCCGCTCTCGGCGGGTGCGGCCGGGGTTGCCGTCGCCGCCGGCTTCTGCCACGCGTCGCCGAAGGCATCCCATGGTGTACCAGCGGCGGCGGTCGATCCGGATTGCTGCTGCACAGACGTTGCAGCAGTCGGTACCACAGCCGCCTGTGCGACGGCCGGTGCTGGCGGCACCGCGGCCCGCGCAGCGGCCGGCGCCGACTGGGCAAGCGACTGCACAACGGCTGGCTGGGCGGGCGACTGGGCAACGGCTGGCTGCGCAACGTCCGGCTGGGCAGGCGACGTATCGCCCAGCCCACCGGCCCGGTACGTCGTACCGCCGGTCGTCTCGGTGCGTATCCGACCGGCCCCGTCCACGGTCGGTGCCACGCTGGCTGCGACGGTGGCACGTCCCCGTACGGGTGACTGCCCGGCAGCCGGGGCGGGAGCATCTCCGGTGGGCGCGGGCCGGGCGGGCCAAAGTGCTCCGGCGGTCGGGGCTGGTGGCGGTTCGAAGCCTTCGGCCGGGTCCACCTCCCCAACCGCTTCCGCCGAGGGCAGGTCGGGCAACTTCGTACCGACCTCGGGCAGGGGTGGCAACGGCGGCAGCTCCATTGAGTCCTCACTCAGTGGCGGCGGCGCAGCCGTCCTACCGGGCCCGGGCGCGGGTTCTCCCTCGTACGGTGAACCCTGCTTTTCGTCCATTGTTGCCTCCCGCGCCCACGCTCGCGCCCGGACCGGATGTCTCGGTCCGCCAGTGCTCCGAACTCACCGTGCCATATCCGCGCCGGAGCGCACAGCCGGAGTCGGTTGTTGGCCTCAGTTGCCGCTCGGGGTGCCACTGACCGAGCCGACACTCGGGGCGGCGGTCGTTTCGTTCGGCGCGGTCGACTCGGTGACGGACGGCGAGGGAGACGTCGAAGTGCTCGGGGACGGAGTCTCGCTGGGAGGGGGGGTCGTCGGAGTCGGCGTGGGGGTCGGTGGCTTCGTCGGAGACGGCGAAGGTGTCGGCTTGGTCGTCGGGCTGGGGGTCGGCGTCGGCGACGGTGTGGTGGGTGCCGGTACCGCGTCGAAGACCCGGGTGGCGGCGAACAGGCGCGACCACCGCACGGTGGAGATCTTCACCACGTCCCCGGTGGTGGGGGCGTGCACCATCTTGCCGTTGCCGATGTACATCCCCATGTGGTGGATGCTGGTCCAACTGCTGGTCGAGGCGAAGAAGACCAGATCCCCGGGCAGCAGGGCGGACCGGTCCACCGGGCGGTTACGGGTGGCGTAGTACTGGTCCTTGGCCACCCGGGGCAGGAACCGGTAGTTCGCCCCCGGTGACCGGTAGGCGGCCCAGACCAGGCCGGAGCAGTCGAACCGGTCCGGCCCCTCGGCGCCCCACTGGTACGGATCGCCGAGCTGAGCGAGCGCGTAGCTGACGGCAGCCCGGGCCCGGGGATTGGCCATCTTGCCGTTGACGGTCGTGCCGTCCGGGTAGTTGCCCCCGAGCTGCTGCTCGGCGGCTTCCTGCGCGCGTTCCAGCGCCGTGATCCGCTCGATGTTCGCCTGTCGCAGCTTGGTGAGCGCGCTCTCCAGTTGCAGGTAGGTCGTCTCGAGGATGGCGAACTGCTGGTCGGCGGAATTGACCCGGGCACCGGCGGCGAGGTAGCGCTGGTCCGCAGCCTGCTGGGCCTCCTGTGCCCGGGCCAGTTCGCGAACCGGTGCACTGGTGTCGATCCCGGAGTGCTGGCCCTTCTGTAGCCGGCTCAGCGCACCGAGCCCCTGCAGGTCGGAGTCGTACGACCCGGGGGGCAGCGCGGCGGCGTCCTTGAGCGCTTCGGCGGCTGCGGTGTCGGCGACCGCCTTGGCCTTGGTCAGCGCCTCGTTGGCGAGTTGTAGCTCCCGTTGGGCGTTGATGAACGCGAGCCGGGCGTCGTCCCGGTCCTGCCGGAGCGCCAGCAACTGCTGGCCGATCATCGCGACCTGGGTCTGCGCGGCGTCGATCTGGGCCTGGAGCGGGTCGACACCGATGCCCGACCCGGGGGAGAGGGGAGCGCCGGGGAGTTGCGGAGCACCGGGCAGCTGGAGCACCCCGCTCGGCAGCGGGCGGGATCCGCTGTCGGGGACGCGGCCCGGCTCGGCGTACCCGGGGGCGGCGAAGGCGAAAGCGACCACCGCGCCGAGCACGGCCGACCACACCAACGGGCGTAGGACCGGGGAGATCGTGTCGCCGGGTCGGGTCTGCCACCTGCGCTTGCTCTCGGCCATCCTGCTCCCCGTCTGTGCTGGAAGAGCCGCGCGGATGGCGCGGCGGGTGGTCTGAGGTCGAGTGTTCCTCGGGTCCTAGTTTGTCTTACCTCAATATGCCGGCGATGTCGATTGGCTGGTGATAACGAGACACTGAGAATCCGGTGACGGGTAGCGTCGAAAATCTAGTGAAGTACGTCGCTGTCCCCGGCCAGTCGAGGGGTCGGTCAACCCGGGCACGTAGGCTCGGGCGGGAACGCTGGTGGAAGGGACGTGACAGGCATGGATGCCGCACGCAAGAGCGAGCTGGAAGAGAAGGTCTACGCCGGGGAGCGGCTCAGCCGCCAGGACGGCGAGGATCTCTACGACAGTGACGACCTGGCCTGGCTGGGGCGGCTGGCCCACCACCGACGTACCGAACTCAACGGCGACCGGGTGATGTTCAACGTCAACCGGCACCTGAACCTCACCAACGTGTGCAGCGCCTCCTGCGCGTACTGCTCGTTCCAGCGCAAGCCGGGCGAGAAGGACGCCTACACGATGCGTATCGACGAGGCGGTCCGCAAGGCCAAGGAGATGGAGGACGAGCAGCTCACCGAGCTGCACATCGTCAACGGCCTGCACCCGACGCTGCCCTGGCGCTACTACCCGAAGGTGCTGCGCGAACTGAAGGCGGTGCTGCCGAAGGTCAAGCTGAAGGCCTTCACCGCGACCGAGGTGCAGTGGTTCGAGAAGATCAGTGGCCTGTCGGCCGATGCCATCCTCGACGAGTTGATCGACGCCGGACTGGAGTCGCTGACCGGGGGCGGTGCGGAGATCTTCGACTGGGAGGTCCGTCAGCACATCGTCGACCACGCCTGCCACTGGGAGGACTGGTCGCGGATCCACCGACTGGCCCACGCCAAGGGACTCCGTACGCCGTCGACCATGCTCTACGGCCACATCGAGGAGCCCCGCCACCGGGTGGACCACGTACTGCGGCTGCGCGAGTTGCAGGACGAGACCGGTGGTTTCGCGGTCTTCATCCCGCTGCGCTACCAGCACGACTTCGTCGATTCCGCGGACGGCAAGATCCGTAACCGGATCCAGGAGCGGACCACGATGGCCTCGCCGGCCGAGTCGTTGAAGACGTTCGCCGTGTCCCGGCTGATGCTGGACAACATCCCGCACGTCAAGTGCTTCTGGGTGATGCACGGACTTTCGGTGGCCCAGATGTCGCTCAACTTCGGGGTGGACGACCTCGACGGTTCGGTCGTCGAATACAAGATCACGCACGATGCCGACTCGTACGGCACGCCGAACACCATGCACCGCGAGGACCTGCTGAACCTGATCTGGGACGCGGGCTTCCGCCCCGTCGAGCGGGACACCCGCTACAACGTGGTACGCGAATACGACGCCCCGCCGTCGCTGGCGGAGCGCCGGTCCGAACCGCAGCAGGTCTGGGCCTGACCGAGGGCGGCCTGAGCAGCCCGACCGCCCCGGTACGGCCGGCAGCGGCCGGGCTCGGCTGCTCACGTACCCTCGACTGGTTATGAGTGAGCAGCAGCGCAGCGGTTTCCCCCGCCGGGACGACGACGGACGCATCATGGCCCTGACCGACCTGATCGGGATGGTCCTGGCCGGGCTGGTCATCGGTGTGCTGACGTTGGTGGTCTTCGACTGGGCCGTGGCCCTGCTCGGACTGGACAGCTTCGGCCGGGCCAACGGCTGGTTGGCGGTGATCCTGCCGGCCTGGCTGTTCGTCGAGGAGTTCCGTGCCTGGGGGCCGGGACCGGCCCGGATCGCGGCGGCATTCGTGGCGGCGGCCGTCGGAATCACCTCCGGGCTGCTGGTCGCCGGAGTGGCCGCGACGCTGCCGCCGATGGCGTCGGGCGCGCTGGCGGCGGCGGTCTTCGCGCTGGCGTACGCGTTGATCTGGTTTCTGGGCGTCCGGTGGCTGACCCGCCGGATCGGCTGATCGAAAGGGAAGATGGATGAGTGCCGCGGCAAAGTACACGCTGGGCCGGCTCGGCCTGTTCGTGGTGGTCGTGCTGGCGCTCTGGCCGGTCGACATCGACATCTTCCTGAAGCTGATCCTGGCCCTGGTCTTCTCCGCAGCGTTGTCGTTCTTCCTGCTCCGGGGTTGGCGGGACCAGATGGGCCAGCAGATGGCCGAGGCGGCGGACCGACGCAAGGCGGAGAAGGAGCGGCTGCGGTCCGCGCTGGCCGGTACCGACGACGAGTCCGCCGGGGTGACGGCCGAGGACCCGTCCACGAAGCCGGACGACGGGAAGCCGAAGCGGGACTAGCACCAGCCGAGATTCTCGACGATCCTGCCGTTACCGAATTGCCGGTGGGCTCGTGGCCGCGATCGGGCGGCGGGGTGATCACAGGCCCCCGCAGTCGATCCGTCGTCCTCCGGTGCGGCCGACCAGCATGGTTAGTCCGGAACCGAGCGGGAACCACCCTGTGCCCGGGCAGGTCCGAATCAGGGTCGGACCGGCTGCGACACGGGGGAGGTACCGGTGGCGGGCGAGGACGAGTCGGTGATCAACGACAGCGATCCGATGCACTCGGGAATGGTCATCTGGCGGGTCGGCGAACTGGGCGATCGGGACCAGGCGGGGGTGGATGTGGGCCTCCCGGTCGGGGAGGGCACCGAACCGCCGCCGCCAGAGGAGTATGTGGCTGTCTGTCTGGATTACTATCACGATCCGAACGCCCCGGGCGCGATGGTCAGCGGGGTGCGGGCCAACGGGGTGTGGGTCGGGCCGTCACATGGCAACCACTACGACGGTGCGTTGAGCGAGGCGGCGGCCCACGAGCATCCGGGCGCCAGAGTCGCGGTGGATCTTCCTGGTGACTGGTACCAACTGCCGGGCGAACAGTATCCCCGTCGCCTCTACTGAATCGCCTGAGTCGCCGCTACCGGCCGGTATGACGACTGGTCGGCAGAAACACAGAAACACCACGTACGTCGACCAGGGTGGGCGACGTACGTGGTGTTCAGGTTGAACTGCCGATGATCGGCTGGGTCACCAGTTGGTCGAACCGGCGACCTTCGGCCAGGGCTTCCACCACGGCTTGATCAGGTAGACGACGCCACCCGGGCCACCGGACACCCCGCCACTGGCGTTGTAGCGCTTGGTGCGCTGCCAGATCTGCTCGAACTGCTCCCGCTTGTAGACATTGCGTACCACGTCGTTCGAGGCCGAGGCCGGGTCGTTGACGATGACGTCGCCGTCGGCGGTGAAGCCGACGATCACGAACAGGTGGCCGGCGGTGCCGTAGTTGGCCCCGTCGAGCTCACTGGCCAGGAAGGACTGGCTGGTGATCACCGGAATGCCGGCGGCGATGAACCGCTCGATCTCGTCCAGCGAGTGCAGCCGGGTCACCTTGGCGTCCAGCCCGGGGAACGAGGCGGCGTACGCGGTGTTGAACGGCCAGTTGCCGGCACCCTCGTACGCGTAGTCGTAGACCATCCGGGCGGCGTGGTTGACGGTGTGGTCCGGGTACTCCGGGTTCACCCACGAGGTGTCCTCGGCGGACGGTCCACGTCCCCAGTACTCGACGACCATCTCCGTGGAGGTCGGCGAGCACCAGGCCTGCCCGCCACCGTCGTACTCCGGGTAGTGGCCGGCGTGGACGTTCTGCGAGTAGGTGGGCACGGCCAACTCCCGACCCCAGGCGATGCCGCCGGTGCTCGGGGTGACGGTGAACCGGTCCGGGACGTACGAACTCATCGCGCCGAGCATCCAGACCCGGGGTGCGCGCAACTGTCCCGGGGCCCGGTAGAGCGTCAGCTTGAGCTGGTACGCCTGAAGCATCACGCCGTTGGCCACGTCGTCGATCGAGAAGGTGTCGGTCCAGATCGACGACCACGGGTCGCCCTGCCGGTTGACGGTGGTACGCCGGATGTCCTGGTCGCCCGAGGCCCACCGGCCCATCACGTACCAGGGCGTCTGGTTGCCGGTGTTGTACGTGCCCTGCATCTCGATCTGGATCCAGGTGCCGGCGGGGGTGTCGGCGTTCCAGGAGGCGATCAGTTCACTGGCGTCGAAGCCGACCCGGGTGACCGGCGAGGTCCAGGTGCCGTACTGCCAGGTCCGGGTGACGCCGGTGTGCGGATCGGTGTAGTCGGTGGTGCCGGCGGGCTTCAACAGCGTGATGCCGGTACGGACACCGGGCAGGGCGACGGTGCCGTTGTGGGTGCCGCCACGCCATTCGGCGTAGCTGTTCCAGTCCTGGTAGGTGATCTGCTCGTCGTGGGTGACGGGCGGACCGGTTCCGGCGTGCGCCGGGGCGGCGGTGCTGAGCAGTGCGAGCGCGGTTACGCCAGCGAGGGCGACCGCGCGGGGGCGTGGTCCAGCCATATCGATGCTCCGATGGGTCGGGGGTTCTGCCGCCACTATCCCGTCTGTAGAGAAGTTCCGCCAGATCTAGCTGACTAGAAAATGATTGACGAAAGGCAGTCGGCCGGCAAAGAAAGGAAAGTGACAGATATTGATATGACCATGAATTGGTGGTCCAGTTGTTCATCGACAACGCCGATCCTCCCCACCCCAGGAGGTTTGCATGCGCATACGCGCCTCGAGCACCCGACCAAGGGCACTGCGCCGGACCACCGTCCTCGCGGCGTCCCTCGCGATCGGACTGCTGGTCACCGTGACCGGACCGGTCTCCGCCAACCCCCAGCCTGCCCCGGCAGGCACCGAAGTCAACGCCGCCACGCAGTATCGGGTGGTCGGCCCACGTACGCTGGCCGACCGCAACGCGGTCGCCCGTACCGGCGCGGCCATCGACTACAGCGAGCACGGCAAGCTCTACGTCTCCGCCACCGGCGCCGAGGCGAAGGCGATCACGGCGCTCGGGTTCGAGGTGGAGGCCGTGCCGACCACACCGACCGGGGACGTCGGCATCAACGGATTCCCACCGGCCGACTCCAACTACCACGACTACGCCGAGCTGACCGCCGTGATCAACCAGGTGGTCACCGACCACCCGTCGATCGCCCGCAAGAGCAGCATCGGCACCTCGTACGAGGGGCGGGACCTGCCGGTCATCAAGATCTCCGACAACGTCGCCGCCGACGAGGACGAGCCGGAGATCCTGTTCAACTCCCAACAGCATGCCCGTGAGCACCTGACCGTCGAAATGGCGATCTACCTGCTCAACCTCTTCACCGACAGCTACGGTTCGGACTCGCGGATCACCAACATCGTCAACACCCGCGAGATCTGGATCGTGCCGACCGTCAACCCGGACGGCAGCGAGTACGACATCGCCACCGGCTCCTACCGGTCCTGGCGCAAGAACCGTCAGCCCAACAGCGGATCGTCGTACGTCGGCACCGACCTGAACCGCAACTGGTCCTACCAGTGGGGCTGCTGCGGTGGCTCGTCCGGCTCCACCTCGTCGGAGACCTACCGTGGCCCGTCGGCCTTCTCCGCCCCGGAAACCGCGGCGCTGCGTAACTTCGTCAACAGTCGCGTCGTCGGTGGCACCCAGCAGATCAAGGCGAACATCGACTTCCACACCTACTCGGAACTGATCCTCTGGCCGTTCGGCTACACCACGGCGAACACCGCGCCCGGCCTGAACACCGACCAGGAGGCGACGTTCCGCACCCTCGGCCAGCAGATGGCGGCCACCAACAACTACACCCCGGAACAGTCCAGCGACCTCTACATCACCGACGGTGACAGCATCGACTGGATGTGGGGCCAGCACCAGATCTTCGCGTACACCTTCGAGATGTACCCCGGTCAGTTCGGTGGCGGCGGCTTCTACCCGCCGGACGAGGTCATCCCCGCACAGACCTCCCGCAACCGCGAGGCCGTCCTGCTGCTCAGCGAGTACGCCGACTGCCCGTACCGGGTGATCGGAAAGCAGGCGGAGTACTGCGGGGACGGCGGAAGCGGCACCACCGTCTGGTCCGACAACTTCGAGGCGTCGACCGGCTGGACCATCAACCCGTCCGGTACGGACACCGCCACCTCCGGGGCCTGGGAACGCGGTACGGCCCAGGCGACCACCTCCAGTGGCGCCAAGCAACTCGCCCCGTACGGCGGCAGCAACGACCTGGTCACCGGCCGGCTGGCCGGCGTCAGCGCCGGTGACTACGACATCGACGGCGGTGTGACCAGCGCCCGTTCACCGGCGGTGACCCTGCCGGCCAGCGGCACGCTGACGCTCTCCCTGGCGTACTACCTCGCGCACGGCTCGAACTCGTCGTCCGCGGACTACCTGCGGATCAGCGTCGTGCACAGCGGTGGCACCACCGCCCTGCTCACCCAGAACGGGGCGGCCAGCAACCGTAACGGCAGTTGGACGCTGGCCAACCTCAACCTGTCGGCGTACGCCGGGCAGACGATCAGCATTCTCGTCGAGGCGGCGGACGCCAGCGGCGCCAGCCTGGTCGAGGCAGCCGTGGACAACGTGACGATCACCAGTTCGTGATCTGAGGTAGGGAAGGGCCCCTTCCTGACGCTTCTCCGGGTCAGGGCAGGGGCCCTTCCTGACGCTTCTCCGGGTCAGGGCAGGGGCCCTTCCTGACCCAAGAACTCTCGGCGACGGCGCTGACCGCCCCTGACCAGGGCGGTCAGCAGCCGCCGGTGTCGGTGCCAGCGGACGGTGCGCTACCGTGCTACCGACCATCCCGCAGCGAAGCCGGTGCGAAACCGGTGCTGTCCCGCAACTGTGATGCCCCGTACCGCCGGCCCGGCCGGAGGTCCTCGACCTGCCCCGGCAGGCCGACGCGGGGACGAGCCAGGTCGCCTGCGGCGCGGTCGCGAACAGCGCTCTCGAGGAAGGGCGCCTCGCAGGCGGGGCGCCACCTATCGCAGGTCCCTGTCGGCGAAGCACCAGCCCTCGACCGACAGGAGGACCGATGAGCAGACGCAGACGTACGTCAGCGATCTTCGCCGCCGCGCTCGCGGCGGTTCTGACCCTCGGCGCGTGCGCCGACAATTCCTCGCCCGAGCCGACCGCCGGACCGAGCGGTACGGCCGGCTTCCCGGTGACGGTGGGCAACCTCACCCTCGACAAGCGGCCCGAGAAGATCGTGTCGCTGTCGCCGGCCGCCACCGAGATGCTCTTCGCGATCGGCGCGGGTAAGCAGGTCGTGGCGGTGGACGACCAGTCCAACTACCCGCCCGACGCCCCGAAGACGGACCTGTCGGGCTTCACCCCGAACGCCGAGGCGATCGCCGCGAAGAACCCCGACCTGGTGGTGCTCTCCAACGACCTCAACAAGATCGTTGACCAGTTGGCCACGCTGAAGATCCCGGTCTTCCTGACCCCGGCAGCGAAGGTGCTCGACGACACGTACGCCCAGCTCGCCGACCTGGGCAAGCTCACCGGACACGTCGACGAAGCCACCGACCTCACCGGGCGGATGAAGGACGACATCGCCAAGCTGGTCAAGGACGTGCCGCAGCGGGTGAAGAAGCTGACCTACTACTACGAGTTGGGGCCGGAGCTGTACTCGGCGACCAGCAGGACCTTCGTCGGGTCGCTCTTTGCCCAGCTCGGCATGGAGAACATCGCCGACCCGTCGGATGCCGACGGGAGCAAGGGCGGCTATCCGCAGCTGTCCCAGGAAGTCATCGTCAAGGCCAACCCGGACTTCGTCTTCCTCGCCGACACGAAGTGCTGCCAGCAGAGCCCGGACACGGTCAAGGCCCGTAGTGGCTGGGCCGGTATCACCGCGGTCAGGAACAACCAGGTGGTTCCGCTCGACGACGACATCGCGTCCCGCTGGGGGCCCCGGGTCGTCGACCTGATGCGGGCGGTCGCCGACGCGGTGGCCAAGGTGCCGGCGTGACGTTGCGCCGGGTTCGTGGTTTGGCAGGGCCCCTTCCCAGACAGGAAGCGACAACAAGGGGCCCTTCCCTACCCCCGGGTCGGCCGGCGGGACCAGTCATGAAGTCCCGCCCGGCCGGTCTGCGGCCCGGATGGCTGGCCGGCGGCGTCGTCGCCGTGTTCGTCGCACTGGTCGTCGGTGTGGCGCTCGGGCCGGTCAGCCTGCCCCCGGGCAGCGTCGCCATCGAGCTGCTCAACCTCCTGCCCGGCGTACGGCTCGACAGCGGGCTCAACGAACGTGAGATCGCCATCATCACCGAGCTGCGGCTGCCCCGGGTCGTGCTCGGGCTGCTCGTCGGCGGCCTGCTGGCCCTGGCCGGTGGCTGTTACCAGGGGGTGTTCCGTAACCCGCTGGCCGATCCGCACCTGCTCGGGGTGGCGGCCGGTGCCGGGTTGGCGGTCACCGCAGTGATCGCGCTGGGCGCGGGCGGTGGCGAACTCAGCGGGCTGCCGGTCACCATTCCGCTGGCCGCGTTCGTCGGCGCGATCGGGGCGGTGCTGATGACGTACCTGCTCGGGGCGGCCGGCGGCCGGGACCGGTCACCGGCGACACTGATCCTGGCCGGGGTGGCGGTCTCCGCGTTCCTGGCCGCCGGGCAGACGTACCTGTTGCAGCGCAACGCGGACAGCATCCAGCAGGTCTACTCGTGGCTGCTCGGTCGGTTGGCCACCGCCGGCTGGCACGACGTCAAGCTGCTGCTGCCGTACGCGGTGGTCACCGCGACCGTGGTGCTGCTGCACCGCCGGGAACTCGACGTGCTCTCCGTCGGTGACGAGGAGGCGACCGGTCTCGGCCTGCACCCGCAGCGGTCCCGCTATCTGCTGATCGCCGCCGCGTCCCTGGGCACCGCCGCCGCCGTGTCGGTCTCCGGCCTGATCGGCTTCGTCGGGATCATCGTTCCGCACGCCGTCCGTCTGCTGGCCGGGTCCAGCTACCGGGCCATCCTGCCGCTGTCGGCCCTGTTCGGTGGGGCGTTCCTGGCCCTCACCGACGTGGTCGCCCGTACCGCCGCAGCCCCGGCCGAGATTCCGATCGGCGTGGTCACCGCGTTCTTCGGCGCGCCGTTCTTCGTGCTGGTGCTGCGTACCACCCGGCGGGTACTGACATGAGCAGTGGTGCTGACAAAAGGAGCGGTGCCGACAAAAGGAGCGGCACGGTCGCACCGGCGGTCGTGGCAGCCGACGTGCGGGTGTCGCTGGGCGGTGCACGCATCCTGGACGGCGTCGACCTGACCGTCGCCGCCGGCGAATGGGTCACCATCATCGGACCCAACGGCGCCGGCAAGTCGACCCTGCTGCGCGCCGTCGGCGGCCTGCTGCCCGCATCCGGGTCGATCTCCCTCTTCGGTACGCCGAGCGCGAAGCTGGGCCGTCGCGAGCGGGCCCGGGTGGTCGCCACGGTGGCCCAGTCACCGGTCATCCCGAACGGGATGGCGGTCTTCGACTACGTGCTGCTCGGTCGCACCCCGTACATGCCGCCGCTGGGCCGGGAGTCGGCCGCCGACCTGGCCGCCACCCGGGAGGTGCTGGACCGGCTGGACCTGACCAGGTTCGCCGACCGTGCACTGTCCACGCTGTCCGGTGGCGAGCGGCAACGGGTGTTCCTGGCCCGGGCACTGGCCCAGGGGGCCACCCTGCTGCTGCTGGACGAGCCGACGAACGCGCTGGACATCGGCCACCAGCAGGAGGTGCTGGAACTGGTCGACCAGTTGCGCCACGACCACGGGCTGACCGTGCTGGCCACCATGCACGAGTTGTCGATCGCCGGCGAGTACGCCGACCGGATGGTGCTGCTGGCCGGTGGCCGGGTGGTGGCGGCCGGGCCACCGCGTGCGGTGCTCACCGAGGAACTGCTGGCCACCCACTACCGGGCCCGGGTACGGGTGGTCGACGGTGCCCACGGTCCCCTGGTGGTGCCGGTCCGAGGGCCGGTCGGGCAGCAGAGTCGAGAATGTCCTTCGCGTTGATCGACGTAGACTGCCCCGATGCGACGCGACAGGTGGGCTTCCCTCGGCTATCTGCTGATCGTGTTGGTTGGCCTGGGCTACCTGATGTGGTTGCTCGGTTCGTCCACCACACCGTCGGCGTACCGCTCGTCAGACCCGCGCGACGGCGTACGGGTGGTCTGCGCATCGGTGCTACACGTGCCGCAGGACGCCACCGAGGATGGGCTCAAGTCCGGTGACCGGGCGGAGGAAGCGAACGCGGGCAAGCGTGTCGTGCAGCCGGTAAGGGAGAACGAGCGGGCACTGTGCGAGGCGACCCGGAGTCGGTCGCTCGGCATTGCCGTGATCGTGACCATCCCCGTCACCATCTTCGCGGTTCTGGCGATCTTCTCGTGGCGGGGCAGGCAGGTCGGCTGACCACCTGCCCCGATGACCTCCGGCTTCCGGACCGGCGTGGCCGGCCGGGTCAGCTGAACCGCCGGCCCTCGTCCCGTCGGTAGGCCCACACGGCCAGCGCGCCCATCGCCACGATCCAGCAGAGCAGCGAGACCAGCGAGACCGGGTTGGGCTCGAAGTTGCCGACCGCAGCCCACATCAGCTCCACCGCACCACGGGTCGGCAGGTACGGCGCGATCATCTCGATGAAGCCGGGTGCGTTGCCGGGCGCGGAGAGAAGACCACCGCCGAAGGCCAGTGGAAAGAAGATCAGCTGCGCCACGGCCAGGGCCGCCTTGCTGGGCAACGCGTAGCCGATGGCCAGCCCCATCAGGGTGAACGGGAGCGCAGCGATCACCACGACCCCGAGCCCGGCCAGGAAGCCGCCGACCGTGATCGTCGCCTCGGTGGCCACCGCCGCGATGATCACAACTGGGATGATTGGGAGGGCCAGCATCACCAGGCCGGCGAGGATGCGACCGGCGAAGCGGGGGAACGCCCCGGCCGGCAGGGTCCGGGTGTACGGATCCCAGGGCTGGGCCCGGTCCTCGGACACTCCGATGCCGTACTGGAACAGGTTGCTGATCATTACCGCGAAGGTCACCATCGACGCGGTCGCGAACGTGGCACCGACCGGATCGTCCCCGGCGAACGGCACCACGAAGAACAGCATCGAGGCGGCGGGGAAGAACGTGCTGCCGATCACCGCGACGGGGATCCGGATGGTCTCCAGGAGTTGGTACTTGGCGTGGACGAGGGCGAGTTGCACGGCAGGTCTCCCGGTCAGGCGGCGATCGGCTGGTCGCCGCGCGCGGTGATGGTCAGGAAGGCTTCCTCCAACGAGGTGGGCCGGATCTCCAGGTTGCTGAACGCGACACCGGACCGGACCAGGTCCCGGACCAGTTGGTCGGCGTCGGTGGCCAGCAGGTGGGTACGCCCGTCGGCCTGCTCGACACCGACCACCCCGGCGAGTTCCGGCAGGTCGTCGCGGGTGTCGAGGCTTACCCGGCGGACGCCCACGACGCCCCGGACCGCGTCCACGGTGTCGTCGGCCAGCACCCGGCCCTGACCGAGCACCACCACCCGGTGGGCGAGCGCCTCGATCTCCTCCAGGTAGTGGCTGGTGAGCAGCACCGTCCCGCCCTCGTCGTGGAAGCTGCGGATGCCGTCCCACAGCGCGTGCCGGGCCTCGACGTCCAGACCGGTGGTCGGCTCGTCGAGGAAGACCAGTTGGGGGCGGCCGACGAAGGCGAGCGCGACGGCCAACCGACGCTTCTGGCCGCCGGACATGCCGCCGGTCTGTCGCCGGGTGAGGTCGTCGAGGCCGAACCGGCCGAGTAGCTCGGCCCGGGGCACCGGGTCGGCGTAGTGGGCGGAGACGAAGTCGACCACCTCGCCGACCCGTAGCGTCGGGGGCAGCCCGGTCTCCTGTGGAGTGACCCCGATCCGCCGGCGGCGGACCGGGTCGCGTGGGTCGCCGCCGAACAACTCGACGCGGCCGGACGTGGGGCGGCGCATGCCGACGAGGAGGCTGAGCAGGGTGCTCTTGCCAGCACCGTTGGGGCCGAGGAGACCTACCATCTCACCGGCCCGGACTTCGAGGTCGACGTGGTCGAGGGCGATGACATCGCCGTATCTGCGGGTGGCCTGCTCGGCGCGGGCGAGGATCATTTCCGCTCCTTCGGTTCTGCGGGGCCGGGCGGTTCGGTGGGATCGAGCAGGGCGCGTACCGCTGCGGTGTATTCCTCGAAGGCCAGCCGACCGCGCCGGCTGAGGGCGACGAGGGTCGCCGGGGTACGTCCGTGGTGGGTCTTGGTGACGTCGACGTATCCGGCGTCCTCGAGTTTCCGGAGATGTACGGAGAGGTTGCCAGGGGTCATCTGCAGGATGTCCTGGAGTCGGGGGAAGGCGATCTGGTCACCCGGTGGCAGCGTGGCCAGGGTGGCGACGACCCGGAGCCGGGCCTGGGCGTGGATGACCGGGTCGAGTTCCGGCGGCGGTGTGGTCATGAGCGCCGCAGCCGGGCCACGGTGCCGGTGACCAGCAGGCCGCCGCCTCCCCCGATCGCGATGACCAACGAGTGCCACCCCGCTCCGGCCAGCGTCCCGGCGATGTTGAGTACGAGGATCCAGGCACCGAGCAGGAACATGTCGCGGTCGAGCCAGATCGCACCACCAGCCAGGTGCAGGACGCCGGTGAGGCCGACCGCCGTCGCCGACCAGAGCAGTCCCTGTAGGTCCTCGGGTAGCAGCCCGGCGACCTTGAGGTTGACGGCCATGAGGCTGGCGTAGCCGAGGAACCAGGCCGATCCGTACCACCCGCCGCGCCGGGAGGACTCTCCGGAGACCTGCCCGTACGCCCGGGCCCCGGCGACACTGGAGATCGTCCCGGCGAGGGCCAGCAGTACGAACAGGACGGTCAGCGGAAGCCACCTGGGCAGGTCGACGAAGACCCGACCGTCCGGGCCGAAGCGCAGGAAGAGCAGCCCGAAGCCGACCAGCCAGGCCACCCCCCAGGGCCAGTGGAACAGGCGTGGGTCCGGGTTGAGTTGGCGGGCCGCCCGGGCCTGCTGCTCCTCGATCAGGCGGAGCGCGGACGCGGCGTCGGCGGGCGGGGCGTCGGCATTGCTTAGATCCACGTAAAGTACTTTACATTTCAAAGTCAATGCCGCGACAAAGGGGGACCGATGGCACCCGGTCCCCCTTCGTCACCCCGCAGCCGGGGGCCTCACCGCGCCCGGCGTACCACCGGGTCCGTCAGCCGTCGCTCGGCCGGGTGGAGGTCGGTCCGAGGATCGACTGCGGACTTCCGGGTGTCGGGGTGATGGACAACGCACGACCGTCGATGGTGGAGGTCGCTGCCGTCCCGGTCGGACCGCACAGCGCCGCGGCCAGGAAACCCACCGTCGCGTCGCCGATCGGGTCGGGCTGGCCCGGTGCCTGGTAGTGCGTCAGGTTCGTCGCAAGGGTGACCTGTCGGCGGCCGTCCGGCGTGTGCAGTGAGACCGCGCCGTGGCCGAACACCGTTCCGTCATGGCCCCATACCCGGCCGCACGGCAGTGTCAGCTCGAACACGCCGAGGCCGTAGCCACCGGTGCCGGGCGCGGTCGGGTCGAACGGCACGGTGGTACGCATCTGCGTCAGTTCGCTCGGCCGGAGCAGCTTGCCCTCCAGCAACGCGCGGTAGAACCGGTTCAGATCGGCTGCGGTCGAGACCAGTTCGCCGGCCGTACCCGCCCAGGACATGTTGTAGCCGCTGAAGTCGCGGAGTTCGCCGTCGTACCACGGGACGTAGCCCTTGGCGTGCGGCCCGGCGATGCTGGTGTTGGTGCCCGGGAAGTACGTCTGGAACAGGCCCAGCGGCCGAATGATCCGCCGGTAGATCTCCAGTTGGGCGGGGCGACGGGTGACCCGTTCCAGGATCAGGCCGGCCAGGATGTAGTTGGTGTTCGAGTACGAGAAGTTCGCGCCGGGGGCGTTGGTCGGTGGCATCGCCAGGCCGATCCGGGCCAGTTCGCGCGGGTCGAACGTGGCGGTCCGGTGCCGCTCCACGTCCTCCGGGCTGCTGAACAGCATCCGGTCGTAGCTGCCGACACCGCTGGTGTGGTTGAGCAGCATCCGTACGGTCACCCCGTCGACCGCGAAGTCGGGCAGGTACCTGCCGACCGGCTCGTCGAGTGCCACCCGGCCCTCACCGACGAGTTGGAGCAGGGCGGTCGCCACGAACGTCTTGGTGATGCTGCCGATCCGGTGCTGATAGCCGGGTTCCACCGGCTGGCCGCTGTCGAGATCGGCGGTCCCGCTGGCGCCCCGCCAGGTGTCCAGACCGTCGCGTACCTCCGCGAACACCCCGATCATGCCGGCGTCGGTGACCCTGGTGAGGGCGGCTCGTAGCTCGCTGCCGGGCAACCCGCCGTGCTGCCGATGGGCCGGGACCGGGCCGCTGGTGGCGGCGGCCGGCGTCGCTGTGGTGACGAGCATGGCCAGTGCCAGCACGGCGGCACCAGCGGCTCGCGTTATCTTCCTTGGTAATCCCCGCACATTGCCTCCTCTGTGGACAGTATTCGGGACTGCCCAGGCTCATTTGACCACGAAGCTCGCAAACTTCTCCAATAGGGCGCGGCGCATTAATCGATTGACGGCAATGGCATGTGGCGAAATATGACGTGTCGTACCTTGGCAACTTCGCTCGGTAATTGCACACTGGTCGAAAGGGCGCTCCTTGATGGGAGGGGACCTTGTGCGTCGGCAACTTCGGCTGGGTCGGATGCGTCGCGTGACGCGTATGCTCCTCACCCGGCTGCGGCGTCTGGTCGGGCGGCTGCGGCAATGGGTCTCGAACCATCAACGACAGACCACCCTGATCGGCGCGGCCAGCCTCCTCGTGGCGCTGACCGCCCTGCTCAACGACGTGCGGTCGACGAACCAACCGACGCCCGAAAAGGTCCCCAGCGGAGTCGTGACCAGCGGCCCGGCCGAGGCCCCGAAGGCTGATCCCAGCACTGCCGGTGCGGGACCGACGATGTCGAGATCGCCCGTGCCGAAGACCTGGGCCGCGAAGATCGTAAATACCTACTCCGAGGAACAGCGACGATTCCGTGGTGTGGTCGCCGCCCGGAGTCCGTACGTTCCCGGCCGCGCCGACCGGGGTTATCCGGAAGGAGCCGTGATCTACGTCATTTGCCAGGTGCATGACGGGCGGTTGGTGACGGACGAGGTTTCCGGCCAGAAACTCTCCTCCACGACCTGGAACAAAACCACCGACGACGTCTGGGTTCCGGACATCTATTCGGATCTGCCCGAGGATGCCGCCGATGATCTGCCCCCGAGGTGCTGACCACGGTTACGCCGACAGGCGGACGTAACCTCCGGACGGCAGCCGCCGGACGTCCACACCCGGGCGAGTCGCCTCACTTTCGCCCGGGCTGGGCAGGTCCGCAGCGGCCGTTTTGCGTGGTCAACCCCGCGTGACCACGGACAACCGACCCGGAAGAGGGGCCGTCGGACCCGGGCCGACCGCTCGAAGATCTTCTAGGGTGGGTGCGTGGCGCGCAGTGTGTACCTGACCAGCGTGGGATCCGGCGGTGGGAAGTCGACCATCGCCCTCGGGCTCGCGGAATTGCTGTCCCGACAGGTCGAGCGGATCGGCGTGTTCCGGCCGCTGGTCGGTGGAACCGGCCCCGACCCGATACTCACCCTGCTCAGCGAACGCTACCGGATCGACCTGCCACTGGCCGACCTGAGCGGCACCAGCTACGCCGAGGCGACCGCGCTGGTCGCCGACGGGCGGCGCGAGGAACTCATCGGCGGCATCGTCGAGCGGTACCGGGAGGTCGAGCGGCGCTGCCCCGCAATGGTCGTGGTGGGTAGCGACTTCGCCGACGGCGGCGACGGTGCCGGCCCCCGCGAGCTGGCCTTCAACGCCCGACTGGCCACCGAGTTCGGCAGCGTGGTGGTGCCCGTCATCGACGGCTTCGGGCAGGAGCCGGCCGCGATCGCGGCGGCGGCGCGCGGGGCGTACCACGATCTGGCGGACCTCGGGGCGACGGTGCTGGCGGTGATCGCCAACCGGGTGCCCGGCCCGATGACGCTGCCCGAGCTGCCCGTGCCCACGTACGCCATCCCGGAGGTGCCGACCGTGTCGGCGCCGACGGTGGCCGAGGTGGCGGTGGCCCTCGGCGGCACCCTGCTTGCCGGCGACGACGACGCCCTCAGCCGCGACGTGCTCGACTTCGTGGTCGGGGCGGCCCAGTTGCCGACGCTGCTGGACCACCTGACCGAGGGCGCGCTGGTGATCATGCCGGGTGACCGGGACGACCTCCTGGTCGGCACGAGCGCGGCGCACGTGGCGGGGCAGGTCTCGCTGGCCGGGATGGTGCTCACCCTCGGCGAGCATCCGGACCCACGGGCGATGCGGCTGGTCGAGGCGCTGAAGCCCGGGCTCGCCGTGATCTCGGTACCCAGCGACAGCTACGACACGATCGCCGCCTCCAGCCGCATCGAGGGACGGCTCAGCGCGGCCAACTCGCGCAAGGTGGAGGCCGCGCTCGGCGCGTTCGAACGCTGCGTCGACACCGACGACCTGGCCCGCCGGCTGCGGGTAAGCCGCTCCGAGCGGGTCACCCCGATGATGTTCGAGTACGACCTGATCGACCGCGCCCGGACCCGACGCCGGCACCTCGTGCTGCCCGAGGGGGCGGAGGAACGGATCCTGCGGGCGACGGAGATCCTGCTGCGCCGGGGTGTCGCCGACATCACCCTGCTCGGCCGCCCCGACGAAATCGCCCGGCGCACCCGCGAACTGGGCATCGACATCGGCGGCGCGCAGATCGTCGACCCGGTCGTCAGCGAGTGGCGCGACGAGTTCGCCGCCACGTACGCCGAGCTGCGTGCGCACCGGGGCGTCACCGCCGAACTGGCCTACGACATCGTCGCGCAGCCCAACTACTTCGGCACGCTGATGGTGCAGACGGGACACGCCGACGGGATGGTCTCCGGTGCCACCCACACCACCGCCGCGACGATCCGCCCCGCCTTCGAGATCATCAAGACCGTGCCGGGCGTCTCGGTCTCCTCCAGCATCTTCTTCATGCTGCTGGCCGACCGGGTGCTGGTCTACGGCGACTGCGCCGTCAACCCCGACCCGGATGTTGCCCAGCTCGCCGACATCGCCATCTCGTCGGCGGACACCGCCGCCCGGTTCGGCATCGAACCGCGGGTCGCCATGCTCTCCTACTCCACCGGAAGGTCGGGCATGGGCGCCGACGTGGAGAAGGTCGCGGCCGCCACCAAACTGGTCCGCCAGCTCCGGCCCGACCTGCTCGTCGAGGGACCCATCCAGTACGACGCGGCCATCGACCCGGCGGTGGCGGCGACGAAGCTGCCCGGCAGCGAGGTCGCCGGTCGGGCCACGGTCTTCATCTTCCCGGACCTGAACACCGGCAACAACACGTACAAGGCGGTGCAGCGCTCCGCCGGGGCGGTGGCCGTCGGCCCGGTCATGCAGGGCCTACGCCGGCCGGTGAACGACCTGTCCCGGGGTGCCACCGTGGCGGACATCGTCAACACCGTGGCAATCACCGCCATCCAGGCTGCTGTCGAGGAGTCGTCATGATCGCGCCGTCCATCGGTGCCACCGCCCAGCAGGATGCACCCACCGACCGGGTCCTCGTCCTCAACTGCGGGTCGTCGTCGGTCAAATTCCGGCTGTACGACGGCGACCGGGTGACCGACAAGGGCATCGTGGAGCGGATCGGGGAGCCCGGTGGCGGGCCGGCCGACCACGAGACGGCCGTCCGGGGCATCCTCGACGGGCTCGACCTGACCGGGCTGACCGCCGTCGGGCACCGGGTGGTGCACGGCGGGAAGCGGTTCGGCGAGCCGGTGCTGATCGACGACGCGGTGCTGACCGCCATCCGCGACCTGATCCCGCTCGCGCCGCTGCACAACCCCGCCAACCTGATCGGCATCGAGGTCACCCGGGCAGCGTTGCCGGACGTGCCGCAGGTCGCCATCTTCGACACCGCGTTCCACACCACGCTGCCCGAGGCCGCCGCCACCTACGCGATCGAGCGGGACACCGCCGAGCGGTACGGCATCCGCCGGTACGGATTCCACGGCACCTCGCACGCGTACGTGTCGCGGCGTACCGCCGAACTACTCGGCCGCCCGTACGCGGAGGTCAACACCATCACCCTGCACCTCGGCAACGGGGCGAGCGCCTGCGCGGTGGCCGGCGGCCGGAGCGTGGCCACCTCGATGGGGATGTCCCCGCTGGAGGGCCTGGTGATGGGCACCCGCAGCGGTGACCTGGACCCGACCGTGATCTTCCACCTGCGCCGCGAGGGCGGGTTCTCGGTCGACGATATCGACGACCTGCTCAACCACCGCAGCGGGCTGCTCGGCCTGACCGGTGCCAACGACATGCGCGAGGTGCTCGCCCGCCGGGCCGACGGCGACGCGGCGGCGACCCTCGCCTTCGACGTCTACTGCCGGCGGATCACCGGCTACGTCGGGGCGTACTACGCCCTGCTCGGCCGGGTGGACGCGATCACCTTCACCGCCGGTGTCGGCGAGCACGCCGCGCCGGTACGCGCCGCCGCCCTGGCCGGGCTGGACCGCCTCGGCATCGCCGTCGACCCACAGCGCAACGCCGGCACCGGCGACCGGGTCATCTCGCCGCCGGACTCGGAGGTGACCGTCTGCGTGATCGGCACCGACGAGGAGCGTGAGATTGCCCTCCAGACCCGCGCCGTGGCGGGGTCGATGGCGTAGCGCTCACCGCGCACATCAGCGCGACCGGCCAGTTCAGCAGGATTCAGACAGAAAAGCATCGACAGCGCTGGCGAACTGCGCCGCAGCATCCTGGTGCACAACGTGACCGGCTGGCAGCTCGACAAGACGGGCCTTGCCAGCGCGACGGGCGATCATCTCGCGAGCGTGGTCGGCTGCCAGTTCATTGCTGCGCGTTCCACGGATCAAAAGGGTGGGGCAGTTTACCGATACCCAGTCCATCCAGTGGTCACCGTTGATTGCTTTCTGGGACGCCACCGTGTCATCAATATCGAACGAGAAGCCCCAGCCGTCCCCCGACCGGCGGAATGAACATTCCAGATAGGGAGCGGCTGCGCCTAGGTCCGAGACCAGCGCCTGGCGAGACGGCGTGTGACGGGGAAGCCTGGTGGTGAAGGACCAGTCGACGTCCAAGACCGCGCCGGCGTCCTCGACGATCAGCGCGGCAACCTGGTCCGCGTGCCGGCCGGCGTACTGGTAGGCGTTAACTCCGCCAAGTGAGTGGCCCAGCACCGCCACCGGGCCGACTCCCAGATGCCGGTGGAAGGCGGCGACATCAGCAACATAGTCGTCCCGCTCGTAGCTCTCGGCGCGGTCGGACTCTCCGTGCCCGCGCTGGTCGAGCGCGATCATCCGCCACCGAGGCGCCAGCGCCTCAGCCAGTGGCGCGAATGCCGACGCTTCGTTGTAGTGCCCGTGCAGAGCCAGGAGCGGAGTACCCGAGCCGCCGAAGTCCAGATACGAAAGCCTTCGACCACCAACCATGAAATACTCACGCATGGCCTGGGAGGTTAGCCCTCCACAGTTGACCAGGACAGCGTGCAGGCAATGCTTGGCGACGCGCGGTGGCACGGTTCACAGCAGAGTCCGGGTGGAGGTGCCGGGACGAGGTCCGGCCGCGGCTCGTCCGGCACGAGCGATGCCGAATCCGCCACGGTGGTCTGCCGTAACAGGTGCAGGAGCGTTCGGACGTGCCGACGAGCGGATGCTTCGGGGTTCGTCCGAGCCATCGAGCACGAGTCCATCGGGCGGTGCCTGGCGGCCACAACAGGGTTGTCGATCACTCGGGACCTTGTCGTACTAGTCTTCGCCGCATGGCCTTGCGACCGGACGAGTTCTATGACCACGCAGTAGCCATCGCGGACAGCGAGCGTCGGCTCCCGTTGGCGCGCATGACGGGATGGGATATCAGTCCGTTCGAGCCGGACGGTCTGCGCGTAGCGCCGTTGCGCCCGCCGGTGCTACCGGAGCCTGCGCGGCACGGCGAGGATCCGTCGGACTGCAACGCCTGCCGCGATCGGGACGAAGGAATCTGGTTCAACGATCACTGGCGGCTGGTGCGGATTTCGGGCGTGGGCGTCCCGCTGGTACTCATGTTGCATCCGCGCGATCACTACGACATGGCGGATCTACCTGACGAACTGGCTGCCGAGCTGGGGCTGTTGAGCACTCGCATCGTCCGCCACATGCAGGCACTGCCGCACATCTCGCGGGCCCACGTCTACCGCATTGGAGATGGTGGTGCCCATCTGCACATTTGGTTCTTCGCTCGGCCGGAGGGGCAGGCCCAACTGTTCGGGTCGTGGCTGGTCGTCTGGGACGATCTGCTGCCGGAGTACCCGGCGGACATCGCAGAAGCTGACGCCGAGATCGTGGTAGACGCGCTGATCGCCTGTCACGGCGGCCACCGCTCGCCCCCAACGAACCGACCGTCTGAACGGCTTGGTTCGCACTGAACTGTGTGGAGGTGAACGTGCAGCCGACCGGCGTGGGTGTCGGGTGTTCGTACCCGATGGAAGCCGGACCGGGCAGGTGATCGTCGCCGGCGACCTTGCTGCGGCGCTGGACGCGCTCGGGCTCGACGGTTCATGATCAGCACCCCCGTATCGTGGTGGCCATGACAGACGACCTGGTCGGAGCCGCCGCTGCGGAGCCCGTCAAGATCCTGCTGGCCGAGGACCAGGGAATGATGCGGGGCGCGCTCGCCCTGCTGCTCGACCTCGAAGATGACATGACGGTCGTGGCCCAGGTTTCCGAGGGCGATCAGATCGTGCCGGTCGCGTTGGAGGTCCGGCCCGACGTCGCGGTCCTGGACATCGAGCTGCCCCACCGCAGCGGCCTGGACGCCGCCGCCGACCTGCGTACCCAACTGCCCACCTGCAAGGTACTCATCGTCACGACGTTCAGCCGTCCCGGCTATCTGCGTCGGGCGATGGAGGTCGGGGCGAGGGGCTTCCTGTCCAAGGACGGCCCGGTCGATCAGCTGGCCGCGTCGATCCGTCGGGTGCTCAGCGGCGAGTCGGTAATCGATCCCACGCTGGCGGCTGCCGCGTTGAGCGCCGGGCCGAGCCCGTTGACCGCCCGGGAACGGGAGGTACTGGCGGCCGGGCTGGGCGGCGCGACGGTGGCGGACATCGCGGCGAAACTGTGGCTCTCCGAGAGCACCGTACGTAACTACCTGTCTTCGGCCATTGGCAAAACCGGAGCAAGAAACCGTACGGAGGCCGCCCGGATCGCCGACGAACGAGGCTGGCTCTGAGTTCTTCGTTTGGCTCTGATTTTTCGTTTGGTTCTGAGTCCTTCGTTCGGGCGCTGGCGGCAATGACATTTGTCCTGCCGGAGTCCGGATATTTTCGTCTACAAGGCACCTGAGCTGCGCTCATATCGTTCTTGGCATGACGAAGACACACGACGCGGCACCGGTGGTGGCCTTTGCCGGCGCGGTCCGGACGTTCGGCGACGTACGGGCGGTCGCCGGGCTCGACCTCACCATCGGGCGGGGCGAGCGGGTCGCCCTGCTCGGCCGCAACGGCGCGGGCAAGTCGACCTCGATCAGCCTGCTGCTGGGTCTGGACGAGCCGACCGCCGGTCAGGTACGACTCTTCAGGGAGACCCCGCAGCGGGCGGTACGCGCCGGGCGGGTCGGTGCGATGCTCCAGGACAGCAAGCCCGTACCCCGGGTCACGGTGCGCGAACTGGTGACCTTCGTGGCCAGCAGCTACCCGAAGCCGATGCCGGTCGACGAGGCCCTGGCCCTGGCCGGGCTCACCGACCTCGCCGGCCGCCGCGTGGACCGACTCTCCGGCGGTCAGGCGCAGCGGGTCAACTTCGCCGTCGCCCTCGTCGGTGACCCGGACCTGCTGGTCCTCGACGAGCCGACCGCCGCACTCGACGTGGCGGCCCGGCGCTCGTTCTGGGAGTCGATGCACGCCTTCACCCAGCGGGGCAAGACCGTGCTCTTCTCCACGCACTACCTGGAGGAGGCGGACCAGAACGCCGACCGGGTCGTGGTAATCGACCGGGGCCGGGTCGTCGCCGACGGCAGCAACACCGAGATCAAGCAGGCCGTCGGGGCGAGTCTCGTCTCCTTCGACCTTCAGGGTCGCCCGGCGCCCGCCGGCCTGGAGTCGCTGCCCGGGGTGCTCTCCGTGGCTGTTCGCGACGGTCGGGTGCTCCTGCGGACCGCCGACTCCGACGCGACCGTACACGCCCTTGCCCTGCTCGGACCGGTACGGGGCCTCGAAGTGACCTCCGCCGGACTGGAGGACGCGTTCCTGACCCTCACCGCCACCCCGCCTTCCTGACGTTCGTCTCTTTCCTCATTTTTCCTTCGTACCAACCCTGAAGGCAGGTTTCTGATGCTCGGCCAGATCGCCCCGGTCTACCAGTACGTCAAGCTGGAACTCCGTCGTACCTTCCGGGACACCGGGTTCGTCATTTTCGGCATCGGCACCCCCGTGCTGATGTACCTGATGTTCACCAACGTCGGTGGCAAGGCCGACGGCTCCTCCGGCTGGGCGGTCACCGCGATGGTGGGCTTGGCCGCGTACGGTGCGCTGAGCGCCGGACTGACCGCCGGCACGGCGGTGGCCGAGGACAAGGCCGTCGGCTGGCTACGTCAACTGCGGATCACCCCGCTGACCCCGGCCCAGGCGGTCGTCGGACGGGCCGTGACCGGTTCGCTGATGGTGCTGCCGGCGATCGTGGTGGTGCTGCTCACCGGGGCGATCGTCAACGGCGTACGGCTCGGGCTCGGTCAGTGGGTGATGCTGACGCTGCTGCTGTGGATCGGCTCGCTGCCGTTCACCATGCTCGGCCTGGCCAACGGCTATGCCCTCTCCGCCCAGACCACCAACGTGACCAACATCGTGACCAACCTGTTCCTGGCGTTCCTCGGTGGTCTGTGGTTCCCGGTGTCGGAGTTCCCCGACTGGCTGGCCGCCGTTGCCCGGTGGACCCCGGGGCACCGCTTCGGGGAACTGGGCTGGGACACCGTGCAGGGTGCCGCCGTGGGGCTCGACACCGTACTTGTCCTGGTCGGCTGGCTGGTGGTGTTCGGCGCGTACGCCGGCTACGCGTACCGTCGGGCCGGCCGTCGCGCCTGACCGGGCGAGTCGAGTCGAGGCAGAAGAAACAGGATCGAGTCGAGCAGGATGGGCATGAAGAAGCGCTGGTGGCCGAATCCGAACGCCAACGTCGACGTCGACAAACTGCCAGAGCTGACCAGCGGGACCGCCTTCCTGCCGTGGCTGATGTTGACCGCCGGCTCCGTCGCCGACCTGGTCCGCGGCGAAGTGTCCCGGCCCTGGCTGGGCGGTGCCGGCCTACTGGCCTTCGTCACCCTCTACGTCGTGGTGGCGTACCGGGCGTTCGATCCCCGCCGCGCCAACCGGACCACGCTGATCCTGCTTGCCGCGCAGGCCGCCGTCACCTACCCGCTCGCCCTGACGTACGGCGGCAGCTGGATCCAGTTGTTCATGCCGTTGGCGTTGGCCTGCGGTGCCGTACTCCGAGGTCAGCACCTCATCATGGCGCTGATCGTCCTGGGTGGCTCGGCGGGGGTGATCTCCGGGGAGCGGGACCACGACCCGTTGGCCGCCATGATCAACGGGTACGGCACCTTCATATCCGGCCTGGTGACGGCCGCCATCATCGGTCTCGCCGCGACCACGGCGGAGCTGCGCCGGACCCGGGAGGAACTGGCCCGGTCCGCAGTGGATCAGGAACGGCTGCGCTTCGCCCGCGACCTGCACGACCTGCTCGGACACAGCATGTCGGTCATCGTGGTGAAGGCCGAAGCGGTACGCCGGCTGATGGACCGTAACCCGGCGCAGGCGCTCGCCCAGGCGTCCGACATCGAGACCGTCGGCCGACAGGCGCTGACCGAGATCCGGGAAGCCGTCTCGGGGTATCGCGAAAGCAACCTGGCCGCCGAGCTGGAACGTGGCAGGTCGGCGCTGACCACGGCAGGTGTCACGCAGGACGTTCAGCTCACCGGTCCACCGCTTCCCCCGGACGTCGAGACAGTGCTCGGTTGGGTGGTACGCGAGGCCACTACGAACATCATCCGGCACAGCGACGCCACCCAGGTCGAGATCGTCCTGAGACACGACCCAGAGCGGATCCGACTGGAGATCACGGACAACGGCACCAACTCGCCCCCGCACCGGCCGTACGACCAGCCTGCCGCGACCTCCGGCAACGGGCTGAAAGGCTTGGCGGAACGACTCGCCGAGGCGGGCGGAACGCTGGTGGCCCAGGCCGGGCCGCGCGGCGGTTTCCAGGTGGTGGCCGAGCTGTCCAACGGTGCCTGATCGTGTACGCGGATGGCTGAGTTGGGCCCGATCAACCAGGCAGTCTCCGGCGTGTGCTCCATGGCGATCATCGATCGGCCCGTTTACCGTGTGACCTACCGCACTTCGGTGACGTCGTTCGATGAACGTGTACGGGTGATGCGACAGGTGCTGCATAGGCGCACTGCTGGGAGGTGCTGTGCCGCAGGGAGAGACGCCGTCGACAGCGACTCAGCGCCGTACCGATCCAGCCTCCGATCCCGCCGAGGCCGTCCCCCGGCCACCACGACGTACGCGAATGGTGAGCCATCTGGCAACGCTCGGACCATTCGCTCTGATCTTTCCCGTCTACAGCGTGCTACTTGACCATTTGCCGACCGGGTGGTTCGGTGCCGACTGGGTGCGTTATCTTTTTGCCGGCCTGGCCGCGCTCTGTTGCGGCCTTGCGCTTCGCGTGTTGCTGCAGAAATTGACTTCCCGAGAGCCGGCACCGATTGCCACCCCGCCCATTCCGAGGCCCCGGACTCCGGTCCGGACAGTGTCGACGACGCAAAGCGCCCATGCGGTCTTCGAGGGTGCCCGCCAGCGACTACTGGCCGATTTTCGGACCACGCAGCGTGGGCAGGAACAACTCGCCGGGCCAACGAGACGCAGCCGACCCACCGGGGAATGCCGATCGATGACATTCTCTTCTCGGCGGAGTGGGAGTTCGGAGCCGAGACGCGAGTGGTCAGCACCTTCTCCGATCATCACCTGTGTGTGGCGGAACTGCTGATGACGTGAAACCACGCCCGGCCCTCGATGAGGTGACCCATGTCCAGCCTTGCACCAGACCTGTCCGGTGTTCCGGCGGTCCGTTCATGCCTTGCCGAAGTGCTGCCCCACCCGGGCGGGGGATCGGTCGCAGCCCTTGCGGCGTTGCGCAATCTGGCGAAACCGGCAGCGCTCTGGAGCCTGCTTGACGCAATTCAGCACGACGACGAGGTGGCGGGTCAGGTCGCGGCGGCCTCGTCGCGGCATGTACTCGGGTTCGACAAGTTCGTGCTGTTCGCCGTACGCGGCGGCGAGCTGCGACTGCACGTTTGGTGGCCCGGTGAACTTCGGCGACGGGAGCACATCCATGATCACCGTTTCCGGTTCGCGTCGGTTGTACTCGCCGGGACCCTACGCAACCACATGTTCCAGTTCGCGGAAAGCGGCCGGCCGATGGTGCACCACCACGAGATGAGCACGCTGGCCGATGGCACCTGGCGGTTCGAACATGCCGGCCAGGCCAGGATCCGAGAGTGTCTCGTCGTCGAGCTGGCGCCGGGTGGGTCGTACACCATGGGGGTTGATCTGCTGCATCGCGTGGAGACCGGCCCGGCGCTGACGGCTACCCTGGTGCTCCAGGAGGCCTCGCTCCGGACCCGATCATCGGTACTTCTCGAGCCCGGAGCGCCGGCACCCCTGCCGGCGATGCGGACACCATTCACGCTCGATCAGTTCAGACACAAACTGGCCACGCTCCGACGGTCGCTTCCGAGCGGGTGAGCCGGCGCGACGAACGCCGACTATTTTCAAGAACGCCGATATCAGGTACGTTCCGGGGCCATGCGGCTACGTGTGCTCTCGGCTCTCGCCCTCTCCGTCGCGGTACTGGCCACCACCTCGGGGTTCACCTGGCGACCTGAGCCGAGTTGGCAACTCTCCGAGACCGGCTCGACGGCCCGGCTGCGTGGGCTCGCCCCGATCAACGACCGGGTGGCGTGGGCCAGCGGCAGTGGCGGCACCGTGCTGCGTACCGTCGATGGTGGAGCGACCTGGCAGCAGGTCGGCCCCGACGTGGAGCCGACCCTACAGTTCCGCGACATCGAGGCGTTCGACGCCGACCATGCCGTGATCCTGTCCATCGGCGCGGGCGGCGAATCTCGGATCTACCGAACCTCCGACGGTGGGCAGAGCTGGACCGAGACGTTCCGTAACGACGACGAACGAGCCTTCTACGACTGCATGGCCTTCTTCGACCGCCGGCACGGCCTGGCCCTCTCCGACCCGGTCGACGGCAGGTTCCGCATCCTCTCCACCTCGGACGGTGGGCAATCCTGGGCGGTGCTGCCGTCGGCCGGGATGCCGTCGGCGCTGGAGGGCGAGTTCGCCTTCGCGGCCAGCGGCACCTGCCTGATCACCGCCGACCGTGGCCCCGACGTGGCCTGGTTCGCCACCGGTGGCGGGACCGAGGCGCGGGTGTTCCGTACCGACGACCGGGGGCGTACCTGGCGGGTGACGGACACCCCGATGCCGAGCGGCCCGTCGGCCGGCATCTACACGTTGGCGTTCCGCGACCCCCGGCACGGCATCGCGCTGGGCGGCGACTACGCGACGCCGACCAGTGCCCCGGACGGCGCGGCGGTGAGCCGGGACGGTGGCCGCAGTTGGACGTTGGCCGGTCGGCAGCCGGGCGAGTACCGGTCCGGGGCAGCCTGGGTCGCCCGGGCCGGCGGGCAGACTGCGTTGACCGTCGGCCCGACCGGCAGCGACATCAGCTATGACGGTGGGCGTAACTGGCGGCGGTTCGACACCGGCAGCTTCGACTCGGTGGAATGCGTGGCCGACGGTGCCTGCTGGGCCTCCGGCGAGCAGGGCCGGATCGCGGTGCTGCGCCGGCGCTGAGGTGTCGGGAAGGACCCCTGTCAAGGCCGGAAGCGATGAGAAGGGGCCCTTCCCTGCACCTCAGAGTGGGGTGGGGAGAGGTTCGGCGTGTACGACGGCCAGTCGGGAGACGGCCCGGGTGAGCACCACGTAGAGACGGTGCAGGCCACGCGGCTCGGCGACCACGATCTGCGCCGGTTCGACGACGATGACGTGGTCGTACTCCAGGCCCTTGACCAGGGTGGCCGGCACGACGGTGACCCGTGCGGTGGACTCGACGTCCTCGGCGCTGGCGACCTCGACTCCGGCATCGACCAACACCGACCGCAGCCGCTCGACTGCGGCGTCGGCAGCGATCACCGCGACCGAACCGTCGTACGCCAGCGCCGCCCGTACCTCGGCCACCGTCGCATCGTCCACCCCGGAAGCCTCGGCCACGGTACGGATGTCGAGCGCCCCGTCGCGGCGCAGCGACTCGGCCGGCGGTACGTCCACCGCCAGCGCCGGCAGCAGCCGGTTGGCGAACGCCACGACTGCGGCCGGTACCCGGAAACCGACGGTCAACGGGACCACGGCGGCGTCCGGCTTGCCGAGGTGGGCCAGGGACACCCGCCAGTCGGTGGCGGCCCACGGGGCGGTGCCCTGGGCCAGGTCGCCGAGCAGGGTGATCGAGCCGTGCTCGCTGCGCCGGGCCACCGCCCGGCACTGCATCGGTGACAGGTCCTGCGCCTCGTCCACCACGACGTGCCCGAAGCTGGCCGTACGCTCGATCAGCCCGGCCGCCTCGTCGATGAGGACCGCGTCGGCGCTGGTCCACTTCGCGGCCTTCGCCGTACGGGGCGGCTTTGCCCAGACCAGCAGCGCCTGCTCCTCGGCGGTGAGCAGGTCACCTGCGGCAGCGGCCAGCGCCGAGGCGTCGGAGAAGAGCGTGAACAGTAGCCCGTCCGGGGTGACCGCCGGCCAGACCGCGTCCAGGAAGTCGGTGACCGGCTTCGCCTTGCCCATCCTGCGCAGCCACGCGTCGCTGGGCGAGTCACCCCGTCGGGCTTCGGACTGCCGTTGCAGCAGGCCCACCACCCGGGCCCGGACCCGTTCCCGGCCGGTGCCGTAGGGCAGTCCCTCCCGGCGGGCCTCGTCGACCAGCCGACGCAGCACGTCCGCCCCGATCCGCCAACGGTAGGAACCGTCGGAGACGACGATCGGTTCCTCGGGCTTGCGGACGTACCCGTGCAGGGCCCGGCGGAGCACCTCGGCCATCCGGGCGTCGTGCTTGACCACGGCGGCGGCCGGGTCGTCGGTGGCACGGACCGGGAGCCGCGCGACCAGGTCCTCCACGGTCGCCTGGGCGACCTCCACCTCGCCGAGCGCGGGCAACACCGCCGAGATGTACGACAGGAACGCCCGGTTCGGTCCGACGACGAGTACGCCGGAGCGGCGCAGCCGGTCCCGGTGCAGATAGAGCAGGTACGCGGCCCGGTGCAGGCCGACGGCGGTCTTCCCGGTGCCCGGGGCACCCTGCACACAGATCGAGTCGGCCAGGTCGGCGCGGACGAGTTCGTCCTGCTCGGGCTGGATGGTGGCGACGATGTCGCGCATCGGCCCGACGCGCGGGCGTTCGATTTCGGCGGTGAGGATGCGGGAGGCGGTGCCCAACTCCTCGCCCCGATCCAGGTGCTCGTCCTCGAAGCTGGTCAGTACGCCCGCGCCGAAGCCGAACCGGCGGCGGGTCGCCACGCCCTGCGGGTCGCGCACACTGGCCCGGTAGAACGACCGGGAGACCGGGGCCCGCCAGTCCAGCACCAGCGGCTCGCCCACCTCGTCGGTGATGTGCCGCCGCCCGATGTGGTAAGTCCGCCCCGCATGATCCCGGTGATCAGGGAGTACGTCCGTGTCGCTGCGGCGTGTCGAGCCGTCAGGCCCCTGATCACGCGGATCCTGCCCTTGCGTGGTGCCGCCATCGTCTGCGGTGCCGAAGTCGAGCTTGCCGAAGAAGAGTGGGGTGCTCGGGTCGTCGGCCAACTCGGCGACCCGTCGGGACAGGGTACGACCGAGCATCTCCGCTGCGTACGGATCGCCGGCGACCTGGTCCCCACTGCTGAACAGCGCCTCGGCGCGTTCCCGCATACGGTGCAGGGCGGCTCTGGAGAGGTCCAGGTGGGCCCGTTCAGCGGCGAGTTGCCGGTCGAGGTCGTCCTCCATGGGGGCGGCGGCGCTGTCGACGGCGGCAGGACGATCGATCGACCCGGTGGCTGGGCCGGCGGGCACGGGAGACTGATGGGCGGCGGACAGGGTCATGCGACAGACCTTCCGGTGCGTTTGTTTGTGATCGCTTGACCTGGGCCGCCCGGCTGCTCCGTCGACCCGGTGCCGGCTGTGCCCAATACGGGAAGATGCGCGCCTCGCGCGAGCGTACGATCCTACGCCTCGCCGCTGCTGCGGGCGACCTGATTACCGGCCGGCCCGACTGCCGGTGACCTGATCATCGGCCGGCCCGACTGCCGGCGACCTGACTGCCGACGGCGAGCGCGCGGTGGATGCGGAGTACGCCACTGTCCGACCGGCTGCCTGAGCGGTGTCCGGATGGACCGGATACGGTCGGGTCATGAGCGACTCCCGGCGACCCAGGGTAGGGCACATCCAGTTTCTGAACTGTCTGCCGATCTACTGGGGCCTGATGCGCTCCGGCGCCCTGATCGACGTCGACCTCCACAAGGACACACCGGAACGGCTCAGCGCCGATCTGGTCGCCGGGAATCTGGACATCGGGCCGATCTCGCATGTCGAATATCTGCGGCATGCCGATGAACTGCTGCTCCTGC
This sequence comes from Micromonospora sonneratiae, assembly GCF_042679305.1. Classification (NCBI taxonomy): domain Bacteria; kingdom Bacillati; phylum Actinomycetota; class Actinomycetes; order Micromonosporales; family Micromonosporaceae; genus Micromonospora; species Micromonospora sonneratiae. Next base: position 19,835 of record NZ_JBHTMP010000021.1, on the reverse strand, counting down.
CCGATCTGGCGGTGGGCAGCGACGGGCCGGTGCTGTCGGTCAACGTCGTCTCCACCCGACCGCTGCCGGACCTCACCGGTGCCAAGGTGGCGCTCGGCTCCACCTCCCGTACCGGGGTGCTGCTGGCCCAGATGCTGTTGGCCGAGCGGTACGGCGCGGACCCGGAGTACTTCACCTGCCCGCCCGACCTGACGCAGATGCTGCTGGAGGCGGACGCCGGGGTGCTGATCGGCGATGTCGCGCTGCGGGCGCTCTACGAGGCACCCGGCCGTGGGCTGACCGTGACCGACCTCGGGCAGGCCTGGCGCGAGTGGACCGGCCTACCGATGGTCTTCGCCGTCTGGGCGGTACGGCGAGACTTCGCCGCCAACCACCCGGGTCTGGTCAAGGAGGTGCACGAAGCCTTCCTGCGTTCCCGTGACCTGTGCCTGGCCGAGTTGGACGAGGTGGCCGAGGCCGCCGCCCGGTGGGAGCCGTTCGACGCGGCGACGCTGGCGTCGTACTTCCGGGTGTTGGACTTCTCGCTCGGTGAGCGGCAGGTGGCCGGTCTGCGGGAGTTCGCTCGTCGGGCCGCCCTGCGGGGTGCCGTCCCGGCACTGCCCGAGGGCGGGCCCACGTTCTTCTCCGTCTGAGCCGCAGATCCGCCCGAGCCGCAGATCCGCCCGAGCCGCAGATCCGCCCGAGCCGCAGATCCGCCCGAGCCGTATCCGTCTGAGTAGCTGAGAGGTCCTGAGCCGCAGATCCGCCCGAGCCGTATCCGTCTGAGCAGCAGAGAGGTCCTGAGCCGCAGAGATGGCTTGGGCTGTGGTTGGTCGGTTGGGTGGTGGCCGGTCGGTCAGTAGCTGACCGGCGCGGCCGACGGTTCGGTCGACGTGGTGTCGGTACCGGCGGTCGCGGCGGGGGTGCGCAGCTGCTGCGCCACGTTCTGGCAGATCTTGGCGCCGTACGAGTAGCCCTTGCTGGCCGGGTAGCGCGTCATCACGCCCATGGTCCAGCCGTCCCCCATGGCCAGGCAGTTGACGTGCCAGGTCCCCTCGGCGTCGCGGGTGACCCAACCGTTCTTGATCGCGATCTGCTCGCGTTCTGCGGCGGGGAAGGCCTTGCGGATCCCGAAGTCGCCCACCCCCCGGACCTCACGCATCTCGTTCAGTAGCCAGTCGGTCCAGGTGGGGCCGGCGGCCCGCCCGTCGGCTATGCAGGCACCCAGTCGGGTGATGTCCCTCGGGGAGAGGCGGGTGATGCTCCAGTTGTTCTGGTGCGTACTGCTGTCGGTCAGCTTGCAGATGCTGATCATTCGCTTGACCGTCGCCGACCCACCGACCTGGGTCCAGAGGGCCGAGGCTGATGCGTTGTCACTGTCCCGGATCATGATGCTGACCTGACGCATCCGGGACTGGCTGGGCTTCGTGTTCTGCTCGGCCGCCCGGCGGAGGTAGTCCGCTCCGATCCATGCCTTGATCAAGGATGCGGTGGTGTTGGTCTCGGCCATGTTGGGCGACCCGACGATCTTGCCGGTGCGGGTGTCCATCATGGCCCAGGAGTACCAGCCGACAGCGTCGATCTTGACCGGCCTCGGCTGCACCGCCAGTGGTGGCAGGGTCGGCGACGGGGTGGGGGTGGGAGCTGGCCGGTTGCCGCGACTGGGGGCCTGGGAGGCGTCCCGGTCGGTGGTCTGACTCGGTTCGCCCCACCTTGCTGCGGCACTGGCCGCGAACGGTGAGCCCGGCAACAGCCGGAGCGCGGTCAGCGCGAAGACAAGCAGTACGCCAACGACGCTGGCGATCCGAAACGGCGTCATGTCGCCAGTGTGCCGTCTGCGCCTTCGAGTCTTGCCCGTCATGAACTCTTCTCAACAGGTAGGGGGACCTTCAGGCCGGCTCCCGGTTGGGCGGTCACCAACTGCCTGGTCACGCTGGCGCAGACCTGGGCACCGTGATCGAGGCCGCGTCCGATGGGATAACGCATGAGTACGGCCAGTACCCAGTCGTCGGTGACGGCGAGACAGTTGATGTGCCACATCCCGTCGGCGTTGATCGGGGTCCAGCCGTTCTTGATGCTGACCCGGGTCTCCGATTTGATCTCGTTCGGCAGGCCGTCGATGATGCCCCAACGTCCGCCACCCTGTCGGGCCTTCTGGTCCTTCTTCGCGGTGGTGCCGCGCACCTTGCTCATCTCGTCCAGGACCCACTCGGTCCACTTCGGCCCGGCCGCCGTGCCGTTCCCGACACATTCGCCCAGCCGTACGGCGTCCCGAGCGGAGATCGAAGTGTAGCTCCACCAGACGGAGCTCGCTCCCGGCGGGATGACCGCCTTCGTCTCGGTCAGTCCGCACATCCTGATCATGCGGGCGATGCTCTTCGTGCCGCCAGCGCGTCTGTAGAGGGCGTTGGTCGCGTCGTCGTTGCTGTCCCGGATCGCGGTGCTGGCCTGTTTCAACGTCTCCTCGGACGGCCCGCTGTCACCCGATTGGCGTAGTACATCGGAAACGAACCACACCTTGATCATCGACTCGGTCGAGTTGGTGGCGGTGATGTTCCTGGATCCGGAGATCTGGCCGGACTTCCGTTCGAGTAGTGCCCAGGAAAGGAAGCCGCTCTCCCATTCCACCGAGACCTTGGCGGGGGCGAGGGTCGGGGGGCCGGGCGCGGAGAGCGCCTTGGTGGTGGCCTCCTCGGCGGCGGCCTGGACGGCGTTCTTTTCGGCATCGTCACCGCTGTTCAGCTGGGCGTATGCGGCAGGGATCAACATGGCACTGCCGAGGACGATTGCTGCGATTGCGAACGCGAGCATCACGCGGGGGCGCATGGTCGGAGCAACTCCAGGATCAGGGTCGAAACGGCGGGGGGATCGGGATGTGTGGCGGCCTTGCTCCGATTTCGTCTCAGGCGATGCGGGCCGTGCGTCGACCTCCCACGACGGAATTCCGTGTGGGCCGTGAGGCGGTCACAGTGTGGGATGGCCGGGGGAGTGGCATGCCCACAAGACGTTTGATCGTCGGTCCGCGGTTGCAGCGGTGGGTGCGATTTCGTCGAAGTTTACGCGCGGAACTGCGACACGCCAGAGCGTGAAGCGCCAAGTTCTTATGAAGGAGGACGATTTGCGCCGTTATGGGGCCAGCGTTCGACTTGGCGACTCGAATGTGACGAGCATCATTTGTCCATTAAGGAATATTTCGTGACGGTTGGCGAGTTGCCGAAGAAGTCGATCGATCCGGACTTTCGTGTGACACATCTTGGTTTCGTGCCATGCGAGCTGTAACACTTGTCCGGTGTACGGCAACGACTTCCCCGGTCCCGACGACCGGTCGGACAAGAGCCTGATCGATCAGGTGGAGGCGGCGGAGGCGGACCTCCGGGCCGCCGCTGTGCGTGAGCTGCGTGGTGTGCCCTCCGGGGCACGCGGGCCGGCGGGTGTCGGGTCGGTAGGTGCCAGGGCCGAGCCCGGGGCGGCCGGGTTCGACGGGCGGCCCGGGACGGTCGGCCCGCAGCCGACGGTCGCGGAACTCCAGGCGTACTTCGATGCCGTGATCGAGGCGGACCAGAAGATCGAGCCCCGGGACTGGATGCCGGATCCGTACCGGAAGACGTTGATCAGGCAGATCGCCCAGCATGCCCATTCGGAGATCATCGGCATGCAGCCGGAGGGCAACTGGATCAGCCGGGCGCCATCGCTCAAACGCAAGGCCATCCTCCTGGCCAAGGTCCAGGACGAGGCCGGCCATGGCCTGTATCTCTATGCCGCGGCGGAGACCCTCGGGGTGACCCGGGAGGAACTGGTCGACCTGCTGCTCGAAGGCCGGCAGAAGTACAGCTCGATCTTCAACTACCCCACCCTCAGCTGGGCGGACGTGGGAGCCATCGGCTGGCTGGTGGACGGGGCGGCGATCGTCAACCAGGTGCCGCTGTGCCGGTGCTCGTACGGCCCGTACGCCCGCGCCATGATCCGGATCTGCAAGGAGGAGTCGTTCCACCAGCGGCAGGGGTACGAGATCCTGCACGTCCTGGCCCACGGCACCCCCGCCCAACGGGCCATGGCGCAGGACGCGCTCGACCGCTGGTGGTACCCGTCACTGGCGATGTTCGGCCCGCCGGACACCGACTCGACCAACTCCGAGCGGTCCATGGCCTGGAAGATCAAGCGATTCTCCAACGACGAGTTGCGCCAGCGATTCGTCGACATGTGCGTACAGCAGGTCGAGGTGCTGGGGCTGCAACTGCCCGACCCGCACCTGCGGTGGAACGAGCAGCGCCAGGCGTACGACTTCACCCCGCCGGACTACGCCGAGCTGATGCGGGTGATCTCCGGTGACGGGCCGTGCAACCGGCAGCGGATGGAGAACCGCCGCCGGGCACACAGCGAGGGTGCGTGGGTGCGTGAGGCCGCCGCCGCGTACGCCGCCAAACGGACAGCGGCGGACCGAACAGAGGTGGCAGCGTGAGTGAGCAGGTGTCCCAGCTGTGGGAGGTCTTCGTCCGGCCCCGGCGTGGGCTGGCGCACAGCCATGTCGGCAGCCTGCACGCCCCGGACGCGGCGCTGGCGCTGCGTAACGCCCGGGACCTCTACACCCGCCGACAGGAGGGGGTGTCGATCTGGGTGGTGCCGGCCAGCCAGATCACCGCATCCAGCCCGGACGAGAAGGACGCCTTCTTCGACCCGGCTGCGGACAAGGTCTATCGCCACCCGACCTTCTACGAGGTCCCCGACGGGGCGGCCCACCTGTGAACGAACTGACCGAGTTCCTGCTCCGGACCGGCGACGACGCACTGGTCGCCGCCCAGCGGCTGGGCGAGTGGGTGGCCGCCGCTCCGGAGATGGAAGAAGACATCGCGCTCGCCAACATCGCCCTCGACCAGCTCGGGGCGGCCCGGTTGCTGCTGTCGTACGCCGGGGAGCTGATGACCGGGTCCGGCCAGCGGCCGGCGGGAGCCGTCGACGGCGAGGTGACCGAGGACACCCTGGCGTACCTGCGCGACGACCGGGAGTTCCGCAACTGCCTGCTGGTCGAACTGCCCAACGGTGACTTCGCGGTCACCATGGCCAAGCTGCTGTTCCTGTCGGCCTACCAGCGGCTGCTCTACGACCGGCTGGTCGCCTCGACCGACGGCCGGCTGGCGAGCATCGCCGCGAAGGCCCGCAAGGAGGTGGCCTACCACCTGGACCACGCCCAGCTGTGGACGCTCCGGTTGGGTGACGGCACCGCCGAGTCCCACCGGCGGATGCAGGCTGCCGTGGACCAGCTCTGGCCGTACACCCATGAGCTCTTCCAGGCCGATGAACCGACCCGGCGGCTCGACGAGGCCGGTGTCGTCGCGGCCCCCGACACGCTGCGGGAGGCCTGGCTGGGTCTCGTGGAGCCGGTCCTGGCACAGGCGACGCTGGACCGGCCGGCCGACGCCTGGGCTCCGGTCGGTGGCCGTGCCGGACTGCACACCGAACACCTTTCCTACCTACTGGCCGAGATGCAGGTTCTGCACCGGGCCCACCCGGGTGCGCGATGGTGAACGGGAAGCCAGGGGCACGATCGTGAACATGAAGTCGGGTGACGTGACCGGGTGGGCCGTCCGATGAGCCTGCGGGCGGTGGTCGCGGCGGTGGTGGACCCGGAGATCCGGGTGGTCACCATCGACGAGTTGGGCATCCTGCGGGACGTCGCCGAGGACCCGGACACCGGCCGGGTCACCGTCACCATCACCCCGACCTACACGGGCTGTCCCGCGATGGACGTGATCCGGGCCGACATCCGGCACGCGCTCAGTGTCGCCGGGCATCCCGACACCGACGTGGTGACCGTCCTGGCGCCGGCCTGGAGCACCGACTGGATCTCCGAGTCGGGGCGGGCGAAGCTCGCCGCCGCCGGCATCGCCCCGCCCGGACCGGTTCGTCGGGACGGTCCGGTCCGGCTGACCCTGACCGTGGCCTGCCCGCGTTGCGGGTCGGCCGAGACCGAGCAGGTCAGCCGCTTCGGGTCCACCACCTGCAAGGCACTGTGGCGCTGCCGCGCCTGTCGGGAACCCTTCGACCACTTGAAGGCACTGTGAGCGTGATCATTACCCGGCCGGTCCGCCGCCGGCCGGTCTTCCATCCGATGCCGGTGGCCGCGGTCGACCGGCTCACCGACGACGCGGTCGCGATCACCTTTGAGGTGCCGGCCGACCTGCGACCCCGGTACGCGTTCCAGGCCGGTCAGCACCTGACCGTACGTCGGGTGGACGAGGCCGGCGGCGAGGAGGTGCGCCGGTCGTACTCGATCTGTTCCACCCCCGCCGAGTTGGCCGAGCACGGCCGGCTGCGGATCGGGGTCCGGGCGATCCCCGGCGGTGCCTTCTCCGCCTTCGCCGGGTCCGCCCTCCGGCCCGGAGACACCGTCGAGGTGATGCCACCCCTGGGCCACTTCACCACCGACTTCGACCCGGCCCGGGTGCGGCACTACGGCGCGGTAGCCGCCGGGTCGGGCATCACCCCGGTGCTCGCGCTGGTCGCCACCGCGCTGTCCGTCGAGCCGACCAGCACCTTCACCCTGGTGTACGGCAACCGGTACGCCCGCAGCGTGATGTTCGTCGAGGAACTGGCCGATCTGAAGGACCGCTACCCGGACCGGCTGCACCTGGTCCATGTGCTGTCCCGGGAGCCGGGCGAGTCGCCCCTGCTCTCTGGCCGCATCGACGCCGATCGGCTGAACCGGCTGCTGGACACGATCGTGCCGGTGCAACGGATCGACGAGTGGTTCCTCTGCGGGCCGTACGGGATGGTCACCGACGCCAAGGCGGTGCTGGCCGAACGCGGACTGCCGGCGGCAGCCGTACACACGGAGTTGTTCCACGTCGACGAGCCGCCCGCACCGCCCGAGCGGCCGGCTGACACGACGGCGGGCAGCGAAGTGACGATCATGCTGGACGGGCGGGAGTCGACCTTCCGGATGGGCCGGGACGAGCGGGTGCTCGACGCGGCCCTGAAGGTACGCGGTGAGCTGCCGTACGCCTGCAAGGGCGGAGTCTGTTCGACCTGCCGGGCCCGGGTGGTCTCCGGCGAGGTGACCATGGCCCGCAACTACGCGCTGGAACCGGACGAACTGGCCGCCGGCTATGTCCTGACCTGCCAGTCCAGCCCGGTCACCGATCAACTCACCATCGACTACGACGCCTGACGGTCCGGGCTACGACGCCTGACGGTCCGGGCTACGACGCGGGACGGTCCGCGATTACGGCACCGGACGGTCCGGCTCCCGCGCCGGCCCGACTGAGCCGGGACCTCCGGGCCACGGTCCGTCCCCGGGGCGGTGTGGGCCGGACCGCAGCGGCGTGACCGCCGACCGCACGGCCGCAGCCGGGCGACGTAGGCTCAGGGGGTGACGACGGTGAACCGGGAGATCGACAGCATCCTGCAGCGTGGCGCGGATGGCGGACGGATCACGCCCGAGGAGGCGCTGCTGCTCTACACCGATGCGCCGTTCCACGCGCTCGGTGAGGCGGCCGATGCGGTGCGCCGTCGGAGGTACCCGGACAACATCGTCACGTACCTGATCGATCGCAACATCAACTACACCAACGTGTGCGTGACGGCCTGCAAGTTCTGCGCCTTCTTCCGGGCCCCGAAGCACCGCGAGGGCTGGACGCACCCCACCGAGGAGATCCTGCGCCGGTGCGGTGAGGCGGTCGACCTCGGGGCGACCCAGGTGATGTTGCAGGGGGGTCACCACCCCGACTACGGCGTGGAGTACTACGAGGAGCTGTTCTCCTCGGTCAAGGCGGCCTACCCGCAGCTTGCGATCCACTCGATCGGGCCGAGCGAGATCCTGCACATGGCCAAGGTCTCCGGCGTCAGCCTGGACGAGGCGATCGCCCGGATCAAGGCCGCCGGTCTGGACTCGATCGCGGGGGCGGGTGCCGAGATGCTGCCCGCGCGTCCCCGTAAGGCGATCGCCCCGCTGAAGGAGTCGGGCGAGCGGTGGTGCGAGGTGATGGAGTTGGCCCACCGGCAGGGCATCGAGTCCACCGCCACCATGATGATGGGGACCGGCGAGACCAACGCCGAGCGGATCGAGCATCTGCGGATGATCCGCGACGTGCAGGACCGTACGGGTGGTTTCCGGGCGTTCATTCCCTGGACGTACCAGCCGGAGAACAACCATCTCAAGGGGCGCACCCAGGCGACCACTTTGGAATATCTCCGGCTGGTCGCGGTGGCCCGACTTTTCTTCGAGACCGTGCCGCACCTACAGGCGTCCTGGTTGACCACGGGTAAGGATGTCGGACAGCTCGCTCTGCACATGGGTGTCGATGACCTTGGTTCGATCATGCTGGAGGAGAACGTGATTTCCTCCGCGGGTGCCCGGCACCGCTCCAATCTGCACGAGCTGATCTGGATGATCCGGTCGGCTGGCCGGATTCCGGCGCAGCGGGACACCCTCTACCGTCACCTGGCGGTGCACCGTACTCCCGCTGACGATCCGCGCGACGACCGGGTCGTCTCACACTTCTCCTCGATTGCGTTGCCTGGTGGGGGTGCTGGCCGTACCCTGCCATTGGTTGACGCAACGTAATTCGCCGGCGGCTTCGAGTAAAGCGATTCATCGTCCTTTCGGTCGATGGTTGTCTGATGAGTCGATGAATTGCCGGGTACGTTTGGCCGGGGTTGGTGTTCCGGCTCCCCGACAAGGATGATCATTTCGGACATTCCTTAAGGGATCCATAGGTGCGCAGCTCAGCGGGGGTCCCCGACCGGGGTAGCGGGCGGCCGGGCGGGGCGCTAACGTGCCGTTGGTATTTGCCCTTTACCCCCAAGGGATTCCTTTATGAATTTCCGTAACCGCGCGTTGGCGCGCGTTGGCGCCGCTACTCTGCTGGCGTCCGGCGTGTTCGCCGCGACCGGTGCGCCGGCCCTCGCGGCCGGTACCCAGACCGATCTCGAACTCACCGTCGTCGGTACGCGGCTTGCCGCCGGGGCGGACGGCAAGATCGGTTGGGCAAAGATCACCAACAAGGGGACAGGCACCCCGAGCAAGCTGAGCATCACGGCCGACCTGTCCCAGGTCGACCTTGAGCGGATCATCGCGCTTCCGTTCTCCACCGGGGATTGCGACTTCCAGGACGATTTCAAGGTCACGTGTGAGGTGTCGCCCGACACCATTCCCGGGCCGGGTGAGACCCTGGAATTGCCGGTCTTCGTCTACAAGACCGAAGTCAAGAGCCCGTACAGCGCTCCGGTGAAGTTCACCATCAACTCGCCGGACGACACGAACAAGGGCAACAACTCCAAGACCGTCAAGATTACGGCCGGTGAGGCCAGCGGCGTCGACCTCGGCGTACTGGTCCCGGACGTCAAGTTCCGGATCGACTGGGAGAACGGCCCGGTCTTCCCCGGCGAAGGCGACGAGCTGCCCGAGCTTCGCGCCGGTGACCGGACGGTCGTCTCCGGCTGGGTCTTCAACTGGGGCGACGTGGCCGCCACCGGCCTCAAGGTCAAGGTGCAGCTGCCCAAGCAGGTGACCTTCGCCGAGGCCGAGGAGACCTGTGAGTACAGCGCCGACAAGCGTACGGCGACCTGCACGTACACGGACCTCCTGCTGCTGCCGATGGACCCGGACAGCGAGGGCGACCTGGGTGCGGCGTTCTACTGGCCGATCCAGGTGGCTGAGGACGCCGAGGAGCCGGTGACCCTCGGTGGTGGTTCGTGGACGGTCGAGGCGCTGGGCCAGGTGGCCCCGGAGAAGCAGGTCCGCAAGGCGGCCAAGCCGCTGCCGAAGAACGTCAAGATGATCAGCGCCGAGAGCGTCAAGGCCAACGAGGTCGACGCCAGTGACAACGTGGACGACTTCGCGGTCGTTCTCGCCGGAAACGGCGGTGGCGGCGGCGGTCTGCCGGTCACCGGTGTGCAGGCCGGCCTGATCGGTGGCGTCGGGGTGGCCGTGGTGGCCGCCGGTGGCGTCATGTTCCTGATGGCCCGCCGTCGGCGGGTGGTCCTGGTGACCCCAGGTGACGAGAAGTCGACCGTCTGACGGTCGCCCCACTCCGGCTGAGTAGCCGGTTCACATAACGCAAGATGTCGTGGGCGGGCGGGGGACCGCCCGCCCACTTCGTGCTCCAGACTGTGATCGCTATCGGTCCCAGAACCACCGCTTCCATGTCTGTGGGGTCAGATGAACAATCGCGTACTGCGAGCCGGCGCGGGTGGTGGGATGGCCACCGCCCTGGTTGCCCTCGGTCTCCTGGCTGCCCCGGCGTCCGCCACCCCCACCGCTTCGGCGGATCTCAACCTCTTCGTCGCCGGGAACACGGTCGTCAAGAACGCGGCCATCAAGCAGTTCCGGGTACGCCTGTCCAACGCCGGCCCGGACGCGGCGCAGGGTATCCGGGTCACCATCGACGCCAGCAAGATCAAGCAGGACGTGCTGGCCTTCGGTCTGCCCGCCGGGCCGGACTGTGTCGCTGACGGGCCGACCCGGGTCACCTGCGGGCTGGGCGAACTGGCCGACGGCGGCAACCTCACCGACTTCCCGGCGCTGTTCGCGACCACCCCGAAGAAGCAGGGTGACGCCGGTTCCTTCAAGGTGACCGTGACCTCGGCGACGACCGACCCGGACACCAGCAACAACAGCCAGACGGTGCAGGTCCAGGCCGCACCGGCCGGATACGACCTGGCCGCGGTCGCCTACGACGTCCACGCCGACCCCGTCGCCAGGACGCCGATCGCCCCGGGCGGCACCGGTGAGTTGGACTGGGCGCTCTACAACCAGGGCAGCCGCGCGGTCAGGGGCATCCGGTTCGAGATCGCGTTGCCGTACTGGGTGACTTTCGCCGAGAAGCGGACGGGCTGCACCTACGACGACGAGAACAACACGGCGGTGTGCACCCGGCCGAACCGCACGGTACGCCCCGGCGAGGTCCTCCAACTGGCCAAGCCGATCAAGGTGAAGGTGGCGGCGAACGCGCCCGGGCCGATGACGCTGACCGGTGGCCGGGTGGTTGGCTACGGACTCGGCGACCTGGCCGAGGAAGCTGAGAACCGGACGGCCGCCGAGGACGACACCACCGTGCGGAAGGCCGATGCCAAGGTCCGGAAGCGGCTGGAGTCCGATCCGTCGGACAACGTCGCGTCCTTCTCGGTCTTCGCCGCCGCCAGTTCGATCGACCTCGCGATCACCAGCACCCCGGCGGAGGGGGCGGTCGGCGAGACCGTCGAGGTCGGGTTCACGATGGACAACAACGGCCCGGCCACCGGCAGCCCGTTCGTGACGGTGAAGGCGCCGAGCGGCACGCTGGCCCTGCGACCGGCGACCGGGGAATACCCGACATGTCGTACGGCTTCCGGCTCGATCGAGTTCGTCGAGGCACCGGAGCTGCGGTGCTCGTTCGAGAGCGAGTTCCGGCCCGGCACGCAGTTCAAGTTCTCGCTCAGGTTCCGGGTGGTCTCGGCACCGGTCGGCTCGAACGGCAGCATCGCGGTCGGCAACGGGTTGCCTTCGCCGGAGAGCAAGCCGGAGAACAACACCGCTGCGATCTCCATCACCCTGTCGGATGGCGGAGAAGGCGGCGGTCTGCCGGTCACCGGTGTGCAGGCCGGTCTGATCGGTGGCGTCGGGGTGGCCGTGGTGGCCGCCGGTGGCGTCATGTTCCTGATGGCCCGCCGTCGGCGGGTGGTCCTGGTCACCCCGGCCGACGAGAGGTCGACCGACTGAGGACGTACGGCCAATGACAATGGGCGGGATGGTCGACCATCCCGCCCATTGTCGTTTTCCGGCCACGTTCGCATGCCCTCGGCTACCGATCGGAAGTGACGGTCAGGTCGGTCGAAGACCCGGGAACGGACCTGTTCCGACAGTGCGGATGACCGGTTTCGACAGTGCTGCCGATGCGGACAAAGGGGCGGGACGGCATCGAACGCGTGGAACTAGAGTGCGAATTCATGCAGTCGAATCTGTCGATCATCGCGCGGACGTGTGTCGCATTGTTCGTGGCGGCGTCCGGCCAGGTCGCATTCAGCCAGCCCGGGTATGCAGCCAGCCCGACCACGCCGGCCCGACCCGCGCCCGCTGCCAGCAGCAGCGACCTCTCCGTACAGCTCACTGGCCTGCAACTGAACCCATCCATCCGGCGCAAGGTCATTACCACGACCGTGACCAATCACGGCCCGTCGACCGCGCGGGGCATTGTCGTCAAGTTCAGTGGATGGGTGGATAGCGAGACAGTGGACCCGGGGACGGTCAACTTCTGCCGGCCGCCCTGGATCGACCAGCAGACGCGTCGGGCGGGGTCGGACCCGCAGAATCCCCGGAACGCCGACATCGGACATCAGTGCAAGGTGCCCGATCTACGGGCCGGTCAGTCGGTCAAACTGTATTCGCGGACGCTCCTCTGGGCCGGGGTCCATGGCTCGATCGGCGAACTCGCCGCAGTCGTCTCCCATGCCGGTGTCGACCCGGTGACGACCAACAATTCGGCAGGCGGTCGAATCATGATGCGGGGTGGTCGTGGTGTCGACCTGTATGCGCGGGTGTCGGACGTGCCGACCAGTGCGGCGGGGAAGGTTGGCGCGGTGGTGCCGGGGAACTCCGCGGAACTGCGGTATGAGATCGGCAACAACGGCTCGTTGTCGGCCCGGGGACTCAAGGTGCAGATCGAGCTGCCCCGGCACGTGACCTTCGCGGAGTCCCGGTCCGACTGTGTGTACGACCCGGCCGGTCGTACCGCGACCTGCGTGTATCGGAAGCTGCTGCTGATTCCGGTGCAGAACGACGAGAAGCCGGGTGACGACCTCCATTCCGCAGTGCGGTTCACGCACCGGCTGCGGGTGTCAGTCGACGCTCCGGCCCCCGGGTACCTGGCCGGCGGTGTGCTGATCGCCGAGCCGATCGACATCGAGTCGAAGCCTGAGGTCGCGGCCAGCACCGTGTTGCCCGACGGGGTGACCGGTCTTCGGGGTGTGGACCTCGACGGTAGCGACAACGAGGATCGGTTCACGGTGTTCACCGGACGGCCGGGTGGGGCAGGCGGAGGATTGCCGGTGACCGGTGCGCCGGCCGGGCTGCTCGGCGGGATCGGGTTGGCCTCGGTGCTCGTCGGGGGTGCCCTCGTCCTGGCGACCCGGCGACGTCGACAGCCACCGCAGACCCCCGGTGACGGTCCGTCGACCGGCTGACCCATTCGAGGTCCGGCAAGTCCAGGCTGGCAGAGTGGGACGGGTGAGCCGTACTCCGCGCGGACAGCGCGCCAGCCTGGACAAGCAGCCACACGAGGTCGCCGCGATGTTCGACGGTGTGGCGGCAAGATATGACCTGACCAACACCGTGCTGTCGTTCGGGCAGGACCGGGGATGGCGGCGGGCCACCCGGGCCGCGCTACGACTGTTGCCGGGCGAGCGGGTGCTCGACGTGGGTGCCGGCACCGGCGTCTCCACTCAGGAGTTGGCCGAGTCCGGGGCGTACGCGGTGGGTGCCGACCTCTCGTTGGGCATGTTGCGGTCCGGTAAGCAGTCCCGACCGGAGGTGCCCCTGTTGGCGGGCGACGCGCTGCGGCTCCCGTTCCCGGACGAGACCTTTGACGCGGTGACCATCTCCTTCGCGTTGCGCAACATTTCGGACACCGAGGCCGCGTTGCGGGAGATGGCCCGGGTGACCCGGCCCGGCGGGCGGCTGGTGGTCTGCGAGTTCAGCACCCCCACCAACCCGGCGTTCCGTACGGTCTACCTGTCGTACCTGATGCGGTCCCTGCCGACCGTGGCGCGGGCGGTGTCGAGCAACCCCGACGCGTACGTCTATCTGGCCGAGTCGATCCGGTCCTGGCCGGACCAGGCCGGGTTGGCCGAGCGGATCGGCGGGTCGGGCTGGAGTCGGGTGGCCTGGCGCAACCTGACCGGCGGCATCGCGGCCCTGCACCGGGCCGTACGCGACTAGCTGTACCCGGCCATCAAGTTGGTGGCGTTCGGCTGATGGGCTAGTTGTTCCAGATTCGCCGTTTCGGGCATTTGGAGGGCTTTGCCCGGATAGGCTGCCCGCATGACCGGGGTAGAGCGGCTGGAGGCCGATGCGCACCCGGCCGGCACGGACGCGGCCGAGTTGATTGATCAACTTCGACAGTTGGCCGGAGCGGACCCGGCCGGTGCGCAGCAGGTGATCGCCGACGTGCTGGCCGCCCTCGACCGGGCGGCAGGCGGTGCGTTGCGCGCCCAGTCGCCCGACGCGTTCCCGTTCCATCCCGACCGGGAGTGACTGTCACCCGTGGCATCGGTGGCTGTCATCCCGGCGGGAGTCGGCCGTTGGTTCTGATCGGACGTGTCGTCTTTCGCCGATCGAAAGTGGCGCTTTCTCCCCCGATCGATAGTGACTTCGGTCGCCTTCCGCGCCCGCCGGTGCCGTCCCAACGCTCCCACCTCGGGTAGTTAGGGTCACCTAACCAGTTACCGGCCTTGTCGCGGTCTTAGACTCCTCCCGAACCAAGCTTGTGAAGCATTTCACGAGCACTCGGAGGTCGAGGGAGGCGCAGATGACCGCCGTCGAGAACGACGCGGATGTCATCGTCGTAGGTGCTGGGCCGGGTGGCTCCACCACCGCCTACCACCTCGCCCACCACGGGTTGCGAGTCCTCCTGCTGGAGAAGACCGAGTTCCCACGGGAGAAGGTCTGCGGCGACGGCCTCACCCCCCGCGCGGTCAAGCAACTCGTCAAGCTCGGTATCGACACTTCGCCCGAGGCCGGCTGGCTGCACAACAAGGGACTGCGGGTCATCGGCGGCGGCGTACGCCTCGAACTCGACTGGCCCGAGCTGGCCAGCTTCCCCAACTACGGACTGGTCCGCACCCGGCTCGACTTCGACGACATGCTGGCCAAGCGGGCGGTCGAGGCCGGCGTGGACCTGCGGACCGGCGTGAACGTCACCGGCCCGGTGCTCGATGGCCACGGCCGGGCGATCGGCGTCACCGCCGAGGTCGGCCCCGGCAAGGAGCCGGCGACCTTCCATGCGCCGCTGATGATCGCGGCCGACGGGGTCTCCGGCCGCTTCCCGTTGGCGCTCGGGCTGGCCAAGCGCGAGGACCGGCCGATCGGGGTGGCGGTACGCCGCTACTACCGGTCCCCGGCCCGGCACGACGACGACTACCTGGAGTCGTGGCTGGAGTTGCGCAGCCGGGAGAGTGCCGACAAGCTGCTGCCGGGTTACGGCTGGATCTTCGGCATGGGCGACGGCCGGGTCAACGTCGGGCTCGGCGTGCTCAACTCCTCGTCGGCGTTCGGCAAGACCAACTACCGCCGACTGCTCACCGACTGGCTCGACAACACCCCGGCGGACTGGGGGCTGAACGACAGCGCCAACGCCGACGGTCCGATCCTCGGCGCGGCCCTGCCCATGGGGTTCAACCGGGTTCCGCACTACACCCGGGGCGTGCTGCTGGTCGGCGACTCCGGCGGCATGGTCAACCCGTTCAACGGGGAGGGCATCGCCTACGCCATGGAGTCCGGCGAGTTGGCCGCCGAGGTGGTGGTGCAGGCGCTGGCGCGACCGGCCGGGATGGACCGGGAGCGGGCGCTGGCGCACTACCCGACCGAGCTGAAGGCCCGCTACGGCGGCTACTACCGGCTCGGCGGGATCTTCGTGAAGCTCATCGGCAATCCGCAGATCATGCGGATCGCCACCAAGCACGGCATGCCGCGTCCGCTGCTGATGCGGTTCGTCCTTAAGCTGCTGGCCAACCTTACCGACCCGCGCGGCGGTGACGCGATGGACCGGATCATCAACGCGATGACCAGGGTGGCGCCCAGTGTTTGAGTGGTCATCCCGTCACTCTGTGTGATTCGCAGCACCCTTCCGAGGGTGTTGGCGAAGAAGTGAATACGTTGGACTGGTGGTTGGCCGGACAGGAAAGGACGGCAGGAGGAGATGTCACTCTCCATGTGGGTGCCCATCGTGGGTCTGTTGATCCTGGGCGCACTCTTTGCTCTCTTCTCCGTGGCGATTGCGCCCATTGTCGGCCCCAAACGGGCCAACCGGGCGAAGCTCGCGGCGTACGAGTGTGGCATCGAGCCGTCGCCGATGCCGATCGGCGGCGGTCGGTTCCCGATCAAGTTCTACCTGACGGCCATGCTCTTCATCGTCTTCGACATCGAGATCATCTTCCTCTACCCGTGGGCCGTGTCGTTCGACATGCTCGGCCTCTTCGGGTTCGTCGAGATGGTGCTGTTCATCGTCACGGTGTTCATCGCGTACGCCTATGTGTGGCGGCGTGGCGGGCTGGACTGGGACTGAGGTTTCGTCATGGGTATCGAAGAGAAGCTGCCGAGCGGCATCCTGCTCACCTCGGTCGAGAAGCTCTCCAACTGGGCACGTAAGTCGTCGTTCTGGGGTGCGACCTTCGGTCTCGCCTGCTGCGCGATCGAGATGATGGCCGCCGGCACCCCGCACTACGACCTGGGCCGGTGGGGCATGGAGGTGTTCCGCGCCTCGCCCCGTCAGGCCGACCTGATGATCGTCGCCGGTCGGGTGAGCCAGAAGATGGCCCCGGTCGTGCGCCAGATCTACGACCAGATGCCCGAGCCCCGCTCGGTCATCTCGATGGGCGTCTGCGCCTCCTCCGGCGGCATGTTCAACAACTACGCCATCGTGCAGGGCGTGGACCACATCGTGCCGGTGGACATCTACCTGCCCGGCTGCCCGCCACGGCCCGAGATGCTCATCGACGCCATCCTCAAGATGCGCGAGAAGGTGATGGCCCAGCCGCTCGGCCCCAACGGCCGCAAGATGCTCGAGGCCCGCCGCGAGCGCGGTGACGTGCCCGTCGTCGCACCCGGTGCGATGCCCTCCTCCTACCGGGTCGACAAGGTCCGGCGTGCTCAGTGGGAAGAGGCGGTCCGCGAGGGCCGCGAGGAGCAGTTGCGCATCGAGAACTGGATGAAGGCGCAGAACCACCTGAAGCTCGGGGGCAACAAATGACCTCTCCCTCACCCGCGCCCAGTGAGAAGCCCGGCGGCGGCGTACCCGTCGCCGCGCCGCCGGTCGGCGCGACCAGCGGCGCACCCGCCGAGTTCCCGCCGGCCAGTCCGGCCGGCCGGGGCATGTTCGGCATCCAGGGCACCGGCGACACCTCCGGCTTCGGTGGCCTGAAGCGGCGGTCGGTACCCGTCGTGGACAGCCCACGACCGTACGGCGGCTACTTCGACGAGGTCCGCGACGCGCTGGAGGAGGCGTACCCCGGGTTCGCCGAGGCCATCGAGAAGGTCGTCATCGACCGGGGTGAGATGACCCTGCACATCCGGCGCGAGAAGATCCTCGAGGTCTGCCGGATCATGCGCGACGACGAGTCGCTGCGCTTCGAGCTGTGCAGCTCGGTGTCCGGCGTGGACTACCTCGGCACCGACGAGCGGCGGCTGCACGTGGTCTACCAGCTCACGTCGATGACCTACCGGCGATGGGTGCGGCTGGAGGTCGCGGTTACCGCAGCCGACCCGCACGTGCCCAGCGTCACGTCCGTCTACCCCACCGCCGACTGGCAGGAGCGGGAGACGTACGACATGTTCGGCGTCATCTTCGACGGCCACCCCGGTCTGACCCGGATCCTCATGCCGGACGACTGGGAGGGCCACCCGCAACGCAAGGACTACCCACTCGGCGGTATTCCGGTCGAGTACAAGGGCGCTCAGATTCCCCCTCCAGACCAACGGAGGTCCTACCAATGACCACCCCTGGCTACGCGACGGAACGAGAGACCACCGAAGGCAAGGTCTTCACCGTCACCGGCGGTGACTGGGAGACCGTCGTTGCCGACATCGACCCGATCAACGACGAGCGGATCGTCGTCAACATGGGTCCGCAGCACCCGTCGACCCACGGCGTGCTGCGACTGGTGATCGAGCTGGAGGGCGAGACCGTCCGGGAGTGCCGGCCGGTCGTGGGCTACCTGCACACCGGCATCGAGAAGAACCTCGAATACCGCACCTGGGTACAGGGCACCACCTTCGTCACCAGGATGGACTACCTGGCGCCGATCTTCAACGAGACGGCGTACGCGCTGGCAGTGGAGAAGCTGCTCGGCATCACGGACGAGATCCCTGATCGGGCCACCACGATCCGGGTGCTGATGATGGAGCTCAACCGGATCTCCTCGCACCTGGTCTGGATCGCCACCACCGGTATGGAACTCGGCGCGATCTCGTTGATGCTGTACGGATTCCGGGAGCGCGAGTACGTCCTGGACATCTTCGAGCTCTGCTCCGGGCTGCGGATGAACATGGCGTACGTCCGTCCCGGCGGCGTCGCCCAGGACGTGCCCGACGAGGCGATCAAGAAGATCGACGAGTTCCTCGACTACCTGCCGAAGCGGCTGGCGGAGTACGAGGACATGCTCAGCGGGCAGCTCATCTGGAAGCAGCGCACCCAGGGGGTCGCGGTGCTGGACGTGACCGGGTGCCTCTCCCTCGGCATCACCGGCCCGGTGCTGCGGTCGGCGGGCCTGGCCTGGGACCTGCGCAAGACCAACCCGTACTGCGGCTACGAGAACTACGAGTTCGACGTACCGACCGCGGACACCGCCGACGTGTGGGGCCGCTACCTGGTCCGGATGGCGGAGATCCGCGAGTCGATGAAGATCGTGCGGCAGGCGGTCGACCGGCTCCGGCCCGGCCGGATCATGGTGTCCGACAAGAAGATCGCCTGGCCGGCGCAGCTGGCCATCGGCGTGGACGGCATGGGCAACTCGCTGGAACACGTCGCCAAGATCATGGGCCAGTCGATGGAGTCGCTGATCCATCACTTCAAGCTGGTCACCGAAGGTTTCCGGGTGCCGCCCGGCCAGGTCTACGTCGGCATCGAGGCCCCGCGCGGCGAGTTGGGCGTGCACGCGGTCTCCGACGGTGGAACGCGTCCGTACCGGGTGCACTACCGCGAGCCGAGCTTCGTCAACCTGCAGGCGGTTCCTGCGATGGCCGAAGGCGCACTGCTGGCCGACGTGATCGCCGGCGGGGCTTCACTGGACCCGGTGATGGGCGGGTGTGACCGATGAGCGTGGGCGCGGAGAGCGAGCGTTTTGTGTTCAGCCAGGAGACGCGCGAGCGGGCGCAGGAGATCATCGCCCGTTACCCGGCCGACCGGTCGCGGTCGGCGTTGCTGCCGATGCTGCACCTGGTGCAGTCGGAGGAGGGCTACGTCTCGCCCGCCGGGGTCGAGTTCTGCGCCGAGGTGCTCGGGCTCAACAAGGCCCAGGTCGGCGCGGTAGCCACCTTCTACACCATGTACAAGCGGCGGCCGACCGGCGACTTCCTGGTCAGCGTCTGCACCAACACCATGTGCAACTCGCTCGGCGGGCAGGACGTCTACGACGCCCTCTCCGAGTACCTGGGTGTCGGGCACGAAGAGACCACCGCCGACGGCAGCATCACCCTGGAACACGCCGAGTGCCTGGCCGCGTGTGACTACGGCCCGGTCATGACGGTCAACTACGACTTCTTCGACAAGGTCGAGCCGGAGACCGCGCTCGGCGTGGTCAAGGAGTTGCAGACCGGCGGTCGGCCGATGCCCACCCGGGGTGCCCGGCTGTGCACGCTGAAGGAGATGGCACTGCAACTCGCCGGCTTTGCCGACACCCGCGAGGGCGCGGTCGCCGACGGGCCGGCCGGTGACTCGACGTTGCGCGGTGTGCGCCTCGCCGACCAGCACGGAATCTCCGTGGCCGGGTTCGACCCGAGCACCCCGATCAAGGGCAAGGGCGCGGCCGACGTGCCGCCGCCGGCCACCACCCGCCCGGCCGCCGCGACCGGCACCCCCGCCCCGGACGTCAAGGGCCCGGACGCCAAGTCGCCGCAGATCCGTACGGCGGAGACCCGCTCGCCGGACGCGAAGACCCCGGTCGCGGACGCG
>NZ_JBHTMP010000020.1:0-113671 GCF_042679305.1 Micromonospora sonneratiae | reverse complement strand
CCTGACGGGCGGCCAGCCAGGCCGCCTCCCGGGCCCGCGCCCGCCGACGGCGGCGCTCGGCGATGGCCCGCGCGCGCAGATGTACGACGTACACGGCCAACAGCGTCACGGTGACCGAGAAGCTGATCCAGAACCCTGGACCGACCACCGCCACACCGATCAACTCGACGATGTTGAGCAGCAGCAGCGCGGCGAAGACCCGTCGTCGCCGGTAGACCGCCGGGGCCTGACGGTAGAGGCGTGGACGGCGGCGGGCCCGGGAGGTAATCCCGGACACCAGGCGAAGCCGACCGGGCCGTCGACCGCTGGCCGTGCCCCTGGACCGCGATCTCGGGGCGGGTGCCCCGGAGACCGGCGCACCGGAGACCGGCGGGCTACTCCCGGACAACGGGGACGATCCGTCGGTCCAGCGGGTCACCACGCGACGGGACGGGTTCACCGGCTTCCGGCCGGGCACGGTACGACGTCGACGGCGGCGCTGTAGCACCCGCGCCGTCGACTGCGCCCGCTCCGCCGCCAGCCGCTCGGTGGCGTCGTACCGACGAACCAGCGCCGGCGCGAGGGCGAGCAGACCGGCTGCGGCGAGGACGGCGAGGAGCACCGAGGTCGGCACCCTCACCCCTCCCGTCACCCAAATCGGGCAACCGACCGACCCCGGAAGACCTTCGCGCAGTGATCGCTGATCATGCAGATCGCGGCGGCTCGGTTGGTTGCCGTACCTTCCAGTTACTTGAGGTTACGGGCCCTCAACCAGGAAAATCGTGCGCCGCGCCGACCACGGACCGGCAGAAAGATCAAGCGGCGGTGGCCCGCAGCCGGTGCCAGCGAGCCAGCAGGCCGCCTTCGGGAGCGATTTCCTCGCTGGTCATCGCGTATCCGATGTGATCGCGCCAGGCGCCGTCGATGTGCATGTACCGGGGGTGGTATGCCTCTTCCCGGAAGCCCAGTTTCTCCACGACTCGCCGAGAAGGTCCGTTCTCTGGCCGAATGTTCACTTCTATCCGGTGCAGGCCAACCGGCCCGAAGGCGTAGTCGACCGCCAGCGCCATCGCGGTGGGGATGATCCCGCGACCGGCCACCCGACCGTCGACCCAGTAACCGACGTACGCCGAACAGAACGCCCGCCGCACGATGTTGCCGAGGTTGAGGTGACCGACCAGCCGCTCCTGACCGTCCTCGCGCAGGCACACCGCGAACGGCATGCTCTCCCCACGCCGGGCCGACCGGCGCTGGTCACGGTAGACGTAGCGGAACGCGGCCGGCGAGTTCACGTCCTCCCAGCGACCAGCCGGCGACGACTCCCAGGGGGCCAGCCAGGCCCGGTTGGCCCGCCGGACCTCCGACCAGGCCACCGCGTCGGACCGTCGGTACGGACGCAACAGAACTGGCCCGTCGGTCAGCACCACCGGCCAACCGACCGGGTCACCGAGTCTCATCGTGCCGCCTTCCCGCGCTGAGCCGGCCGGTCCAGATCACCGGCGCCGGTCCAGCAGTAGAACATCCACGGTGGATCCCGCTGTCGCCGTGGTCACCCGCTCGCCGAGGACCAGCAGCCCGTTGGCCTCCGCCAACCCGGACAGTGTGTACGGTCCACCGCTGAGCGGCTGCACCGTATAGCCACCGCCACGCCGCTCGGCGACGTGGGCCGGCCGGAATTCGCGAAGTCCGACCGGTGAACGCACCGTCTCCAACAGATGCGCCCGCACGCTCGGCCGGAACGGTTCGGCACCGGCCAGCAACTGGATCGCCGGGCGGGCCAGCACCTCGAAACCGATCAACGCGGCACCGGGCTCGCCGGGCAGGCACACGACCGGTACCTCCTCCGCGCCGACCGTACCGAAACCGAGCGAGGTCCCCGGGTAGAGCGCGACCTCGGTGAAGGACACCGGCCCGGCCCGGCCACCGTCGCGACGGGACAGGATGCGTCGCACCATGTCACCGGGACCGGTGCCGGTACCACCGGTGGTGATGATGAGGTCGGCCCGCAACGTCTGGTCCTCAAGGAGCCCCCGCAGCCCCTCGGGGTCGTCGTCACAGATGCCGATCCGGTAGGCCACCGCCCCCACCTCGGCGGCGGCTGCGGTGAGCGCGTGGGAGTTTGCATCGACGATCTGACCGGGCTGGCTGGCTCGACCGACGTCGACCAGCTCGTCGCCGGTCGCCACGATCACCACCCGGGGGCTGGGGCGTACCACGACATGGCCGATACCGGTCGCGGCGAAGACGGCGACCAGCGCCGGTGACACGTACGTGCCGGATCGGGCCAGCAGGGTGCCCGAGGGCAGCTCCTCGCCGGCCCGGCGCACGCCGTACCCGCGTTTGGGCGTGCGGAAGATCTCCACGGCGGCCATGCCCTGGTCGGTCCACTCCACCGGCACCACGACGTCGGCGGCCAGCGGCAGCGGCGCGCCGGCCGCCACCGAGAAGCAGCAGCCGGGAGTCAGCCGGACCGGCCGCCAACTGGCCGCGCCCAGGTCACCGACCACATTGAGGCGCACCGGCTGTGGTCCGCCCCGACGGTCCGGCCCATAGGCGGCGGTGGCGGCCGGGGCGTAACCGCCCCGCCCGGCACCGGAAATGTCCTCCCAGCGGGCCGCGTACCCGTCTATCGCGGCCTGGTCGAAGGCCGGATAGGAGTGCGGCGCGACGATGTCCTCGGCAAGCACGTTGCCGTACGCCTGGGTCAGGTCGAGGTCGAGCGGGGGCAGCGCGCGTAACCTGCGCAGCACACTGCCCAGGTAGTCGGCGAGCGGCATCAACTCGTTGGCGGCCGCCTCGGCATCGGCCGTGGCTGTCACACCGTCACCTCACCCGAACCGGTGTCGTTGTGACCGTCGAAGGTGGGTTCGCGCTCTGCCCGATCGCGCACTGGGCCCTGAGGACGATCATGTACTGGGCCCCGAGAGGGAGCCGACGAACTCGCCCAGCCACTTACGGAACTCCGCGCCGAGATCCTCACGCTGGCAGGCGATCTGTACGACGGCCTGTAGGTACCCCAGCGGCATGCCGGTGTCGTAACGGGTACCCCGGTAGACGATGCCGTGCACCGGCACGCCCTCCTCCAGCAGCAGCCCCATGGCGTCGGTGAGTTGGATCTCGCCACCGCTGCCCGGACCGGTCCGCCTGATCGCGTCGAAGATCCGGGCGGGCAGCACGTACCGGCCGATCACGGCAAGGTTGCTCGGCGCATCGGCGGGTGCCGGCTTCTCCACCAGCCCGGTAACCTTCACCACCTCGCCGAGATCGGTGAGCCCGTCTCCGGACGGTGCCACCGACGCGATGCCGTACCGCTTGGTCTCCTCCGGCGCGACCTCCAGGAAGGCCAGCACGATGCCCCCCGTACGGGCCTGGATGTCGAGCATGGCCGGTAGCAGCGGCTCGGACAGGTCGACGAACTCGTCACCGAGCAGCACCGCGAACGGCTCGTCGCCCACGTGCGACTCGGCGTACGACACGGCATGCCCCAGACCGAGCGGTTCAGCCTGCCGGCAGGTGTAGATCTCGGCCAGTTCGCTGGGCCGGCGGATGGCGGCCAGCCGCTCGGTGTCCCCCTTCTCCTCCAGTCTGGCTTCGAGGTAGGGCTGCCGGTCGAAGTGGTCGACCATCGAAGTCTTTCCACGGCCGGTGACGAGGAGTACGTCACCGATGCCCGCCGCCGCAGCCTCTTCGATGATGTACTGCAACACCGGCCGGTCGACCACCGGCAGCAGCTCTTTGGGTACGGCCTTGGTGGCGGGCAGGAACCGGGTAGCGAGGCCAGCGGCCGGGATGACCGCCTTCACCGCCCGCCGCCCAGCCGTCGAGGTGGACATGGCTTGGGTCGTTGAGGCATCCGACATGTCGCGAGACTATCGGCCACGGCTCTGTCGTGGCGGGTGTGGCCCGGAAGACGCGCCGCCCGGGCGATCACCAGGGGGTTTGCCCGCCCAGGGCAACCCGTCGTCGGGCGTCGCGGCACCGGCCGGGACCGGGATCTCCTCGCCCACCGGACGCCGGCCGGCAACCGCCACCCGATAGGTGTCCCGACCAGCCGCCTTGGCTGCGTACAGCGCGTCGTCGGCCGCGTCGAGCACCTGCGCTCCGGTCGTCGCGTGGTCGGGGAAGACAGCTATGCCAATGGAGACAGTGACCGGAATGCGGGACCGGGCAGCAGCCTTGCTGGCTCCGGGGTGCGGTTCGACCGCGATCGGGGTGTCCCGGACGGCCGCGCCGAGGCGTTCGGCGACGGTGGCGGCCCCCCGCGAATCGGTCTCCGGCAGCAACACCACGAACTCCTCACCGCCCTGCCGGAAGGCGAGGTCGACCTCGCGCAGCGCCCCCCGTACCCGCCGGGCGAACTCGGCCAGCACGGCATCCCCGGCGGCATGCCCGTACGTGTCGTTGACCTCCTTGAACCGGTCCAGGTCGAGGGCGAGGACGCTGAGCATGCGGCCGAACCGGCTGGCCCGTTCGACCTCCCGCCGGATCGACTCCTTCAGGTAGCGGTAGTTCCACAGGCCGGTCAGCGGATCGGTCAGGGAGAGCCGCTGCGCCTCCTCGTGCACCCGTACGTTGTCGACGGCCACCGCCGCATGACCGGCGAACGTACGCAGGGTGACCAGGTCGGTGTCGTCGAACTCGTCCGAGCCCAGCCGGTCGTAGAGGGCCAGTACGCCGAGCGCCGCGACCGGGGCCGTCGGCCCCGGAGCACCGCCACCCGAGCGGGGCAGCGGTGCGACGAAGGGCAGGTCGCTCCCGCCGGCCGGGGCGGAGAAGGGTACGGCCACATAGGTCTCACAGCGCGGCTCGAATCCGGACAGTGGGCTGCCATCGGGGTGCACCCGACCCCGCTGCGGCTCGCCGGTGGCGGCGACCAGGCCGAGCAGTCCGACCCCCAACGGGATGCGCAGTGCGGTCGGATCGACGCCGGTCGACGGTTCGCCACCGGCCGGCGTAACGGTTGACGCCGGGCCGCCGGTTGACGCCGGGATGCCGGCTGACAGCTGGGTACCGGCCGACGACGGGACGCCGGCCGATGGCGTCGCCGTACTGCCGTCCGGTGACCCCGTACTGCCGTCCGGTGACCCGGTACCCGCGTCCGGTGACCCGGTACCCCGGTCGGGTGATTCCGTACGGGCCGGCCAGCGCTCGTCGAGTCCCTCGGCACACTGGCCGACGAGCGTGCCGGTGGTTTGGTCGAGCAGTAGCACCACGCCGGCCCGGGCACCGGTCGCGGCCAGTGCGGTCTGCAGGATCACCTGAAGGATCCGGTGCAGGTCGTGGGTGCTGGAGAGGGTGTCACCGAGGACGGCCAGGTGGCCACGGAGCTGGTCACGGCTGGTGGTGAGCGCCTGGACGTAGGCCTGGGTCTCCCGGGTCATCCGGTTGAAGGTGCTGGCCAGCCGGCCTATCTCGTCCGGGGCGTGGACGGGTGCCCGGGCCGTCAGGTCTCCGGCGGCGACCCGGGCCACGGCGGTGGCCAGTTCGGCCAGTGGCCGGGTGGTGACCCGGGCCAGCCGCCAGGCGGCCAGCACCGCCAGGATCCCGGCCAGCAGCACGGTCGCGACGAGCAGAAGGTAGCGGCCCTGCGCCTGGCCGCTCTGCACGGACAGCACCAGCGGCAGCGGCTGCCCCGGGGCCTGACCGACCCGTCGGACGTACCGGCCGCTCTCGGTCTCGACGATGCCGTCCCCGTGGACCCGGCCGGCTGCGGCGACCACGGAGTCACGTACGCCGGGCGACTCGGTGCTGGTGACCGGGCCGCCGGCCGTACCCACGTCGCTGAGCAGGGTGACGGCGACGCCGATGGCTGCGGCAAGCCGGGTCAGGAACGCGGCGTCGATCAACTGGGCTGCGGCCACCGAGCCGATCACGGCTCCGCCGTCGTCACGTAGTTCGACCCACACCGCGAGGGCGGACACCGGTTGGTGTCCGGGATCGGCGGCGGCGCAGTCGGCCCAGGGCAGCGGCGGCGCACCGAGGGTCTGGTGGGCGGTCTCGCCCCGGTCGTCGGTGATGAGCACTCCGGCGGCCAGCCCTCGGGCGACGACCTGGCCGGCGATGCCGGCCCGCGCGGTCGGCTCGGTGACGACCGCGACGGCTTCGGCCGCCGCACGTAGCTGCCGGCACAGTGCGCCGACCGAGGTACGGACCGCGTTGGCCGCTAGATTGAGCTGCTCCTCCGACCGGTGCCGGTTGACCGTCGTGAGGGTGCCGCTGACGAAGATCGCACCGAGCAGGACGGGACCGAGCACGACGACGAGGAAGGCGGTGGTCAACCGTCCACGCAGCGTCACTCTTCCCCCCGAGGGCTCCGCATCGATGCTGCGATGCTGACACAACTTCGTCAATTAACCAGGGTTGCCACAGGAGTGTTACGTGCCGGATTTTTCGGATGAAGCGGAAGTGGTCGCCGCGGCCAAGGCCGAACTGCGCGCCGCCGTGCTCACCCGCCGCCGTTCGCTTCCGGCCGCGCAGCGGGCCGAGGCGGCGGCGCTCGTCCAGGCCGGGCTGGTCGATCTCGTACGCCGGATCCGCCCACGCCGGGTCACCGGGTACGTGCCGATCGGCAGTGAGCCCGGCGGCCCCGACCTGCCCGACGTGCTGCTGGCCACACTCGGGCCGGGCGCACGGTTGCTGCTGCCGGTGCTGCGGGCGGATCTCGATCTGGACTGGGCGGACTACTCCGCCCCCGGAGACCTGGTCACCACCGGGCGCGGGTTGCGGGAACCGGTCGGCCCTCGGCTGGGGCTGTCCGCGATCGCCAGCGCCGATCTGGTCGTGGTGCCCGCCGTCGCCGTGGATGACCGGGGTGTCCGGCTGGGTCGCGGCGGTGGCTCGTACGACCGCGCCCTGGCCCGCGTCGGCACGGACGTACCGACCGTGGTGCTGCTGCACGACGGCGAGCTGCTCGATGAGGTTCCCGCCCTGCCACACGACCAGCGGGTACGGGCGGTGATCACGCCGGCCGACGGGGTACGACTGCTGCCAGCCGGTTGACCTCCGGGCCGGCACCCGCCCCGGTTGGACGAAATGGGCAACCATGACGCACCATTGGCACTCGGATGCGTCGAGTGCCAACAGGCTTGCAAGATCCGGAGGAGACCGTGCCCACGTACCAGTACGCCTGCACCGCTTGCGGACACCAGTTGGAGGCAGTGCAGTCCTTCACCGACGAGCCGCTGACCGAGTGCCCGTCGTGCGAGGGCCGGCTTCGCAAGGTGTTCAACTCCGTCGGCATCGTCTTCAAGGGGTCCGGTTTCTACCGCACCGACTCGCGGTCGGCCGGGGCGGAGACGTCCACCGGCGGCAGCAAGAGCGCCTCGACCAAGTCGGAGTCGTCCTCGGGCGGCAGCGACTCGTCCTCGTCCAGCAACGGCGGCTCCGGCGGCGGTGCCAGTACCAGCAGCGGATCGGCGACGAAGGAGAAGGCGGCGGCCAGCACCGGCAGCTCGACGTCCTCGTCCTCCTCGTCCTCCTCGTCCCCTTCGACCTCCTCGTCCGGCGGAACCGCCTGACCCGACACAGCCGCAGTTATCCACAGGCCGACGGGTTGTCCACAGGTCGGCCGATGACGGCTGCGCACCCGGTGGGCGCTGCCTAGCCTCCTGCACACCGGACGACGCCCACCAGGTGACGTCGCCGGGCCGTAAGGGAGGCCCGCCATGATGCTCGGAAGCAGGCAGCGACAGCGGGAGCCGACGCTGCGCCCCGCCCGATGGCCGGTCCTGCCCCGTGGGGCCGCGTTGCTGCGGATGACGCTGGTCGCGGCACTGTTGGCCCTCGCGGCCGGCGTCCTCTACGCCCGGGAACCTTCACCGTCGTCGTGTCCCGCCTCGAAGCCGACGACCGGGCCGTCCGGGACGACACCGGATCCGGCGTCAAAGAATTCGACGTCAGAGAATTCGACGTCGGAGGATCCGGCAGCGGCCCCGGGCCGGTTGGCAGTACCCGCAGGCACGGTCGGGGTGCCGGTCCGCCTCGCCGAGCCGGCTGCGCTGACCATCGTGCGTCCGGGCGTCCGGGTGGATCTGTTGGCTGTGTCGAGCGCTGGTGGCGGTGCCGGCGGATCACCCGAGCCGACGTTGGTGGCGTCCCGGGCGCTGGTGCTCGACGTGCTGGGCGGGGCGGCAGCCGATGGAACGAGCGCTCTCTACCTAGCTCTTCCGCCAGAGCAGGCGCAACGGGCGGTTGGCATGCCGGAGGGCGTCCGATTCATGATCATTGTTCGGGCCTGATCCGGTCGACCCGGTCCGGGTGCTCCGGTCCGTCAGCCGTCGGCCGTACGACTCAGCCCCAGTGCGGGGGACGGTCGGCCAGCAGCCGATCATCGTTGGAACTCGAACGCTCGCCCCAGCCCCGGTCGGTGTCGTCCGTCGACTGTTCCGGAAACCATTCGGCCCGGTCGCTGGTGAAGTCGACCACTCGATCGTCGTCACGACCCGGTCCGGACCTGTCCACCTGCTGCACGGCAGCCAGCCTAGCCGATCCGACGATCCAGGCGCGCCAGTCAGTGGCCGTACGGACATTGGTTGGTAGCGTCGGTCGGCGTGACGACGCCCAGCGGTGCTACCCCCGACGACAGCGTCTGGCGCCGGCCAGCCGACCAGCCGGCCGAGGCACCCCCACCGGAGCGTGCCGCTCCGACCCCACCCGCCTACCAGGGGCCCCCGCCGACGTCACCACCGCCGCCGGGCTGGCGGCCCCCCGTGCACATCCAGCCACCGCCACCGAGGCAGCTACCACCGCAGAACCTGGCCGGCCTGGAGGAGCAGGAGCGAAGCGCCCGTACCGTGACGTACGGGATCGGGCTGATCGCCGGCGCCGTACTGATCGTGGTGATCTGTCTGCTCTGCGCGCGAATCGTCTTCTGAGCCCGGCAACCTGCGGCTACAGAACGCCCTGCCACACGGCCTGGGCACCGGTGTCCCCGGTCAGGTAGGTGTAGACGGCGGTGACCACCCCGAGCACGACGACGATTCCGGCCAGCACCAGGTTCACCCACTTCGGCAGGGCCTGCGCCCGAGGGTGCCCACTGGCAGCGAAGATCATCAGACCGGTCGCCACCCCGAGGCCGAGGGCGAACCAGAACATCAGGTCGCCGTACTCCTGATGCTCGGTCACCTGATTGATGATCTCTGCCGGGTAGCCCTTCTCGGTGAGGACCTTCTTCAGTTCCTCGCCGGACTCCTTGGCGAACAGCGCTGACGCCGGGGCAACCACGGCGAGGATCGCCGCCGCCCAGCCGAGCCGGGAGCGTAACCGGGGCAGGACCGCGAAGCCGATCGCCAGCAGTACCAGCAGCGGCACGAACACCACCGCCGCGTGTACCAGCATCGGGTGCGCGGGAAGGCCCATGATCTCCTTGAACACCGACACCTCCTGTCTCAGCTGGCCGGGTTGCCAGCGTACGATCCCTGATTGTCCGCGTACAGCAGCGTGCCGACAGTCACGAATCTTCACCCATACACGCACTCCGAGCCGGCACGGTTCAGCCCGGTTCGGGGCAACCTGTGCTGTGTTCGAGGCCACGACGTCGAGCCTTCTTCTTGTTGACGTTCCGTCAGCGTGCTCTCATTGCTCCATGTCAACTGGCGAGGAGCTGCTCCGGTCGAGAGGCCTACGGGTCACCCGGCCGCGCCTCGCCGTACTGGAGATCCTGGCCGGTGGGGGCCACCTGGAGGTCGACGAGATCACCCGACGGGTGCGCGAACGACTCGACTCGGTGTCCACGCAGGCGATCTACGACGTTCTCGGCGCACTCTCCCGGGCCGGGTTGTCCCGGCGGATCGAGCCCGCCGGTAGCCCCGCCCGCTACGAGGCCCGGGCCGGTGACAATCACCATCACGTCGTCTGCCGGGGCTGTGGAGAGATAGCCGACATCGACTGCGCGGTCGGCAGCGCCCCCTGCCTCGACCCGAACACGGCGCACGGCTTCTACGTCGACGAGGCCGAGGTGACCTTCTGGGGGTTGTGCCCCGCCTGCCAGACCCGTCGCGCCGCCGACATCTGAGGGTCCGTACTCCCTCCCCCGCCCGTCAACCGACACCCGGCGGACCGTGGCACCCTTGGGCGATGGACTCCCACGATGATGACCTCGGGCTCTTCGGCCCTGACTCGGTCACCTGGAAGGTGCACGAGGAGCCGATCCTGATCGTCGCGGGCCTGCGTTCGCTCTATCTCCAGGCCCTGCATCCACGCGCGATGGCCGGGGTGGCACAGAACAGCAGCTACCAGGCCGATCCGTGGGGCCGGCTGGTCCGCACTGCGAAATACGTGGGCACCACCATCTACGGCACCACCCGACAGGCTGAGGCGGCGGGTCGCCGGTTGACGGCGCTGCACGCCCGGCTGCGCGCCACCGATCCGGTCACCGGGGAACAGTTCCGGATCGACCATCCGGACCTGCTGCGCTGGGTGCATGTGACCGAGGTCGAATCGTTCGTCAGCACCGCCCAGCGGGCCGGCCTGGCCCTGACCGGAGAGGAGATCGACGGCTACTACACCGAACAGCGGCGAGCCGCAGCGCTGGTCGGCCTCGACCCGACCACCGTGCCCGGCACCGCAGACGAGGTGGACAGCTACTACCGGACGATCCGCAGCGAGCTGCGGATGACCCGGGACGCAGCGGAGACGGCGCTGTTCCTCACCGCCCCGCCAGTGCCCTGGAAGCTGAGCCTGCCCCTCCGGCTGAGCCTCGACTTCGGGCCGGCGCGGTTGGCGTACCTCGGCGTCGCCGGCACCGCCTTCGGGCTGCTACCGGCCTGGGCCCGACGGATGTACGGCACGCTCGGCCTACCCACCACGGCGCTCTCCGCAGAGCTGAGCGTACGGACCCTGCGGCTGGCCCTGGGCGCAGTTCCCCGGCGCTACCTCGAGGGGCCGTTGTACCGGGCGGCCAAGGCCCGCGCCGCCCGACTCACGCTGGCGGCTTAGCCCGGGCGGGCCCTGGGCCGGGCGGGCCGCCGGTGCGGCTCAGTCCTCCCCGGGTGGTTGCGGCGGACTGAGCGTACGTTCGACGGCCGCCCACGGCTCCCTGGCCGGCGCCTGCGCACCGGCGGAGCAGGTACGCCGGTAGTCGCACCACGCACACAGGGTGCCCGGCGTCGTCGGGAACACCTCGTCCGGGTCGGCTCCATCGGCTACCGCCTTCTCGGCGGCGATGATGTCACGGGCCGTGTCCTCGGCCCGGCTGACCTGGCGGGCCAGCGACTCCGGTGTGTGGTCGTACGCCGCCACGGTGCCGGTTGGCAGGTGGTGCAGTTCCACCCGACGGCAGGGCCGGCGGAACACCCGCTCAGCTGCGTACGCATAGAGGGCGAGCGCCTGCGAGCCCCGGGCGTCATCGGCGTCCAGCCCGGCGCGGCCGGTCTTGTAGTCGACGATCACGATCTCGGGCCCGTCCGGGCCGGGCCGGGAGTCGATCCGGTCGGCCCGACCGTTGAAGGCCAGCACCGTCGTCTTGGCCGCGACGACCCGCTCCACGCCCACCGGCTCGTCCCCCGGTTCCAGCGTGTCGACATAGGACTCGAGCCACTGTAGTGCGCGGCCGAACGCCGCCCGCTCCTGCGCGTCGTCGCGGTAGCCCTCGCGTACCCAGGTGCCCTTGAGCAGCATCGGCAGCGCCTCGGCACGGCGACGCTGGGCGGGTAGCCCGTACCAGTTACGAAGTGCGGTGTGCACGCTGGAACCGAGCGAGTTGTGCGCCCAGGGCGGCCCCTTCGGCGGTGCCGGGCGGTCGACGTAGGCGTAGCGGTACCGACGTGGGCAGTCCGCGTAGGCACCGAGTTTGCTGGGGGTGCACACGAACAACCGTTCCGGCATGCCCTCGAACCCCAACTGTTCGGGTTCAGCCTGGCTGGAACGGGCCCGCGGGGTCCCGGAACGGGCCCGGGGAGCCCCGGAGCCGGCTCGTGGGGTCGGGTTGCCGGGAGAGGTCGGCCTTCGCACGGCCCGATCCTGCCATCCCGGTCCGACACCACCGGGCCGCCACCCCGCTCGACCGGTTTCACCGCAGCCGGCAGAGGACCACCCCGCTCGACCGGTCCGGCTCGCTGCCGGCTGGTCAGGCCGGGTTGAGGTAGCCGGTGACGAAGGCAGCCACCGCGTCGGCGATGAGCTGCACGGCGATCGCGGCCAGCAGCAGGCCGGCGATCCGGGTGAGCACCTCGATGCCACCGGGTCGGAGCACCTTCACGATGCCGCCGGAGAAGCGCAGCACCAGCCACACTGCGACCATCACCGCGACGATGGCTGCGGCGATCGAAAGATAGTCGGCCCAGCCCTCCGCCTGCTGGACGAAGAGCATGGTGGCGACGATCGCACCGGGGCCGGCCAGCAACGGCGTGCCCAGCGGTACGAGGGCGATGTTGGAGGTCGTCTGCTGGTTGGGATCGTCCGCCTTGCCGGTGAGCAGTTCCAGCGCGACCAGCACCAGCAGCAGCCCACCGGCTGCCTGCAGGGCGGGCAGGTCGACGTGGAGGTAGTCGAGCAGCGTACGGCCGGCCACCGCGAACACCACGATCACCCCGAGCGCCAGCGCCACCGCCTGCCATGCGGCACGGTTACGCTCCCGGGCGGCCAGCGGCCCGGTCAGGGCAAGGAAGATCGGCACCATACCCGGCGGGTCGGTGATGACCAGCAGGGTTACGAAGACCTCCCCGAACAACTTCAGATCCACCCGATCACGTTAACCGCGCCGCAGGTCAGGCCCCCTGTGAAGCGACCGGCGTCACGCCGCTGGCCGCCGCCACGATCCGCTCGTACGACTCCGTCGAGGTGGTGTACGCCCCCAACCGGACGGTCTTGTGGGTGCCGTGGAAGTCCGAGGAACCGGTCACCAGAAGGCCCAACTCCGAGGCGAGTGCCCGGACGTGTTCGCGTTCCGCCGGCGAATGGTCCTCGTGGTCCGCCTCCAGTCCGACCAGCCCGGCCGCTGCCAACTCCACGATCAGCTCGTCGGGCACGATCCGACCCCGGCGGCTGGCCCTCGGGTGGGCGAAGACCGGCACGCCGCCGGCCTGCCGGACCAGCCGGACCGCGTGGAACACGTCGATGTCGTCCTTGGGCAGCCGGTAGCGCTCGCCCAGCCACTCGGGGGCGAACGCCTCGGTCGTGGTGGCGACCAGACCGGCCCGGATGAGTGCCTGTGCGATGTGTGGACGGCCCACCGTGCCGCCACCGGCAGCAGTGTGGATCTCGTCCCAGCTCACGTCGATCCCGTCGGCCCGAAGCCGCTCGACGATCCGCTCCCCCCGGACCTCGCGGGCCAGCCGTACCCGGGCCAGTTCGGCGGCCAGTTCGGGCTCCGTCGGGTCGAACAGGTACGCCAGCAGGTGCAGCGGAATCGACGGCTGCTGGCCGTACCACCGGCAGGAGAGTTCGGCGCCACGCAACAGCGTCAGTCCGGGTGGCAACGCCTCGACCGCAGGTGCCCAGCCTGCGGTGGTGTCATGATCGGTGATGGCCACGACGTCGAGTCCCGCTCCAGCCGCCGCGTGGACCAGCTCCGCAGGGGTGAGTGTCCCGTCACTGGCGGTCGAATGCGTGTGCAGGTCGATCCGGATGCCGGATCCGGTTGGGACGCTGGGGGGCTGAGTCACCGGCACGAGGCTACCGCGTCGAGGACCTCGTCCCGGTCGGTACGCCTCACCGGGTCACCAGGACCACCTGGTCGCCGGGCACCACGGCCGGGCCGGGGAATCGCTGCACACCGTCGGCGGCACCGACCACGGCCCTGTCCGCGACGACCCGTACCGACTCGCCGCGTTCGTCGACGTGGACCGCCGTGGCGGGGTCGGTCCAGACGGTGGCGCCGGAGATGGCGGGGCCGGCGGCCCGTACGGCCGGTGCCGCTCCGAACGCGCTGTTCAGGTCGATGACGACCGCGCGCCCTGCGGAGGCTCCGCCCATGCCGTTGACCAGTAGCCAACGGCCATCCGGTGACACCGTGCCCGCTGTGCTGACGTCGAGCTGCGGCTGGCACGCGGTCTTGACCGGGACCAGGTTTCGTCCCGGGTCGAGCAACGCCAGGCACGGCCGGGCGGACGCCCCGGTCAGCAACTGCCCGACCACGGCGTTCCCGCCCGAGGTCATCCCGTAGATCGCGGCGACGGCCGGGTTCCAGGTTCCGTGTTCCGCCGTCGGGCTGGACGGCCACCAGAGGCGGTAGGCGTCCAGGCCGGCGTCACCGGTACGGCCGAGCAGCACCGCGACACCGACGAACCCGACCGGCACCGTGTCGGACGATGCCCCTACCTGGACCATGGTGCTCAGCTGACCACCCGCAACCGTCGCCGCCGAGATCTGGGACTTGTCCCGCCAGGCGATCCGCTGCCCGTCCGAGGCCAGCACCACCACGTCGACCCCGGTGAGGATCGCCTTCGGCGAACCGGCCTCGGGGACGAACCAGAGGTTCTTGCCGACCGGCTCCGCCGAGCTGATCACCAACCAGCCGTCCGACACCCGCTTGGCCTGACTGACCCTGCCGAGCGCGGACAGGTCGATCGACTCGCCGGTACTGACGATCAGGTCGGTGCCGACCACCAGGTCGACCGATGGCGGTCCGACATTGATCGCGGCTCCGCTGACCATCGCCGACGGCGTGGGCCCGGCGACAGCAGAGTCGGGACGGCCGGACGGATCACCCAGGACCACGATGGCCGGGCCCGGTTCGCGTGGGCTGCCGCCGAACTGCGCCATTCCGGCACTCGTGGCGATCGTGACCACCGCTGCCAGGGTCACTCCGGCGAACGTACGACGCCGGTGCATGCGATTGGCCCGATGCACCGCCACACCGGCCAGGTCGGCGGTGACCGGGGGCACGCTGACCTGCCGGGAGAGGCAGTCCCGCAGTGCCTGTTCCATGTCATCGGGCGTCACGGTCATTGGACGCCCGGGGGTCGGGCTTTGGTTGTCCGTCTCGACCCCGGTTCGGCCGGCCTCTTCAGTGGTCGGCCCGGATCCGGTGAGCCATGGCGAATCCTCGCGCACGGTCATCTGCCCTCTGCTGACGCCATCGGCAACACCGGGCGCAGCCGGGATGGCGCCGGGCACGGCTCGGTGGCCTCAGGTCGGGCCGGCTCGGCTGTCGCAGGACGCGCCGATTCCACCCCGCCGGGCCGGGCCGGAACGGCAGGAGCCGGCCCGGCAGCCTGAATCGTCCCGGTACGGGATCGTTTCTCGGCGAGTGGGCCGATTTCTGCGGCGGCCTCGTCTCCGAGCCGTCGACGTAACGTGTTGAGTGCCCGGGCGGTCTGGCTCTTCACCGTGCCGACCGAGATGTTGAGCAGGGCTGCGGTCTGCGCCTCGGACATGTCCTCGTAGAAGCGCAGCACCAGGACGGCACGCTGGCGTACGGGCAGCGCCCGTACGTGCCGCCACAGCACATCGCGGTCCAACTGCTCTTCGAACCGGTCCGGTCCGGCGAGTTCCGGCAGCATCTCGGTAGGTCGCTCGCCGTGCCAGCGCCGCCGCCACCAACTGGTCGCGGTGTTGACCAGGACCCGCCGGGCGTACGGTTCGACCGCTTCGATCTCACCTAACCGTTTCCAGGCCAGGTACGTCTTGGTGAGAGCGGTCTGGAGCAGGTCCTCGGCCGTCGCCCAGTCACCCGCCAGCAGGTAGGCGGTACGCAGCAGGGCGGCGGATCGGGCCACAACGAATTCGCGGAACTCCTCTTCCAGGGCGTTCCTGGCCGCCACCTGCCACCTCCCATACCCGCCGTACCACCTGAAAGGTTGTCATCACGGGTGTACAAGGTCTTCAGCAGAAGGGTGCAGGCTGCTCCGATGTTCGGGCAGAAGTTCACGCCCCATCGTCGTTGGCCTCGTCGGCCTCCTTGCCCAGGCGGGCTTCGACGGCCTGCGGCTCGTACATCTCTTCGACGACCCGCAGGTAGAGCTCGTTCGGGTTGGGAAGATGCTTGATCTCCCGCAACGCCTGCTCCTGACCCGCCGATTCCAGTACGAAGGTGCCGTAGTTGAGGGCCCGACCGAGCGGCGACTGCTCGTACTTCATGTCAGTGACCCGGGCCAGCGGCATCATCGCCACCCGGCGGGTGATGATGCCGTTGACCACCATCACCCGCTTGTTGGTCAGGATGAACCGGTCGTAGTACCAGTCGGCGACCTTCCAGGCCACCCAGCCCATCACGCCGAACCAGATGATCACCGCGATCGAGGTCAGCGCACCCACGTCCTGGCCGGCCAGGAACCCGGACAGGTAGCCGAGCACGAACGTCGCGGCGATGCCGATCAGCAACGGCGTGGCGAGGTGGACCCAGTGCCGCTTCCACTCGCCTCGGTAGCGCTCGGTCGGGAAGAGGTAGCGGGCCACCAGTGAGGTCGGCTCGTCCTCCAGGGGGAGCACCCGCCGGGTGCCGGTCGGCATCCCGGAGGCGTCGACCCGCAGACCGGCAAGCTCGTCCTCGGAGATCTGCGGAGGACGGTCGAAGTCGTCGTCGTCCCGGACCCATGCCCTGGTTCCGGAGCGGCGTTCCTCGTAGGCGTACCCGGAGGTGTCCGAATAGGACGAACCGCTCGGGTAGTCGGGGTCATCGCTGATACCCGGCCCGTCGTCGGGCCGGGTACGTGGGATAGGTTCGGTGTCTCGCTCCCGGCGCCGGCGCTCGGTTTCGTCGTCGGGCTCGGGGGGTTCGCCGGACGGATTACCCATCGGACGCTAGGCGACGAGGTTGGTGACGAACTCGCCGAAGCCCTGCGCGATGTCCACGATGCCACCGCCGAGCGACTTGAACACGTCAGCAGCAGAGTTGGGCTTGAACGCGATGAAGAAAATCAGGAAGGCGATTCCGCCCCAGGTGAGGAACTTCTTGACCATTGCGGGCCATCCTCTCCGTGCGGCGCCGTCTCCCGTACCGCAGCAATACCCAGAGTATCAGTCAAATGTCGTTTGGTGAATCAACTGCTCTGCGCTCCCACCCACACCGTCGGGCCGTCAGGCCGTCCCGTGCGGGTACTGCGGGGGCGCACCGTACACAAGCTCGGGTGGCAACCACTCGGTCAGGTCGTGCACCACGACCTCTCCCTTGAGGAGGCAACCCGCGCTCGCTGGCCAGGCTATCGCATAGAGCCCCATTCCCCGAGTCTCGCCGACGTACGCACTCCGGTCTGTCGGAGATTTTACCGACCACATTGGAGTTGGTCGGCCTTCGAAGTGGATCTTCGCGAGCCTGGCGGGCCCGGCGTCCCCCTGGTCGGGCCCGGTCGCCGTACCCGCGAGCAGCGCACCCGGAGCAGGGCGGACGACGTCGACGAAGTGAACCCCGTGGGACGACCGCCAACTCCTCGGCGACCGTCACCGGCTCAGCCCGGCCTGCCCCGACCGCCACCGACCCGGCGTGGACCCCGGCGGCACCCCGTACGGCGTCAGACCCGTCGCCGGACCGGAGCACGTCGGTGATCGTCCGACCGGCCGGCCACGACCGGGGACACGGATCCGCACCCGGCGACCGGATTCCCCCGTACCGCTGGCAATACGCACGACGGCGCTCGCCACGGTATTCCCGCCGGTCCCGTCGGGCAGGTGAAAGAGCAGCACCCGCCCGACGGTGTTCCCGCCAATCCCGTCGGGCAGACGAAAGAGCAGCACCCGCCCGAGGGTGTTCCCGCCGATCCCGTCGGGCAGGTACCGGAACAGCGCCGGCCGAGGGTCGGCGTGTAGCGGATCCGGGGGCCGGACCGGTCCGCCGGACCTTGGACGAATCACCATGGATCCCACAGGAACCACAGTTCCCGGATCGCTGCCTCGCAGTCCGGCGAACCGGCCTTTTTAGGGCAGCTCTTTCGGGTGGAACCGGAGCCCGACACGGCCAATCCGCCAACTTCGTCAGCAGGATGCCGTCGACCGTGGAACGCCGGCGACCCGACCGAATGGGCGATTCAGCAAGTAATAGGACTAAAAGGCTTATTGCCGGCACGCAGCTCAGGGGTTGCCCCGCCCCCCGCTCCACCGGGAGGTCGCCGGGTGACGGCCTGCGCCGGACCCGAGCTACCCGGGCGGCGCACCGGCATGGGCCCGGATCCACGCGTGCATCGCGATCCCACTGGCCACCCCGGCGTTGATGGAACGGGTGGAGCCGTACTGGGCGATGGAGAACAGCTCGTCGCAGGCCGCCCGGGCCGGCTCGGACAGACCCGGCCCCTCCTGCCCGAAGAGCAGTACGCAGCGTCTCGGCAGGGTCACGGTCTCCATCGGGCGGGAACCGGGAAGATTGTCGATGCCCACGATCGGCAGCCCCTCGGCGCGGGCCCAGTCCAGGAAGGCCTCGATCGTCTCGTGGTGCCGTACGTGTTGGTAGCGGTCCGTCACCATCGCGCCCCGCCGGTTCCATCGCCGGCGGCCGACGATGTGCACCTCGGCGGCGAGGAAGGCGTTGGCATTGCGGACCACGGTGCCGATGTTGAAGTCGTGCTGCCAGTTCTCGATCGCGACATGGAAGGCATGCCGGCGCTGGTCGAGGTCGGCGACGATCGCATCATGCAGCCAGTACCGGTAACGGTCGACCACGTTGCGCCGGTCCCCGTCGGCGAGAAGTTCCGGGTCGTACCGTGGGTCGGTCGGCGGATCGCCCTGCCACGGCCCCACACCGACCTCGTTGTCCTCCACGATCTGCAGAGGGTACGGCCCATGGTCGGAGGAGCTCAGGCCAGGCCCAGCGCCACCCCGAGCTCATCGAGGAACCTCCGGTCCCCGGGGGTCACCTGGTCGTCGTCGAACGTGGCGGCGTCGACACCGGCCGCCCGGCAGACCCGGGCAGCCACCGACTGCACCCACTGCCGATAGGCGGCCGAATCGGCAGGATCGGCCCGCGCGGCAAGCAGTCGAACCACCACCCGACAGGCGGCGAAGACCTCGTTCGGCCGACCGAGGTCTTTGGCGAGCCGGTCGCGATCCTGGTCGACGTCGTCCGATTCGGTGTAGATCGCGGTTGCCACCGCTCGGACCAGCTCGCTGTCGAAGACCCGGCCGGCTGCTATCCCGTCCAGGCCCGCCAACGTCTCGGCCACGGTGCGCTCCGGACGGTCCGGCTCCACCGATGCCACGGCGACGACGACCCGTCCCGGTAGTTGGGTGAGCAACTGCCATTCGACCGCTGGAAAGGCAGCCACGGCCGGTGGACCGGGGCGTCGGCCGTCAGCGGGCGGATCTTCGGAGACGGAATGGCTCATCGGAACCTCCCGGCGTCAGGATATGCCCCGAACGTCGGGCAGGTGCCGGGACGAGATCCTTCACATCCGGGTCGAGCGGGGACGAAATCCCTGTTGTGCCAGCAATTCTCCCAAATCCCGGAAGTGGGGATCGGAGCTATCGGGGCTCGGGAAAACTGGGGCGCTCGGGATCGACACCGTCGGGCACCGCCGCGGCGGCGTACGCCCGGGTCGGGACCATCACCCGGCGCCGGAAGACGCAGACCAGCGTGCCGTCCTGGTTGTAGCCCCTGGTCTCGACGGACACCACGCCCCGGTCCGGCTTCGAGGCGGACTCCCGCTTGTCCAGCACCGTGGTCTCGCCGTAGATGGTGTCGCCGTGGAACGTGGGTGCCACGTGACGCAGCGACTCGACCTCCAGGTTCGCGATCGCCCTACCGCTGACGTCAGGTACGGACATCCCGAGCAAAAGGGAGTAGATGTAGTTGCCGACCACCACGTTGCGCTTGAACTGACTGGCGGTCGCCGCGTAATGGGCATCCATGTGCAGCGGGTGATGGTTCATCGTCAACAGGCAGAACAGGTGGTCGTCGTACTCCGTGACGGTCTTGCCCGGCCAGTGCCGGTAGACCGCGCCGACCTCGAACTCCTCGTAGTAGCGCCCGAACTGCATCGTTGTGCCCTTCGACAGATGGCGATGAAGTACGCCACAGCATGCCTTACCGAAGATTAAGGCGACATTGGGGGCGCGATTGGCGGCGATTCATCACACCGCAGGAACCGAACGAGAACCGGGCGCATTGGAGGCCGGACGCAGTGAACGGCGGGGCCCTCCCCGGCACCCGCCGTCCACGCTCTGATGACTAGAGATTCTGCCGGAACGGAACCCTCCGCAGAAGAGGTCCGCCACCGAAAATCAGCCAGTGTTACTCCTTTGTGACGTAACTTAACGTAAAAGTAAATGCTCTTGTAACTGATCGTTACGGGAGCGATTCCCCCTAGTCAGGCGGGAAGTGTCCGGCGCAGGCCAGGCGGGTACTCACGTTGACCTGGAAACGCTCCCATCACTCTCAGCTACCGCCTCCACACCTCGCCCCGGTGACCAGAGTCACAGATCGCCATCAATGAACCTGCGGTATCTTGAGCGGTTCACGCTGGGCGTTTCAGCCCCGGATCGGCGGGAATTCCCCAGCCGGCGAACAGGTTCTCTCAGGCGTAGACATTCACGACGATCGGAGAGATCAATGGCTACCGTTGAACTGA
The DNA here is from genome assembly GCF_042679305.1 of Micromonospora sonneratiae. Taxonomy (NCBI): domain Bacteria; kingdom Bacillati; phylum Actinomycetota; class Actinomycetes; order Micromonosporales; family Micromonosporaceae; genus Micromonospora; species Micromonospora sonneratiae. The sequence goes on along the minus strand of NZ_JBHTMP010000020.1, from coordinate 93,260 downwards.
CCACGGCCAACTTCGACGAGGTGACCGGCCAGGACGGCATCGTCCTGGTGGACTTCTGGGCGAGCTGGTGCGGGCCGTGCGTCCGGTTCGCGCCGATCTACGAACGCTCGTCGGAGAAGCACCCGGACATCGTCTTCGGGAAGGTGGACACCGAAGCGCAGCAGGCCCTCGCCGCCAAGTTCGACATCCGCTCCATCCCGACGATCATGGCGGTTCGGGACGGCATCATCGTCTTCGCCCAGCCCGGAGCCCTGCCGGAATCGGCACTGGAGTCGCTGATCGACCAGGTCCAGGCACTGGACATGGACGACGTCCGGAAGCAGCTCGCCGGGCAGAGCTGAGCGTCGGGCAGAGCTGCACCCGGATCCGGCTGGACTCGTCGCGGGCCCAGCCGGATCCAGTTGCGGGTCCGGTCGGGGCACGACACCCCGACAACCAACTTGCATGCGGTTCGTACGCGTGTTCGAATCCTGTCATGCGCTGGGACAACCTGTCGGCTCCCCACGACCAGGGAGTCCCCGATCAGGCAGCGCCAGCGGCTCCACCCTTGCCGCTGGCGCTGCCTGGCGCGGTCACCCGTACCTTCGACACCCCGGGCTTTGCGGGCATGACCTTCTACGAGGTGCAGGCCAAATCAATCATCAACCGGGTGCCGGGCACGTCACGGGTTCCGTTCCAGTGGACGATCAACCCGTACCGGGGCTGCAGCCACGCCTGTGTCTACTGCTTCGCCCGTAACACGCACACCTACCTCGACCTGGACCCGGGCCGTGACTTCGACAGCAAGGTGATCGTCAAGGTCAACGCGGGTCAACTGATCCGGCGCGAGTTGGCCGCGCCGAAGTGGCGCGGCGGTCACATCGCCATGGGCAGCAATGTGGACTGCTACCAGCGGGCCGAGGGCCGCTACCAGCTCATGCCAGAGATCATCAGAGCGCTGACCGACTTCGCCAACCCGTTCTCGATCCTGACCAAGGGCACCCTGATCCTGCGCGATCTGCCCCTGCTCCGTAGGGCTGCGGAGGTGACCGCGGTCGGCGTCTCCTTCTCCGTCGGCTTCGTCGACGAGGCCTTGTGGCGCTCGGTCGAACCCGGCACCCCGAGCCCACGACGTCGGCTGGACGCGGTCCGCGCGGTCACCGACGCCGGCCTCCCGGTCGGCGTGCTGATGGCACCGATCCTGCCGGGGCTCACCGACACCGACGAGTCGATCGAGGCGACCGTCTCGGCCATCGCCGCCGCCGGGGCGACCAGCGTCACCCCGTTACCACTACATCTGCGCCCGGGCGCCAACGAGTGGTACGCGGCCTGGCTCGCCCGCGAGTTTCCCGCGCTGCTACCGCGCTACCGCCAACTGTTCGGCACCGGCTCCTACCTGCCCAAGGCCTACCAGCACGAGGTGTCCGCCCGGGTCCGGACGGCGGCCCGCCGACACGGGCTGAACCGACCCGAGCCGGCGGCCCCACCCCAGGTCCCGACCTCGCCGGCAGAATCGCGGGCCCTCGGGTTCGCCCCGACCCGCCGGTCGGACCCGGGGGCCGGTGTCGAGCAGTTGGCCCTGCTGTAGACCACCCATCAGCGGAAGCAGTCCCGGCAACAGCGTTACAGTCGCCAGGTGCGGACTCCTCGACAGATCCTGGCCGACGCGCGGGTGATCGCCGTGGTCGGCGCGTCCCGTAACCCCGCGAAGGCGGCGTACAGCGTGCCGCAACAGATGCAGCGGTACGGCTGGCGGATCATCCCGGTCAACCCGGAGGCCGACGAACTGTTCGGTGAGAAGGTCTACCGCTCACTGGCCGACATTCCGCACCCGGTCGACCTCGTCGACGTGTTCCGGCCGGCGCAGGACGCCGTGGCGGTGGTCCGCGACGCGGTCGCGATAGGCGCGCCGGCGGTGTGGCTGCAACTCGGCATCGTCTCGCCCGAGGCACGTCGGATCGCCGAGGCGGCCGGCATCGACTACGTCGAGGACCGGTGCCTGGTGATCGAGCGGGCGGCTGGCAACCTGTCCCGGCTGTCCTGATCAATCCGGTTCGGGATCGACCACGGCCAGCAGCGTGGCGACCCGGTCCGTCCGTTGATAGAGCACGGCATGCCCGGACTGTCGCCGCGTGACGAGCCCGGCCTGCCGCAGCCGGGCGAGATGGTACGAGACGGTCGCCGGGCTGAGCCGGTGTCGGGCCGCGAGTTCGGTCGTCGAACGTGGCGTGTCGAGATCGCCGAGCAGCGCGGCCCGACGATGTCCGAGTAGAACGGTTCCGGCCGCCGGTCCCTGCGGCATCGCCCACACCCTCCCCCTACCGCGGGCCGGATAGCCGATCATGGCCTGGCCGGGTGCCCCGAGCCACAGGGCGGGACTGGGCAGGAACACCGACGGGACCAGGACGACCCCGGACGTCGTATCGACACTGACGTCGACCGGTCGCCGCACCGTCAGCCGCGTGCCGTCCCAGCCCAGTTGGGGATGTAGGCCGTCGACGATTCCGCCGAACCCGACCCGACTGGCCCGCTCGGCACGGTGACGTACGTCCCCGTCGAGGATCCGGTGGATGGCCGGCCAGGATGCCGCCATGATGCGTCGCCAGCAGCGCGCCAACTGTTCCGCGACGCACTCGGCCAATACGGATTCCCCGGCCGCCAACACGTCCGCGACGGCGGACGACAGCGGGGCGCGGGGATCACGGCCGGCACCAGCACCGCTTCGACGCAACGCGTCCGGTGGTGGCGGGCCGATCCGAAAAGCCATCCGCAACTGGTAGCGCACCAACTCCGCCGGTGCGGTGGCGACCGCGTCGAGTTCCCTGGCCAGCGTGGGCGCGTACTCGCCCGCGATCGGGACCAGGAAGTCCGGTACGTACCACGATGAATGGTCCACCAGCCCGAGCAGCACCGCGAGATCCGCGACGTCGACCTGCGGCCTGGTCGTCTCCACCCAGCGATGGGCGTACGGTGCCCGCTCCGGATGGCTCAGGACCTCCAGGCCGTTGGTCAGCTCCGCGAGCCGGGACAGGACAAATCTCGATCTGGCCAGGCCGCCGGCATCGAGCCCGATCGTGATCACAAGTAACACCCCCGGTATTCGAACTTTCTCGAATCGCTGGCCGTGCACCGGCACGGCCTGCTCGACTTGCCCGCACCGAACGACGCCGTCGTCGGCCGGTACTCCGACGACGGCCCGAACCCGGGCCGCTCCGGCGACCCCGGACGAAGGAGAGCAGATGAACCACGGTCATCCAATCGAACGCAGCAGGTTCCTGCTGGCCGCCGCAGCGCTCGGCATCGGTGCCACCCAACTCGGCAGGGTGACCGCTGCGGCTGCGGCCGGCACCGGTCGGAGCCGTACCACCACCGCCGTCAGGTCGGTCGGTGGCTTCGACGTCATTGCCCTGTACGACGCGTCCGGTCCCTTCTTCACCACCCGGCAGGTCGCCTTCCCCACCGCGACCCCCGTCGACTGGGAGCGGGCCGAGCGCCTGGATCCCGCCGCGTTCGGGCCGGACGACCAGTGGAACCTGGACTTCCGCTGCTACGCGATCCGACGCCCAAACGGCCGGGTCATTCTGGTCGACACCGGCGTGGGTCCGGCAGGCAGCCCGGCGTCGAGTTGGGCACCGGTGCCCGGGCACCTGCCGCAGCGGCTGATCGACGCCGGCATCGACACCGACGACGTCGACCTGGTCGTACTGACCCATGTCCACAGTGACCACGTCGGCTGGTCGGTCCACCCGGACGGCGTCCCGATGTTCGCCAACGCCCGGTACGTACTACAGCACGACGAGATCGCGGCACTGGAAGCCGGTGGCGGCGAAGCCATGCTGCGCTATCTCGTCGATCCGCTACGCCGCGCCGGTCGACTCTGGGAGGTGTCCGGCGCAACCCCACTCGTCGGTGGTTCCGGTGGTTCGGACCGCTGCCGCAGCACCACGGTGCGGGTCGTACCCACCCCCGGACACACCCCGGGTCACCAGTCCGTGCTCGTCGAGGGCGGCCGGCGGCAAATTGCGATCACCGGCGACGTGCTGGTCCACGCGGTGCAGCTGGTCAACCCGGACGTCGGCTACCGGTACGAGGACGACCAGGAGATCGCCCGGGTGACCCGACAGGCGCTGCTGGCCGAGGCCGGCTCCCGCCACACGCTGTTGGCCACCGCCCACCTCAGGCAACCGTTCGTCACCGCACCTTCGCCCGGCAGGCCCAGGCATCGGTGACAGCGGTCGACTTACACAATCTGTTTCGGCCCGTCGACCCCGGCTTCGGCTTCGGTCTGTCACCCGCCGGTTTCGGCCCGTCGACCCCGGCTTCGGCCCGTCGCCCGCCGGTCGGTCAGAGCTTGTACTCCTTGAGCAGGCCCCGGGAGATGATCGTCTTCTGGATCTCCGAGGTGCCCTCACCGATGAGCAGGAACGGAGCCTCCCGCATCAACCGCTCGATCTCGTACTCCTTGGAGTAGCCGTAACCACCGTGGATACGGAACGCCTCCTGGACCACCTCGGCGCAGTACTCGGAGGCCAGCAGTTTGGCCATGCCGGCCTCGACGTCGTTGCGGGCGCCCGAGTCCTTGAGCCGGGCCGCGTTGACCATCAGGGCGTGGGCGGCCTCGATCTTCGTACCCATCTCGGCCAGCTTGAAGGCGATGGCCTGGTGCCTGGTCAACTGCGCCCCGAAGGTCTGCCGCTGCTGCGCGTACGCCACGGCGAGTTCGAATGCTCGGATGGAGATGCCGCAGGCCCGGGCCGCGACGTTCACCCGTCCCACCTCGATGCCGTCCATCATCTGGTAGAAGCCCCGGCCGAGTCCCGCATCAACGCCACCGAGCACGGCCGACGACGGCACGGTGACCCCGTCGAGGATCATCTCGGTGGTCTCGACGCCCTTGTAGCCCATCTTGTCGATCTTGCCGGGAATGGTCAGGCCGGGTGCCGTCTCACCGAAGCCCGGCTTCTTCTCCAGCAGGAACGTGGTCATGTTGCCGTAGACCGAGTCCGCGCCGACGTCGGTACGCACCAGCGTGGCCACCACCGACGAGTACGCCCCGTTGGTCAGCCACATCTTCTGCCCGTCGAGGACGAAGTCGTCACCGGTGCGTACGGCCTTGGACCGGATGGCGGAGACGTCGGAGCCACAGCCCGGCTCGGACATGGAGAACGCGCCACGCACCTCACCGGTGGCCATCCTGGGCAGCAGCGACCGCTTCTGCTCCTCCGAACCGTGCCGGGAGATCAGGTACGCCACGATGAAGTGGGTGTTGACGATCCCGGAGACCGACATCCAGCCCCGGGACAGTTCCTCCACCACCAGGGCGTAGGTCAACAGCGACTCACCGAGGCCGCCGTACTCCTCGTCGATGGTGAGGCCGAAGAGTCCCATCTCGCACATGCCGTCGACGATGTCCGAGGGGTACTCGTCGGCGTGCTCCAGCCGCTGCGCGTTCGGGATGATCTCCCGGTCGGCGAACTCCCGTACGGTCTCCAGGATCGACCGCTGCACATCGGTCAGGCCTGGGGTCTGGGCGAGTCGGGCCATGTCAGCCTCCGAGAATTCACGCGCATCGGTCGGTTGCGCAGCAGCGTACTGACAAGTAACTGAACGTTTGCTAAGTATCGTCGCGCCGGGGAGCGCCGCCAAGGTGCCAAGTCCTGGCATCCGCTGTGAAAAGGTTCACCGCGACCGGTAGCGTCCGGGAAAGGAGGGCAACTGCCATGAACTATCCGCAACCGGATGAGCCTCAGGAGCCAACCCGACCGCCCGATCCGTACGGGCAGCCGCCCGAATCCGGTGCCCCCCAGCATGGCCAGTACGGCCAGCCCGGCCCAGGCCAGCCCGGACAGTACGACCAGCCCGGCCCGGGCCAGTACGGTCACGGCCAGTACGGTCAGGAGCAGTACGGCCCACCAGGTCACGGCCAGTACGGTCAGCCGCCCGGTTATCCGCCGTCCGGGCCGGGCCGGAGTTCCGGTACCAACGTCATGGCGATCCTGTCGCTGGTCTTCGCGTTCGTCTTCGCCCCGGCCGGCATCGTGCTCGGACACATCGCCCGCAAACAGATCAGGCAGAGCGGTGAACAGGGCGAGCAGCTCGCCCTGTGGGGCCTGATCCTCGGCTACGTCTTCACCGCGCTGTACCTGATCGCCTGCTGTTCCTGGGTCGCTCTCGTCATCTGGGCGACGTCGGACAACGGCACGACCTACTGAGGCAGCCCGTCACCGGGATCTACCGAGGCAGCCGGCCCACGGGACCTACCGAGACAGCCGGCCACCGGGACGACCGGCCCGGTCGGGAACTCCGCCCTAGCGGACGGTCGGGAACTCCGCCCTAGCGGAACTGGGCCTCCCGAACGCTGTTGCCGCCGTCAACCACCAGCATCTGACCGGTGATGTAGGACGCCGCCGGTGAACACAGGAACGTGATCGCCGCAGCCACCTCGTCCGGCGTACCGGGTCGCCCGACCGGCGTACCCAGGCCCTGTTTCAGTTCGGCCATGGTGGAGGCGGCCGTGTAGATCGTGCCCGGGGCCACCGCGTTGACCGTGACCCCGTCGGCCACCATCTCCATGGCCAGGGCCCGGGTCAGACCGACGACGCCCGCCTTGGCCGCCGCGTACGCCGCCTCGGTGGGCAGCGCGTTGACCGGTCCGGCGGTGGCGGCGAGGTTGACGATCCGCCCCCAGCCACGCTCGGCCATTCCACCGATGAACGCCCGGCTGCACAGGAATGCCGTGGTCAGGTTCCGGTCGATCTCCGCATGCCACTCGTCGAAGGTCAACTGGGCGACCGGCCGCAGCACCTCCGGGCTCGCCCGGCTGGCCAGGCCGGCGTTGTTGACCAGCACCTCGACCTCACCGAGCTGCTCGGCGATGGCGTCCGCCAACGCGCCCACCTCGGCCTCGTCGGTGAGGTCGGCGACAAAGCCGGTCGCCCCCAACTCGGTCGCCCGCTCGTGGATGCGACGGGTGGTCGAGACGATCGCCACCCGAGCACCGAGGTCACGCAGCCGGCGGGCGGTGGCGTAGCCGATGCCGTCCGGGCTCCCGGCCCCGGTGACCAGCGCGACCCGGCCGTCCAGTCGCATCGTGACCGGCTCCACGTCAACGACCGGAGCATCGCTCCCAACTGGAACCGGGCCCTGGGCGACGGTTCGGGTCCGGCGGGCCAGCGCGGGGCGCGTGGCGTCCCGTCGCGGCCGGCTGCCGGATCTGTCACCGGCGCGCGCGTCGAATGCCATGCCAAGATCCTGCCTTCTCCGGCCGATACGGGCAATACGCACCGCCCGACGCGAAGGAAACAGGGCCGGTACCGCTGGCAACGAGCGACTACCCTGACGGCGCACCCCTCGCAGACGGAGAAGCACTCATGACCTATCCGCAACAGCCCGGCGGCGATCCGTCCTGGTCCGACCCACAACCCACGATGGCCTACCCCGACGCCGGCTACCCGGTCGGCAAGTCGTCAGGCATGGACGCGCCGCCCGTTCCGACCTATCCCGTGTACGGATACACACCGGCTCCACCAACCAACGGGATGGCGATCGCCGCACTCGTGCTCTCCCTGGTCGGTCTCGCCTCATGCATCACCGCCCCCATCGGAGCGATCCTCGGGCACGTGGCCCGCAAGCAGATCCGTGAGCGCGGCGAGGGCGGTGACGGCCTGGCGCTGGCGGGCATCATCGTCGGTTGGATCCTCACCGGACTGTTCCTGCTCGTAATCGCGTTCTACGTGGTCCTCATCGTGTGGGCCATCAACGCTGGATCGTCCATGGACTCCGGCACCACCTACTGAGCCCGTACGACGGCGGGAGGACACATGGACACACCGGATACCGGCAGCGGTCCCGAGGGTCCGACGGTCGACGGGCCGGTTGCGGTCACCCAGGAGGATGTCGGGCCCGACCGATCCGACCCGACACGACACCCGTACGGGCCGGGGCCGACCGGTCAGGCACCCTACCCACCGCCCTACCTCCTGCGACGACCGACGAACAACCTGGCCATCACCGCGATGATCGTCGGGATGGTCGGCATCATCGCCTGTCCGCTGGTCGGCGGGGTCGCCGTCTATCTCGGCAACCGGGCCCGGGCGGAGATCCGACGCAGTGGTGAGGACGGCGACGGCATGGCCGTGGCGGGTGTGGTGACCGGCTGGATCGGGGTGGGCCTCTCCGCACTGACGATGCTCTTCGTGCTCGCCTACGTCGGCTTCTTCGCCCTCTTCCTGACCTCCCTGCCGAGCGCGCCGTAGCAACCGGTCAGGACACGGTGTGTCGGGCGTTTCCCAGCACCTCGACGAGCGAGCCCGACACACCGTGTCCTAGCGGAGGACCAACCGAACCCTGCTCACTCCGGCGGGGTGAAGGTACGGGTACGCGCCATTCCGGCGGCCCGCCCCTTGGCCGCGATGACCAGTGCCATCTTGCGGGACGCCTCGTCGATCATCTCGTCACCGAGCATCACCGCGCCCAGCCGGCCACCGGCCTCGGAGGTGTAGTACAGGTAGGCGTCGAGGATCATCTCGGCGTGGTCGTAGTCGTCCTGCGCCGGCGAGTAGACCTCGTTGGCCGCGTCGATCTGGCCGGGGTGCAGCACCCACTTCCCGTCGAAGCCGAGCGCCGCCGAACGCTTCGCCACCTCGCGGAACCCGTCCACGTCGCGGATCTGCAGGAACGGCCCGTCGATCGCCTGCTTGTCATGCATCCGGGCGGCCATCAGGATCCGCATCAGGATGTAGTGGTAGGGATCGCCCGGATAGTCGGGGATCAGCGCCCCCACCACCAGCGACTTCATGTTGATGGAGGCCATGAAGTCGGCCGGGCCGAAGATGATCGTCTCGACCCGGGGCGAGGCGGCGGCGATCGCGTCCACGTTGACCAGCCCGGCGGCGTTCTCGATCTGCGCCTCGATGCCGATCTGGCCGACCGGAAGCCCGAGTGTCTTCTCCAACTGGGTGAGGGTCAGGTCCAGCCACTCGACGTGTGCGGCGGTCTGCACCTTGGGCAGCATGATGCAGTCGAGGTTGGCACCGGCCCCCTCGACCACCGCGATGACGTCCTGGTAGGTCCAGGGGGTGGTCAGGTCGTTGACCCGTACGACCCGGGTCTTACCCGCCCAGTCGCCCTCGTTGAGCGCGGCGACGATGTTCTTGCGGGCGTCCGGCTTGGCCAGCGGCGCCACCGCGTCCTCCAGGTCCAGGAAGACCTGGTCGGCCGGGAGTCCCTGGGCCTTGCCGAGCATCTTCACGCTCGACCCGGGCACGGCCAGACAGGACCGGCGCGGGCGTCCGAGGTTGGCCATCACGGCTCCTTCCACCGGCCGGACACACGGCCGCCGGGCTCGACTTAACGATCGCAAAGGTACTTGTTACGCCACGGTAACCGCGCCCGGTCATCCAGGAGAACCGACCTGTGCAGGATTTCACTGCCCGCCTCCACCGGAGGCAACCCGACCCGCAGGTGTCGGTACGACACACTTGCCTGACGTCGGAGAATCGACGTCGGCATCGAGGGCGCGGTGAGCGAATCCAGTCACGCCGGTGAAGGAGATCAGCACATGGCCGGATACCAGCAGGTTTCCACGACCATCGACTCGCACCCGGCGGCGGTCGAACTCGCCCGGTCCGCCGTACGGGCCCGGGTCGCCGCCTGCGGCCAGGTCGTCGGGCCGATCACCAGCACCTACTGGTGGGACGGCGAGGTCCAGGAGGCCCAGGAGTGGCTGGTGCTGTTCAAGACGACCGAGGACCGGTCCGAGGCGCTGATCCAGCACCTGCGTTCCGCGCATCCGTACGATGTGGCAGAGGTCATCTGCACTCCGATCACCGCTGGCAACCCCGATTACCTAGGCTGGGTGCAGCGGGAAACCCGCGTCTGACATCGCGCCGCCGGACCGTGGTGTGTTCACCGGTCCGACACCGGTCCGCAAATTTCCCTCAAGTCTGGCTCGAACCTGTACCGCCGCGCGCAGACAACCGGCACCGTTTGGGAAACCCCCGAACGATCCCTGGAGCGTACGATGTCTGCGACCTTCACCCGGATCACCGCGCCACCCGGCAACAGTGCGACAGCCGGCAGCGCCCCGCCATCGGCCCGGCTGGCCTGGTCGACGCTGGTCGACGCGTTCGAAGCCGCCTGTCTGCTCCGATGTGCGTCGGCGCCGGCACTCTCCCCCGTGATGCAGTACGGTCAGCGACCCACCCACCGGGCCTTCACCGGCCCCCGTCCGATGGTCGAGTTCAGTCAGCCCTCCGCCGCCCACCGGATGCGGCACCTGTTGGCCGGGTTGGACATCCCGGTCGAGGAGGAAACCGTCACCGCCGGTCTACGTCGTCGCTACACCGTGCACCGACTCGGTGTGCCGCAGGCGGCCCAGGCAGAGTACGCAGCCACGATCGACCTGGCCTGGCGGCAGGGGCGCAGCGCGCTGCTCAGCCCGGTCACCGCCGGTACCTCGACCGTTCGGCACCTGTGGCGTCCCCGCCTGGCCGCCGCCGCGTGGAGCGCGGTGCTGCTGGCCGCCGGCCGACACGTACGCAAGCACATCCTCGGGGTACGGGTCACGGACCAGGACCTCGCCGGGGTCCTTGTCCGCAGCGCCCACCTGCTCGGCGCGACCGCCTCCCTGGACCGCCGGTCCGGCTGCTTCCTCGTCAGCGTCCCGGCCGGTGCGGACAAACGGCGCATCATGCAGGGCACCGAGTTCCGCTCGGCACTGGCCAGCGCCTCCTGACCGACAGTTCGACACCGGCCAGCGCCTCCTAACCGACAGTTCGACACTGACCACCGTCTCCTGATCGAGGGGCCCCGGCCCATCAGGCCATCTCCCCCACCCCGGCCGGAACGTTTCCGCCATTCGCACGGTATGCAGCGGCCGGGCTTCTGAGCCACACTGGCGACACCGAATCCAACCGTCGCCGGAGTGTGCTGTTCGTGAGTCGTAACTCGCCACGCCACGTGCAGTGGCTGCGAACCGTCTCCCGGATCGCCACGACGACCTTGATCGCAGCAACCGCGCTGCTCGGCGCCGGGTGCCAGAGCAGCGCGCCAGCCCCGATCGAGATCCGTATCGCCACCGGCAGCCCGGCCGCGGTCTACTACGCCTTCGGCCAGTCCCTGGCCACCATCATCAACCGGGAGCTACCGGGCGTACACGCCAGTGTCCTGGTGACGGCAGCCTCCGCGCAGAACGTCTCCATGGTCGCCAACGGTGCCGCCGAACTGGGATTCACCCAGGCAGACGTGCTGCCGGTGGCCCCGGTCGGGGGCTACCAGGTATCGGCCGTGGCCCGGGTCTACGACGATCTGCTGCACCTGGTCACCCGGGGCGACACCACGATCCGCCAATTGGAGGACATCCGGGGCCATCGGGTGTCGGTGGGCGCCTCCGGTTCCGGCACGGAGATCACCGCCAACCGGTTGCTGGCCGTTTCCGGACTGGCTCACGTGATCACCACCGAGCAGCTGGGGCTGGACGCCTCCGTGGCCGCGCTACGGGCCGGACGGATCGACGCCTTCTTCTTCTCCGGCGGGCTTCCGGTAACCGCGATCGAGAACTTCGCCAGCGACAACCTGGCCCGGATCATCGATCTCAGCGAGTACGTCGAGCCGCTCCGCCGGGCCTACCGTGAGGTCTACGTCGCCCGGGACATTCCCCGCTCGGTGTACGGCGTGGATCCGGTCACCACCATCGCCGACCCGAACTTCCTCATTGTCGGAAAGTCACTGCCGGAGGACCTCGTCTACGACCTGACGCGGCTGTTGATGGAGCGCCGGGACGAACTGGCCGCCGCGCACCCGGCAGCGGCCCGACTGAGCCCGCTCTCAGCGATCGCCACCGCTCCGTTGCCGATGCATCCGGGCGCGGTCCGCTACTACCGGTCCAGTAAGCCCTGAGGCGGGTAGCAGCGGGACCCGGCTACCTGGCCCGGTGCGGCGCGGCCCGGCGCGGTACGGCCCACTGCGGTACGGGTCGTCCGAATCGGCACCCGCCCCGATCGGACGACCGGGCGGCGACCTCAGCTGTCCGGGGACTGGAACCAGACCGTGGCCTCAAGGCCACGCGGCTGCGCCTGACGCATCGTGAGCCGACCGCCGGAGACGTCCACCAGCACCGCGACGATGGTCAGGCCGAGGCCGGCGCCGTTGACGTTCTGCGCGTCGGGCGCCCGCCAGAACCGCTCGGTCGCCTGGTCGAGTTGAGCGTCGGTCATCCCCCGCCCGTCGTCGCGTACGGTCACCGCCACCCCACCGTCGGCCCGGCTCACCGTCACCTGCACATGACCACCCGGCTCGGTGAACTTCACCGCGTTGTCGATCAACGCGTCCAGTGCCTGGTCCATGGCGGTCGGCACGGTACGGGCGGACACCGGGTAGTCCGGCACGGTGACGTCGAGCGTGATCGACCGGTGCCGGGCCAGCGGCTGCCACGCGACGGTACGCGACTCGGCCACCGCCACGGCGTTGACCACGACCAGCCGGTCCCGCCCCCGCTCGGCACGGGCCAGGGTGAGCAGCCCGTCGAGCACCTCGGCCAGTCGATCGGTCTCCTCCAGCGCCAACTGGTGCTCGGTACGGCCGTACTCGTCGGTCAGGCTCGGGCCGAGTTCCTCCACCCGCAGGCGCAGCGCGGTGAGCGGGTTACGTAGCTGGTGACTGGCGTGCGCGACGAAGGCGCGTTGTCGTTCCATCGAGTCGGAGACCGCGTCCGCCATGTCGTTGAAGTTCGCCGCCAGCCGCCGTAGCTCCGGTGGGCCGATCTGGTGCTGCACCCGGGCGGCCCGGTCACCGCCGGCGATCTCGTGGGTCACCGAGTCCAGCACGGTCACCGGACGCAGGACCCAGCCGGCCAGACCGAATGCGGTCAGCACGCAGGCCAACACAGCCAGCACCCCGACGCCCGCGAGGATCAGCCACATGTTGCGCACCGACTGTCGTACCCGGCTCGTGGGCGAGGAGACGACCACCGCCCCGAGCACCTCGCCACCGTCGGCGATCGGCACGGCCACCACGAGTGGCCCGGTGCTCCACGGCCAGATCGCCTCGGGCCCGGTGAACTGCTGCCCGGCCAGCGCGACCCGGCGTGCCGGCTCGACCGCCGTCGACTCCGACGGATAGTGCGCGGTCACCAGCACGCTGCGGTGCTCGCGGTCCACCACGGTCACGCCGATGCCGTACAACTGGTCGTAGCGGTCCAACTCGGCACGAAGGGTACCCACCGCGCCGCTGCGTAACGCCGGGCCGGACAGCGAGGCGAAGCGCGTCGCGTCAGCCAGCCGGTTGACCCGTACCTGGTCGGTCTCCCGGTTGGCCAGGGTGATCGCCAGGGGCGTCTCCAGCGCCAGCAGCACCAGGGCCATCAACAGCAGATAGCTGGTGACCAACCGTCGGCGCACGACAAACTCCCGGTCACTCGCCGCGGAGTCGGTAACCGACCCCGCGAACGGTCTCTACCAGCCGTGGGTCACCCAGCTTGGCCCGCAGCGAACCCACGTGCACCTCCACCGTGTGCCGAGCTGCCCAGGTGGTCTGCCAGACGTCGAGCAGGATGCGGTCCCGGGGCACGACCAGCCCCGGTTGCCGGGCCAGGGAGGTCAGGATGTCGAATTCCTTGCGGGTCAGGGTCACCGGTCGGTCGTCGACGGTGACCGTCCGGGCGGGCACGTCGATGCGGATCCGGCCAACCTCGATGATGGTGTGTGCCGGTGCGGCGATCGCCGCTCGGCGCAGCACCGCCTCGATCCGGGCCTGCAACTCGACGATGGAGAACGGCTTCACGACGTAGTCGTCAGCACCCATCCGCAGGCCGATCACCCGTTCACGTTCCTCGCCCCGCGCCGTCACCACGATGATGCCGAGCCGGGGGTCGCGTGCCCGTAGCGTCCGGCACACGTCCACGCCGTCGCCGTCGGGCAGGGTCAGATCCAGGAGCACCAGGTCGCACGGGGCGGCAGCCAACGCTGCGGCTGCCGTCGCGGCATGCTCTATGTCGTATCCGCGGCGGGTCAGCGCCGCGACCATCGCCCCGGCAACCCGGGTGTCATCCTCGACCAGCAGGATGCGCACCTAGCCCTCCCCTCCCACACGCCGCAGTCATTGTGCCGGTAGCCGCACCGGTCCCGACATCGTCCGCTCCGCCGAGCATGATCGTGAATAACGATGCGGGCAAGATGCCGACAGTCACGCCGGGCCACGAAATGATCACTCTGTCGCTAATATCGTCCGGTCTACGCCTCGACATCCCCTCGCGCTTTCCGGAGGCTTGGTTCCCCGTGCCCAGATACCGGGCTGTGTTGTTCGACTTCTTCGGCACCCTCACCCGCCCTGTGCAGCGTGGTTGGCGACACGCGGCCGTCGCTGACACGCTCGGATGTTCGCCGGACGCTCTGGTCGACGTACTCGATCAGTCCTACTACCTACGGGCCACCGGCTCCCTCGGGGACGCCGAGGCCAGTCTGCGGTGGATCGGTCGGCGGACCAGCGCCCGGCCGTCGGAGGCCGCGCTGCGGACAGCGTTGGCGACCCGGTTCGCGGCGATCCGGGCGGACACCCGGCTCCGCGCCGAGGCGGTGGGCGCGTTACGGGCCCTACGCCGGTACGGGCTGCGTATCGGGCTGGTCAGCGACTGTACCCACGAACTGCCCGTACTCCTGTCGTCATTGCCGGTCGCGCCGTTGATCGACGCACGGGTCTTCTCCATCCGGCTCGGCCGGTGCAAACCCGACCCGGCGGTCTTCCTGACCGCCTGTCGGCGGCTGGGCGTGCCGCCCGAGGACTGCCTGTATGTCGGTGACGGCGGTAGCCGGGAACTCACCGGCGCGACCCGGGCGGGGATGACCGCCGTACGACTGGCCGCGCCGGACCTCGACGGTCACCTCGTCTTCAACTCCGACACCGGTTGGGACGGCCCGACGCTGACCTCGCTGAGCCAGGTGGTCGACCTGGTCGGCGACTCCGACCTCCGGCTGGTCGGCGATTCCGGCCCGTGGGTTCCCGGCCGGTCACCGCAACCGTTGCCGGCTCACGTACGGCTGCCGTCTGGCCGGCACGACATCGACGGAGACCCGTACCGGGTGCTCGTGGGTAGCCACGCGGGGAATGTCGCCGGGGACGTACGTACGGCAGGATGCTTGTTGTGACTGAGGACGTGGGCCAGCAGACGACGTCGCCACTGGTGGAAGAGGCGATGAAGAAGGCCGCCGTGGCCTGGGTGGCAGTCGGTGACTCTCCGGCGCTCGCCCTGTGGTGCGTACCGATCGACGGGGCGCTGCACATCGTGAGCGGACCCGGTGAGCAGTCCGCGCCCGGCCTGGCCGAGACCTCGACCGCCGCGGTGACCCTGCGGGGGGATCACGGCGGGCAGATCGTGACCTGGTCCGCCGCGGTGACCCGGGTGATGCCGGACAGCGAACAGTGGGCGACGGTCGCGCCACAGGTCGCCACCAAGCGGCTCAACTCCCCCAGCAACGCCGCCGACCTGGTCGAACGGTGGGCGGCCGAGTGCGTGCTCAGCCGACTGGCACCGGCCGGACCGCCGTTGGCGGCGGGTGGTTCGCTGCCGGACGGATCGCTGGCCGCCCCGCCACGGGAAACCCCCGCCACCCGGCCGACCCGGAAACCCTTCCGGCTGCACCGGGTACGTCGCCGCGCCTGATCGCCGTACCCCAGCGACGGACGACGAGCGGAATCACCATCCTCACCGGCGACGAGCCACACCGACCGGCGGCGGCAGGGGTCGTCGGGTTGCGGCCGGTGACGCGGCAGATCCCGTCGGACCGGGTAAGCCAAGGTCGACATGTTGATGAACCCGGGGCACATACGCTTGGCCTGTGACCATGCCGACCCGGGTATACATCGCCCGACTCGCCGGCCTCGCCGTCTTCGACCCCAACGGCGATCAGGTGGGTCGGGTCCGCGATGCGGTGGCCCGGCTACGCGGCACCAGCCGCCCCCCGCAGGTCGTCGGGCTGGTGGCGGAGATGCCGATGCGTCGGCAGATCTTCCTGTCCATCAACCGCATCACCTCGATCGACGCCGAGGCGGTCGTACTCGGCAGCGGCACCCTCAACCTGCGCCGGTTCGAGAAGCGCGCCAACGAGTTGCTGGTCCTGGCGGACCTTCTCGACCGACGGGTGCTCATCGAGTCGACCGGCCGGGCCGGCGTCGTGGTCGACGTGGCGATGGAGAGCAACCGGAGCGGCGAGTGGTCCCTGAGCCGGGTCGCCGTACGGGAGCAGACCGGCCGCCTTTCCCGTCGGGGCCACCTGCACCAACTGGAGTGGGACCTGGTGCAGGGGCTGATCGGGGTGCCGGAGACCCGGGGTACGGCCAACCTGCTGGCCGTGCTGGCGGACATGCGCCCCGCAGACCTGGCCAACGCATTGCAGGAGCTGCCCGACACGCGACGCAACGAGGTCGCCGCCGCGCTGGACGACGCCCGCCTCGCTGACGTCCTCGGTGAACTGCCCGAGCACGACCAGGTGGAGATCCTGGCCGCACTGGGCCGGGAACGGGCTGCCGACATCCTGGAGGAGATGGACCCGGATGACGCGGCCGACCTGCTCAACGAACTGCCGCTGCCCGAGCAGGATGTGCTGCTCGACCTGATGCAGCCGGACGAGGCGGATCCGGTCCGGCAATTGCTCAAGTACAAACCGGGTACAGCCGGCAGTGTGATGACCTCCGAGCCGGTGATCCTCCCACCGGACGCCACCGTCGCCGAGGCGCTCGCCCGGATCCGGGAGCCCCAACTCTCCCCGGCCGTCGCGGCCCAGATCTTCGTGGCCCGCGCCCCGATGGCCACCCCGACCGGGCGGTACCTCGGCATCGTGCACTTCCAACGGCTGCTGCGGGAGCCGCCGGCCGAGTTGCTCGGTGCGATGGTCGTGAACGATCTCGACCCGCTGCAACCGACCACCCCACTGCCGGAGATCACCCGGCGGATGGCCATGTACGACCTGGTGGCCATGCCGGTGGTCGACGCCAACAACCGGCTGGTCGGCGCGGTGACCGTCGACGACGTGCTCGACCAGTCGCTACCGAGGGACTGGCGGGACCGTACCGGCCGGGCCGAGGGTGATCCTGATGGCTGAGCCCCGCCGGAGCGAGCGACTCGATCAGCCCCGGGAGCCGCGCCGGATCACTCTGCCCCGCTTCGACCCGGAGGCGTTCGGCAGGTGGTCGGAGGGCATCGCCCGCTACATGGGCACCGCGAAGTTCATCGTGTACATGAGCGTGGTGATCATCCTGTGGCTGGGCTGGAACACCCTGGCCCCGCCCGGATGGCGCTTCGACCCGTACACCTTCACGTTCCTGACCCTGGTGCTGTCCCTACAGGCGTCCTACGCGGCTCCGCTGATCCTGCTGGCGCAGAACCGGCAGGCCGACCGCGACCGCGTCGCGCTGGAGGAGGACCGACGCCGCGCGACCCTGCAGAAGGCGGACACCGAGTACCTGACCCGGGAGATCGCCGCACTGCGCATCGCACTCGGCGAGGTGGCCACCCGCGACTTCCTCCGGTCGGAGCTGTCCCGGTTGGCCGAGGAACTCGACGAACAGGCCCAACGCCGACAACGGCTGGAGCGCCGGAAGCAACGGGTCGGGCGGCGTACGGGGGGCGGCGAAGGCGAGGAGGCCGAGGTGCTCGAAGAGCCCCGTGACGAGCACGACACGGATTGAGTGATCCGGTTGTTGGATTCGGACGAATGATCCGATCCGGGCGCAGAAAAATGATCGCCGCACGCCTCAAGGGGCCAGGCGCGCGGCGATCCTGATCGATCCTCGCACCCGGTTCGACATGGCGTCCAGCCTCAAATCGGCGAGCTTCGGATGCTCAACCCACGACGTCGAACTACTCACCACCGGCCACCGGCTACTCAGTGACCCGGCCGGCGGCTGACACCACCGGCCAGGCTCCCGCTCACACCGTTCGGGGTTCCCGCTCACACCGTTCGGGGTTCTCGCTCACACCGTTGGCGGTGAGCGCCGGTCGGGCCCGGACCGCGACGTAGCATTGCGGGCATGTCAGCACCTGCCAGTACCGTCGAGGAAGCGGTCCAGGCCGCCCTGGCCACCGTCGACGACCCGGAGATCCGCCGTCCCATCACCGAACTGGGCATGGTGAGCTCCGCCGTGATCGGCCCGGACGGCGTGGTACGGGTGGAACTCCTGCTAACCGTCGCCGGCTGTCCGCTGAAGGACAAGTTGCGTACGGACATCACCGCTGCGGTCGGCGCGGTCCCCGGGGTCACCGGAGTCGAGATCGAGTTCGGCGTGATGAGTCCCGAGCAGCGCCAGTCCCTCCAGGCGCGGCTGCGTGGCGGCGGCGCGACCGAGGAACCCGTCATCCCGTTCGCCCAGCCCGGGTCGCGTACCCGGGTCTATGCCGTTGCCAGTGGCAAGGGCGGGGTGGGCAAGTCGAGCGTGACGGTCAACCTGGCCGCCGCGTTGGCTGCCAAGGGCCTGTCGGTGGGGGTGGTCGACGCGGACATCTACGGCCACTCCGTACCCCGCATGCTCGGCACCGAGGCTCGCCCCACCCGGGTCGAGGACATGATCATGCCGCCCCAGGCACACGGCGTGAAGGTGATCTCGATCGGCATGTTCACCGCCGGGAACGCGGCGGTCGTCTGGCGTGGCCCGATGCTGCACCGCGCGTTGCAGCAGTTCCTCGCCGACGTCTACTGGGGTGAGTTGGACGTGCTCCTGCTCGACCTGCCGCCGGGCACCGGCGACGTGGCCATCTCGCTGGCCCAACTCCTGCCCAACGCCGAGATCCTGGTGGTCACGACCCCGCAGGCCGCGGCGGCGGAGGTGGCCGAGCGGGCCGGCGCGATCGCCCTACAGACCCACCAGCGACTCGTCGGCGTGGTCGAGAACATGTCGTGGCTGGAGATGCCCGACGGCTCCCGCATGGAGATCTTCGGTTCGGGTGGCGGCGCGACCGTGGCCGATTCCCTCACCCAGGTGGTCGGCGCACAGGTGCCGCTGCTGGGTCAGGTCCCGCTCGACACCCGGGTCCGCGAGGCCGGTGACGCCGGCATGCCGATCGTGCTGGCCGATCCGTCCGCCCCCGCTGCGGTCGCCCTGTCCCAGGTAGCCGACCGCTTGGCGATCCGCCGGGAATCCCTGCTCGGTAAGCCGCTCGGACTGCGTCCGGCCGGCCGCTGACCGACTTCGGACGACCCGCGGGCCGGACCGGGCACACACTGCCGGGACGTGGGCTGGCCACATGGCAGCCCACGTCCGAGTCCGCGGGTCGAATCGTCCGGGTCGGCAGTCCGGCCGACCGGAGCGTCCCGGTTCAGGTGGCGTCGGTGACCGGCTCAGGTCGCGTCGATGTCGAACTGGGCGGCCCGGGCGGCGGGCACGCCACTGGCCGTGCCACCCGACCCTGATCCGGTGGAGTCGGCCACGCCGACCGGGCGGGCGGCCGTCGAGCGCAGATCCGTGGCGGCGGCCACGTCCTTCAGCTCGCCATGCACCCCTTCGATGTCGGAGCGCAGATCGTTGTAGACGCTCTGCAACGGCTTCCGCAGCGCTTCCTCGTCTTCCTCGCTGAGCAGGTGCTTGCGGATGAACGTCTTGGGGTGCAGATCCTCGAGTTGGATGTCCGTACCCAGTTCGCGACTCAGGTCCCCGGTCGCGTTGCGGGCCATGTTCCGCAGGTTGCGTAACATCCGCAGACCCTCGCCGATGGCGTGGGGCAGCCGGTCGCCGAAGATCAGCAGGGCGACTATCAGCAGCCCGCCGACCTCCCACACATTCAGGTTCTCGAACACGTGCCGGCCCTCCTCGTGCCATCCCACGCAAGAGTACGCACGTCAGGGCCGACCATGGGAGTGGGTGCGCCGGGCCTACTTCGCATCGGCGGCGAGGGTCACCGAAGCGTTCTGCTGGGCGGTGCCCCGGCGGTACTCGACGGCAACCACCGAGCCGGGCGCGTACTTACGGATCAGGGCGATCAGGTCGCCCGGCCCCTCCAGTGGCCGGCCGTCGAACTTGAGGATCACGTCGCCGGCCCGCAGTCCGGCCGTGGCGGCCGGCCCGCCCCGGTCGACCCCGGCCAGCCGGACGCCAGCTCCGGCCCCGGTCGCGGCGTTGCTGAGCTGGGCACCGATGACGGTACGGCGGGCCTTCCCGGTGTCGATGATCTCCTGGGTGAGCCGCTTGGCCTGGTTGATCGGTACGGCGAAGGCCAGACCGATGTTGCCAGCCTCCTCCTCGTCACTGGCCAACGACTTGATCACGGAGTTGACGCCGATCACCCGTCCCGCACCGTCGACCAGTGGGCCACCCGAGTTGCCCTGGTTCACTGCCGCGTCGGTCTGGATCGCCGCGTAGTAGCGGACCTGCCCACCGGGCTCGCCGGCCTGGATCGTCCGGTCGAGCGCGCTGACGATGCCCGCAGTGACGGTGTTGGCCAACGCCAGCGGCGATCCGAAGGCGAGTACCGGGTCGCCGACCGCGATCGCCTCCGAGTCACCGAACTCGACCGGCGCCAGGCCGGTCCGGGTCGTCTTGATCACCGCGATGTCAGCCTCGGCATCCTGGCCGATCACCTTGGCCGGCGACGTCGATCCGTCGCTGAAGACGACCGTCGCCGAACCCGACCCGCCCGCGACCACGTGGTCGTTCGTGATCACGTATCCGTCCGCGCTGACCACGAATCCGGAGCCGACGCTCGTCCCACCCCGGCCGCCGACCCGTACGGTCACGACGCTGGGGCGCAACCGCTCGGCGACACCGGCCATCGAGTCACGTGGACGCTGCGCAACGCCCGGTGCGCCGGTGCCCGGTGCACCGAGCACGGTCCCCGAGCCGGTGCCGCCGCCCCGGACCGCGAAGGCATAGCCCAGGGCTCCGCCCAGCGAGCCGGCCAGCAGCGCCGTGATCAGCGACACCAGGATGAGCGGGGTCAGTCCCCGACGCTGGACGGCATCCGGATCGGTCACCGGCTCCGGATCGATGCTGGCACCCGCACCACGCGCCGGGGTCACCACCACAGCCGCCGGGGTACGGGGATCACGCCACGGGTCGCGCGACCCGTCGGACCACCAGGGTGAGGGTACGGGGGCCCCGGAACCGGGAGATCCCACCGGTGCTCCCCCCGACGGGACAGCCGACATCGGCGGGTACGCCGAAGCCGGGGGTCCGTCGGGCTGGCGCCAGTTCCAGCCGTCGGTCACGTTCAGTGCCTCCCAGTCCGTCCCGGAAAACAAACGCCCGGTCGCCGCCGGTGGCGAGTGCCATCAACGGCTGGGGCGTCCGGATTTCCGCATCCAGGATTACACGGATGACGGGAAATCATTTAGTGGTTGCCCCCGGGTCAGGTTGACGCCCACATGACAGGACTGCCGATCCCATGCGGGTCGCCTCTAGGCTCATACTGGCAATCCACCCCGCACCGACCCCCCGCTGCCCGGAGGTGCCCCATCGCCACGGTCGCCCAGTCAGTCAACACGATGACCACCCAGGCACTCCAGTTCACCGAGTCGTACGTTGCCGAGGACCTCGTCCTACGCACCGCCCGTAGCCTCGCCCACGAGGTCGGTCTCGACGCCATCACCCCTGGTGCCGGTGCGACGCTCCGGCTGCTGGCCGCTGCCGGCAACGCCCGGGCAATAGTGGAGATCGGCACCGGCACCGGGGTGAGTGGCATCTGGCTGATGCGTGGCATGCGGCCGGACGGCGTGCTCACCACCATCGACGTCGAGGCCGAACACCAGCGGATCGCCCGACGGATCTTCCTGGAGGCCGGCTTCCCGTCGGGGCGTACCCGGATCATCACCGGCCGGGCACTGGACGTGCTGCCCAGGCTGGCCGACGGGGTCTACGACCTGGTCTTCATCGACGCGGAGGCCACCGACAACAGCGCCGGAGTGGATGCGGCGCTGCGGCTGCTGCGCCCCGGCGGCGTACTCGTGGTCAACGCCGTGCTGGCCGGCGGGCGGATCGCCGACCCTGCCGCGCGGGACCTGGAGACGGTGACGGCGCGAGAGTTGATCAAGTCGGTACGCGAGTCGGAGGACTGGGTTCCCGCGCTGTTGCCGGCCGGCGAAGGGCTGCTGGCCGCCGTCAAACGGTAGCTGGCCGCCGTCAGACGGTAGGAGTGGCGCGCCCCGGAACCCGACGTGCGTGGACCGACGGCCGGACCGCGTGCTGCTCCGTCCACATGGGACGGCGGTCCGGCGGTGGGTCCGGGGAACGGCCGGATCCGGGGAACGGCCGGATCCGGTGCCGGCTGGTCGGCGAAAACGGCCCACGAGCCGGGTTGCCGGCTAGCCCGCCTCGGACAGCTGGCCCAGATAGCGCAGCAGGGTACGAACCCCCCAGCCGGTCGCGCCCTTGGTCAGCTCACCGGCGTCGCCCTCCGCCCAGGACGGTGCCGACATGTCGATGTGCACCCAGCGGTCACGCAACTTGCCGGTGAACTCCCGCAGGTAGAGCGCGGCGAGGACGGAGCCGGCCCCCTGGGTCGGCGCACTGTAGAGGTCGGCCAACTCGCTGCCGAGATACTCGACGTAGTCGGCAGCCAGCGGCAGCCGCCACGCCTTCTCCCCGGCCTCGGTCGTCGCGGCCAGTACCGCCTCGGCCAGTTCGTCGCTGTCGCTGTAGAGGGCTGCGGTGCGCTTGCCGAGCGCCACGGCGTTGGCACCGGTGAGGGTGGCCAGGTCGATCAACAGGTCCGGCGCCAACCGGTCCACCGCGTACGCCATGGCGTCGGCCAGCACCAGCCGACCCTCCGCGTCGGAGTTGGTCGTCTCGCTGGTCAGGCCACCGTAGTGACGTATCACGTCACCGGGCCGGAAAGCCGATCCGCTGACCATGTTCTCGGCCAACGGGGCGAGCGCGGTGATCTGCACCGGCAGGCGCAGGGCGGCGGCTCCGATGGTGGCCGCGACGACGGCGGCGGCCCCACCCATGTCCTTACGCATCAGCTTCATCGCTTCGCGTGGCTTGATCGAGATGCCGCCGGTGTCGAAGGTGATTCCCTTGCCCACCAGCACCACGTGGGTCTGTGCGTTCGCCGGTCGCCAGCTGATCTCGACCAGACGCGGCCCCCGTGCCGATCCGGAGCCGACGGCGAGGATGCCACCGAAGCCCTCGGCGGCGAGCTGCTCGGGCTCGCGCACCCCGACGGTCAGCCCCTCGTGGTGGGCAGCGGCGGCGGCCACCTGCTCGGCGAACCACTGCGGGCTCTTCAGCGAGGACGGCGTGTTGGTCAGGTCCCGGGCGAACCGGGTGGCCTCGGCGGTCGCCCGGGCGATGGCCAGCGCCGCCTCGTACGGAGCCGGGTCGGTCACCGCCAGCAGCACCTCACCGAGGACGGGTGCGCCGTCGCCGGTCGGTGCCGGCTGGTCCGGCATCCGGAACCGGTACGACGCCAGCCAGAGCCCTTCGGCCAGCCCCCGCACGGCAGCCGGCTCCACATCGGCAGGCATCGCTATAGTGATAGAACTCTCACGCGTTCCGGCGCGGTAGACGGCCGCACCGGCGGCCCGCCAGGCGGCTTCGTCCCCGGTACCGATCCCAACCAGCAACAGCCGGCTCGGGGTCTGCACCGGCCGGATCGACCGGTATACGACACCTGCCGCACCGGTGTGCTCGACCTGCGGCAGCAGCGCATCGACCTCGGTGACGATCTCGGTCGGGACGGCCAGCCCGGTCTCGACCGGTACGACCTGCGGCTCGCCGT
This sequence comes from Micromonospora sonneratiae, assembly GCF_042679305.1. NCBI lineage: Bacteria > Bacillati > Actinomycetota > Actinomycetes > Micromonosporales > Micromonosporaceae > Micromonospora > Micromonospora sonneratiae. The sequence continues at coordinate 69,583 of NZ_JBHTMP010000020.1, read as the reverse complement.
CGGCCGCCCCCTCGACGGGACGGACGGGTAGAGCGAGCGCGTCGATGCCGTCGGGATCGACTACGAGACGAATGGCCAGCACGCCGACCGTACCTCCAAAAGATCTTCAACACGGAAGGGCGCCAGCAGATGCCCTCGACCCGGCTACCCGGGCAGACCCTGGGTCATCGACATGGTCGATGACCCAGGGATGATGAACGGCCCAAAGCCCGACCGGCGGCCGGACCGTGATCGGTCACTCAGCCGGCGGCGGCCTTCAGCGCGTCACCGAGCGCGTTGGCCTCGTCGGGAGTCATCTCGACGACGAGTCGGCCACCACCCTCCAGCGGAACCCGCATGACAATGCCCCGGCCCTCCTTGGTGACTTCCAGCGGACCGTCGCCCGTCCGCGGCTTCATCGCCGCCATGTTGTCTCCCCTCAGACCTACAGCAGGGTCGGTGGATTGCCCCACAGCCACTTTTCGTCAGCGTCACCGCGCGCATGACCCGCGGTGTCGACCAACGATTTTCCCTGATAAACACCGCCGAACCCAAACCGATCCAGCACGTCTGTAACAGCGTCTAGCATATCTTGCGGTGGCCTGTCACAATGTGCGGTCATGCAGGCACGGTCGGCGCTCTTCGACCTGTACGGCGACTACCTCCGTTCCCGGGGTGGCCGTGCACCGGTTGCCGCCCTGGTCAAACTGCTCTCTCCGCTCGGTATCGCGCCCCCGGCGGTGCGTACGGCGGTCTCCCGGATGGTGCGTCAGGGCTGGCTGCGCCCGCTCCGACTCGCCACCGGACCGGGATATCTAATCACCCCGAAAGCAGCCCGTCGATTGGACGAAGCGGCCGCCCGGATCTACCGCACCTCCCGGGTCGGCTGGGACGGCCGGTTCGACCTGATCGTGTTGCAGACCCCCACCGCCCGCCGGGACCGCCAGCGCCTCGGAGCCAACCTCGCGTTCCTCGGCTACGGGATGCTCGACGAGCAGACCTGGGTCGCGCCGCGGCCCGGCGAGGACGTCGACGGTCTGCTTACCGAGGCCGGGGTGCGTTACGAACGGTTCAACGCCACCCACGCCGCCGGCACACCGGGGGCGATGGCCCTGGTCCGTCGGGCCTGGGACCTCAACGAGATCGGCAGGGCGTACGAACACTTCGTAACCCAGCAGCGGCCCCTGCTGGCGGCGGTGACTGCCCGTACGGGGGACATGGAGGCGTACGCCGCCCGGTTCCGGCTGGTGCACGCGTGGCGTACCTTCCTGTTCCGGGACCCGCAGTTACCCCCGGCGCTGCTCCCAGAACGATGGCCCGGCACCAGCGCGGCGACGTTCTTCGATCGGCACGCGGCCCGACTGAGGCCAGCCGCCGACCGGTATGTCGAGCGTTGCCTCGACGCCAGTAACCGAGCCGTACGAAAGAAGGGCCGAACCTCGTGACCGAGCCGCTGTTGGTCGACCGCACCGATGCCGTCGTCACCCTGACTCTCAACCGGCCCGCCGCGATGAACGCACTGGACGTGGCGCTGAAGGAGGCGCTCCGGGAGGCCCTGGCCGAACTGGAGACCGACCGGTCGTGCCGGGCGGTGGTGCTCACCGGTGCGGGCAACAACTTCTGCACCGGCCAGGACCTGCGCGAACACGTCGCGGTGCTGGAGTCGGGCAGCCAGGACCCGCTCAACACCGTGCACACGCACTTCAACCCCATCGCCTCCCGGCTGGCCCAACTGCCCAAGCCGGTGGTGGCGGCGGTGGGCGGGATGGCCGCCGGTGCCGGCGCGTCACTGGCCTTCCTGGCCGACTTCCGGGTGGGCGGGCCGCGGACCAGGTTCCTGATGGCCTTCGCCAACGTGGGCCTGGCCGCCGACACCGGCGCCTCCTGGTCGCTGCCCCGGCTCGTCGGCCACGCCAAGGCCGTGGAGCTGCTGATGCTGGCCGAGCCGATCTCGGTCGACGAAGCTGACCGGCTCGGTCTGCTCACCCGTCGGGTGGAGAACGACGAGCAGGTGCTGCCGACCGCTCAGGAGTTGGCCGCCCGGCTGGCGGCCGGCCCGACGGTGGCCTACGGGGCGATCAAGCGGCAGCTGTCGGTCGGCGACGCCGGCACGCTGTCAGAGGCGTTGGCCGCCGAGGCGCGGGCGCAGGCGATCTGCGGTGCGACCGCCGACCACCGGGCCGCCACCACCGCGTTCGTGAACAAGCAGAAGCCGGTCTTCGAGGGCCACTGAGCGCGGTAAGGGTGTTCGAGAGGGCCCTTCTCGTCGGATCCTGCCGTGAATCCCGGTGCCTGGCGACCAGGCGTCGCCAGGCCGCCGCCCGGCCATCATGGGTGCCCTGTTGACGCAGGCGCCCTTCCCAACCCCTCAGTCGTCCTCCTCGGGGTCCTGGTTGGCCTCCACCCCCAGCACGAACGCCTGCATGGCCAGCTCGTTCCCGACCGGTGACACGAACGTGGGCAGCTCACGCGGCCCCAACTCCATCACGTACGACCAGAAGATTCGCACCGCCTCAGCCGGCGACGACGCCTCGATCGGCAGGTCCAGGCTGACCAGCCAGCCTCTCCGGTCGGGGGCCGGGCCGATCCGGTTGGCCAGCTCACGGTAGGTCGCCGTGTCGATCAGGGTCGCCGGCCCGGTCAGGACGAGTTGATCGGCCGGCACCGGTTCGTCGAAGGCCCGGTGGGTGTACGTCACGACGAGCGGCAGCGGTTCGAGCTGACCGGACTGCGGGTCGTCCGGGTCGGTCTCCACGCCCGGCGAACCGGCGACCCGTCCCAGCGCAACGACCAGCGGACTCTTCGAGTCCTCCGCCTCGACCACCACGAGGACCTGGTCCCCGGGGACCGGCCGGGACGCCCCGTCCTCGAAGCCGGTCAGTTCCAGCGTTTCGTGGTGGAAGAGCCGCTCCGCCTCGTACCGCGCGGTCGGCAGGAGCACGGCCCAGGTGCCGATCCGGCTGATTCCCTCGGTCATGTCGCTATCCCATCACGGGTTCGGCGGTACGGATCACGTGGCAGCCGGCCAGGTGGTCGTCGACCATTCCGGTGGCCTGCATCAGGGCGTACGCGGTGGTCGGACCGACGAACCGGAAACCGCGCTTCTTCAGCGCCCTGGCCAGCGCGGTCGACACTTCGGTGCTCGCCGGCACCTCGGCGAACGAGGTCGGCCGGGCCGCCCGCGCCTCGGGGGCGTACGACCACAGCAACGCCGCCAGCCCGTCCGGCAGGTCGAGGGCGGCCCGGGCGTTGGCGATCGCCGCCTCGATCTTCGCCCGGTTCCGGACGATGCCGGCATCGGCCATCAGCCTGGTCACCTCCGCCTCGCCGTAGCCGGCGACGGTGGCGATGTGGAACTGGTCGAAGGCCGCCCGGAACGCCTCCCGCTTGCGCAGGATGGTCAGCCAGGACAGCCCCGACTGGAAGGCCTCCAGGGTCAGCCGTTCATAGAGAGCGTCGTCGCCGCGTACCGGCCGCCCCCACTCCTCGTCGTGGTAGGTCGCGTAGTCCGGCGTACTCGCCCCCCACCCGCAGCGGGCCAGCCCATCCGCCCCGATCACCAGATCTGTCACGACACCAACCGTAGGCGGCCGACCGCCAGCGGTGTCGTCCGGGCCGATCGCGTCGTCGGTGGTCAGGGCAGGGCCCCCCGTTCGACGAGCCGGGCGAACTTCTTCAGCGCCTGGGTGAGGCCGAACTTCGACCCCGGCCACAGCACCGGCCAGGTCACCCGGCCCGCTGCGCCACCGGGCAGGTGGAACCACTCGTGCCAGACCACCTGGGTACGGTCCCGGTCCATCTGGGTGCAGCGCACCACCCCGGGACCGCGCAACAGCGGTCCGCAGTGGACGACCCGGAGTTCGTACGGCGCGTCGACCCGGACCACCCGCATCTCGTCCCGCACCATCGCCGGGCCGATCGCGGTGATCGCCTCCACCAGGCTGCCCTCGCCGCCGTCGCCCTCGACCACCCGCACCCGGGTGAACGGAATCCAGTCGGACTGGCGTTCCCAGGCGGTGAGCCCGGCGAACACCCGCTCGGCCGACGCGTTGACGATGACCGTCGCGGTGACCTCGCCGGCACCGGGCTGGGCGGCTGCCCGGAGGCGGTCCGTCCCGCCCTGGTCCGTCCCGCCCTGCCCGGGTTCGCCCTGGCCGGGTTCGCCCTGGCCCGGTTCGCCTACACGCGGGTCAGGCTCGCTCACGCGCGCTCCGATCGCGGCGATCCGCCCGGCACGCCGTCCGACTGCTCCGGACGGGCGGCCGGTTCGTTCAGGGCCGCCGGTTCGTTCGGGGCCGGCGCCTCGGTCGGGACCGCTACGGCCCGGACGTCGTCGCTGGTCCGGGCTTCGTCGCTGGTAAGGACGCCGTCGCTGGTAAGGACGCCGTCGCTGGCCCGGACGTCGCCGCTGACCCGGACGTCGCCGCTGACCCGGACATCGCCGCCGGCCGGGATGCCCTCACCGCCGGGTGTCCTCCCGCCCGGGGCGAGCGCAGCCAGCCGGGCCTGGAACAGCGCCTCCGCGTCGGCCGTCCGCCCCTCACGCAACGCGGTGACCTCCGCCTCCAGCACACCGATCAACTCGTCCTTGTAGCCGATGTCGTAGGCAGCCCGTCGCATCGCCTGATCGACCTGGGCCATCCGGTACCCACGGACGGCAGTGTCGAAACGGACATCGGCGACGTCCCCCTCCACCAGTGGCCGCCCACCGGGTAGCGGTACCGACCGACCGTCCGGCTCGGCCGGCACCAGGCCCGCATCACCGCCGGTCACGAGCACCGTGACGCCGAAAACGATCGCCGCGACCGTCAATGCCACGGCCACAAGGAGCAGGAACTGACCCATGAGGCGATCGTGGCACGGCAATGGGGTGCCGAGCGACCCCGCCACCCCGCTCACCGTCACAATCGCCTCACCACATCCGTGCCGGCCTCGGGCTAGCGTCGGATCACCGGATCGGGTGGAAGCTAGGGAGGGCTCCGATGACGGGGACGTTACGGCTGGGTCGACGTGAGTTCGCACCGGGCGACCTGGCGGTGATGGCGATCGTGAACCGTACGCCGGACTCGTTCTTCGACCGGGGTGCCACCTTCGCCCAAGATGCCGCGCTGCGGGCCGTCGAACAGGCGGTCAGCGAGGGCGCGGACATCATCGACATCGGCGGGGTCAAGGCCGGGCCGGGGACCGAGGTCGACGTGACCGAGGAGATCCGCCGTACGGTCGGCACCATCGCCGCGGTCCGGGCCGCCTTCCCGGAGGTGGTGATCTCCATCGACACCTGGCGGGCCGAGGTCGCCACCGAGGCGGTGGCCGCCGGGGCGGACCTGCTCAACGACACCTGGGCCGGCGTCGACCCGGTACTCGCCCAGGTAGCCGCCGAAACCGGCGCGGGCCTGGTCTGTTCGCACGCGGGCGGACTGTCGCCGCGTACCCGGCCGCACCGGGCGGCGTTCGACGACGTCGTGGCCGACGTCGTCACGACGGTCACCGGGCTGGCCGAGCGTGCGGTGGAGATCGGCGTACGACCGGACGGGATCCTGATCGACCCGGCGCACGACTTCGGCAAGAACACCCGGCACTCACTGGAGATCACCCGTCGACTGGGCGAGTTGACCGACACCGGTTGGCCGGTGCTGGTCGCCCTGTCGAACAAGGACTTCGTCGGGGAGACCCTCGACCTGCCGGTGGACCAGCGACTGGAGGGGACGCTGGCGGCGACCGCCGTGTCAGCCTGGCTGGGGGCCCGGGTGTTCCGGGCGCATCAGGTACGGCAGACGCGGCGTGTGCTGGACATGGTCGCCTCGATCCGGGGGAGCCGTCCGCCGGCGGTGTCCCGCCGTGCCCTGGCCTGAGCCGTACCGGGCCGGCTGGCCTGAGCCGTAGTGGAAGGTTCCTTTCCGATCACTCTGTCCAGCGAAGGATGTTCTTGCGCCAAGCGTAGAGAATGCCCAGCGCCAGCACTGCGACGAAGATCCCCATCTCGGCGACCGTGACGAGGCCGAACCCGGGACGGTCGAAGACCACCGCCCAGGGGAAGAGGAAGACGGCCTCGACCGCGAACAGCACGTAGAGGTACGCGTAGACGTAGTAGCGGATGTTCATCTGCGCCCAGTCGCCGCCGACCGGATCGAGCCCGCACTCGTACGTCGCCCGCTTGCCCACCGGGTCTGCGGGCCGGGCCGGCCTGAGCAGCCGGTTGGCGGCGAACGCGACAACGAAGAACGCGACACCGACCAGCAGCAGGATCCCGAGCGTCGCGTAGGACCCCAGATAGCCGCTCATGGCCGGCAGCCTACCGGTCGGAACCGGGGTACGGGCAGAGCGCGATCCGGGTCGGTTTGCCGGCATCGGCCGACGGATCGCGGGCATCAGCAATCGCCGTGTGGTGATCTCGATTACGACAACAGGTGTACCGAGCACAAGATAGCCGGCAAATACCCCTATTCTTCCGTCCCACACAGCGGCCCTCGGGGAAGGATTGCCTAAGGATTCGACGTAGGCTCTGGGGTGAAGGGCAGAGCGGGCCGCGAGCATGTCACCCCGCCGCCGCCAGTGCTCAAGGAGGTCATGTGACCGAGCAGCGCGAGGTCACCGTCGGGCTCCCCCATCAGGGCGGAGCCGAGCGGAGCGAGGTGCGACTGTGACCAAACAGGTCCGGCAGCTGGATCGAGTGGTCATCCGTTTCGCTGGCGATTCCGGCGACGGCATGCAGCTCACCGGAGATCGATTCACCTCGGAAACCGCCCAACTCGGTAACGACATCTCCACGTTGCCGAACTTCCCGGCGGAGATCCGGGCCCCTGCCGGCACCCTGCCCGGGGTGTCCAGCTTCCAGGTTCATTTCGCCGACTACGACATCCTCACCCCCGGCGACTCGCCGAACGTCCTGGTCGCGATGAACCCGGCGGCGTTGAAGGCCAACCTGGTCGACCTGCCCCGGGGCGCGGAGATCATCGTCAACACGGACGAGTTCAACAAGCGCAACCTCGCCAAGGTGGGCTACCAGGTCAGTCCGCTGGAGGACGGGTCACTCGACGGCTACTCGGTGCACCCGGTCGCGTTGACCTCGATGACCGTGGGCGCGCTGGCCGAGCACGACGTCTCCAAGAAAGACGCCGAACGGGCCAAGAACATGTTCGCCCTCGGCCTGCTGTCCTGGATGTACTCCCGGCCGTACGCTTCCACGATCCGGTTCCTGGAGCGCAAGTTCGCCGCCCGGCCCGAACTGGTCGCCGCCAACATCGCCGCCTTCAAGGCCGGCTGGAACTTCGGCGAGACCACCGAGGACTTCGCGGTCCGCTACGAGGTCAACCCGGCCCGGATGCAGCCGGGCACCTACCGCAACATCACCGGCAACGCGGCACTGTCGCTGGGGCTGGTCGCCGCCGGCGTACGGTCGAAGCTCCCGGTGTTCCTGGGTGCCTACCCGATCACCCCGGCGTCGGACATCCTGCACGAGCTGAGCAAGCACAAGCGGTTCGGCGTCACCACCATGCAGGCCGAGGACGAGATCGCCGCGATCGGCGCAGCCCTGGGTGCGTCGTACGGTGGCGCCCTCGGGGTGACCACCACCAGCGGTCCCGGTGTCGCACTCAAGGGCGAGACCATCTCCCTGGCCGTGGCGCTGGAACTGCCCCTGGTCATCGTGGACGTGCAGCGGGCCGGCCCGTCGACCGGTATGCCGACCAAGACCGAGCAGGCGGACCTGAACATGGCCCTGTTCGGTCGCCACGGTGAGGCTCCGATCGCGGTGATCGCCCCGAAGTCGCCGGCCGACTGCTTCTACGCGGCGCTGGAGGCGGCCCGGATCGCGCTCACCTACCGCACCCCGGTGATCCTGCTGTCGGACAACTACGTGGCCAACGGTTCCGAGCCGTGGCTGCTGCCGGACGTCGACTCCCTGCCCGACCTGACGGTCGAGTTCGCCACCGAGCCCAACGGCGAGGACGGCAAGGCGTTCCTGCCCTACCTGCGCGACCCGGCCACGCTGGCCCGGCCGTGGGCGATCCCCGGCACGCCCGGACTGGAACACCGCATCGGTGGCCTGGAGAAGGCCGACAAGACCGGCGACATCTCGTACGACCCGGCCAACCACGACTTCATGGTCCGTACCCGGGCGGCCCGGATCGAGGCCATTCCGGTGCCGGACGTCGAGGTGGAGGACCCGGACGGCGACGCCCGTGTCCTGGTGCTCGGCTGGGGGTCGACCTACGGACCGATCGGCGCCGCCTGCCGGGCCCTGCGTCAGCGGGGACTGGCCGTCGCGCAGGCCCACCTGCGCAACCTCTCACCGCTGCCGGCCAACCTCGGCGACGTGCTGAAGGCGTACGACCGGGTGGTGATCCCGGAGATGAACCTCGGCCAGCTCGCCCACGTGATCCGGGCCCGCTACCTGGTCGACGCGATCGCCTACAACCAGGTCCGCGGCCTGCCGTTCACGTCCACGGAGCTGGAGACCATGCTGGAAGAGGTCGTGAAAAATGCCTGAGCCCGTCGCTGTCAAGCTCACCACCAAGGACTTCAAGTCCGACCAGGAGGTGCGCTGGTGCCCCGGCTGCGGCGACTACGCGATCCTCGCCGCGGTGCAGTCGTTCATGCCGGAACTCGGCATCCCGCGTGAGCGGATCACGTTCATCTCCGGGATCGGCTGCTCGTCGCGCTTCCCGTACTACATGAACACGTACGGCATGCACTCGATCCACGGCCGGGCGCCGGCCATCGCCACCGGCCTGTCGGTGTCCCGCCCGGACCTGTCGGTCTGGGTGGTGACCGGTGACGGTGACGCGCTGTCCATCGGCGGCAACCACCTGATCCACGCGCTACGCCGCAACGTCAACCTGAAGATCCTGCTGTTCAACAACCGGATCTACGGGCTCACCAAGGGGCAGTACTCCCCCACCTCCGAGGTCGGGAAGATCACCAAGTCGACTCCGGTCGGCTCGGCGGACGCGCCATTCAACCCGCTGTCGCTGGCGTTGGGCGCGGAGGCCACCTTCGTGGCCCGCACCATCGACTCGGACCGCAAGCACCTCCAGTCGGTCCTGCGGGCGGCGGCAGAGCACAAGGGCTCGGCCTTCGTGGAGATCTACCAGAACTGCAACATCTTCAACGACGGTGCCTTCGACCAGCTCAAGGAGCCGGCCACCCGGGACGACTACCTGATCCGGCTGGAGCACGGCCAGCCCATCACCTTCGGCAAGGACGGGCAGTTCTGCGTCGTCCACCCGCCGGGTGGGTTCGGTCTCGAGGTACGGGAGACCGCCTCGGTGTCGCCCGACGAGATCCTCACGCACGATGCGGCGGTGGCCGATCCGGCGTACGCGTTCGCGCTGTCCCGGCTGCCCGACCTCGACCTGCGGAACACGCCGATCGGGGTGTTCCGCAAGGTCGAGCGGCCGTCGTACGACGAGGTCGTCCAGTCACAGGTCGAGACGGCCAAGGCCAAGGCCACCGGTACGCCGGAGGAACAGCTGGCCGGTCTGCTTGCCTCCGGTGACACCTGGACGATCAGCTGACTCAACACAGGTAGCTGCCGTGCCGGGAGTCGGACACTGGCGATTACCGCTTCCATCGACGTCTACGGGTCTCGCGAGGTATTCGCGGGGCCCGTAGGCATTCGTACGGCTGCGGACTTCGCTTCGGCAAGAGGCTTCCAACCAGCCTTGAACTGATGTTGCGCCGACAACCCGCTCGGGGTCGACACGTGCAGCTCAGGTAGCCGCCGGGGTGTGCGAGGACCGCTCGTCGCGGACATGGACCAGCATGTCGCCGGTCTCGATCGCCCCACCGGCCGGGTCGGACAGCGACACCACCTTGCCGCGCCGGACCAGGGCGATGACCAGCGTCTCCAACTCGCGGGGGGACCGACCGACCTCGTCCCGGGTGGCCGACCGCATGGCCAGCGCCATGCCCTGACCGGGCGAGAGCAGGTCCTCGACCACGTCGATGAGGGGCGGCGCCGAGGTCGACAGACCCAACAGCCGGCCCGCCGTCGCCGAGGAGACGATGACGTGGTGGGCCCCGCTCTGCTTCAGCAGCGGCGCGTTCTCGGCTTCCCGTACGGCAGCGATGATCCGGACCTGCCCGACGGTCAACTGCCGTACGGTCAGCGTGATCAGCACGGACGCATCGTCCGTGTCCGCCGCGATGATCACCGCCTTGGCGCTCTTGACGTGCGCCTCCTGGAGCACGCTCGACCGGGTGGCCAGCCCCTCGATCGCGACCAGTCCCGCCGAGGTGGCCTGCCGTACGACGGCGGGGTTGCGCTCGACGACGACGATCCGTGACTTGTCGAAGCCGGTCTCCAGCAGAGCGGAGATGGCGCTGCGGCCCTTGGTGCCGTAGCCGCAGATGATGACGTGGTCCTTCACGTTCCTCCTCCACCGCGTCAAGCGGAGGCTGGTGCGGTACTGCTCGGTCAGAACTTCCAGGGTGGTGCCGACCAGGATGATCAGGAAGATCACCCGGGCTGGGGTGACTACCAGGACGTTCACCCATCGGGCACTATCCGACACCGGGGTGATGTCGCCGTATCCCGTGGTCGACAGGGTGACCACGGCGTAGTAGAAGCAGTCGAGCAGGGTCATCCCGTCTTCGTTGACGTCCCGGTAGCCCTCACGGTCGAGGTAGACGACACCGACGATGATCAGCACGAGGGCGACCGCCGCGAGGAGCCGTAGGCTCAACGCACGCAACGGACCCTTGCGTACGACAGGAAAGTGGATCACTTCTCGTCCCGCTCCGCCCCCGTCTGCGACTGCACGTGCACACCATAGTGGGCCATCGCCCGAGAACCGCACCTACCGGTCCGGTCGTACCCGACGGGGGTCTTGCGCTCACCCCGTAACCTGTGAAAATTTTCTTCCAGCGGCATACACGGGGCGGCGAATGTTGCCGAATCCGGGCCGCGACCAACCTGACCCGGGAGCCCCACTGAAGGGACACACCGCATGAAGGCAAATCGGCTCAGAGCCGCCGGGGTGGCCATAGCGCTACTCGGCTCGCTCGTCGCCGCCACCCCCGCGAGCGCCGCCCCCGCGCCCGCGGCACCGACCTCGACCAACGACACCACCTGCCAGCCCGACCCCGCCACCCCGAAGCGCCAACTCCGGGCGATGTGGATCGCCTCGGTGGTCAATATCGACTGGCCCACCAAGGCCTCGTACACGGCACCGGACCGGATCGCCACGCAGAAGGCGGAGTACCAGGGCTGGCTGGACCTCGCCCAGCGACTCAACCACAACGCGGTGGTCGTGCAGGTCCGCCCGACCGCCGACGCGTTCTGGCCGTCGCCGCACGAGCCCTGGTCGGAGTTCCTGACCGGGGTACGCGGCCAGGACCCGGGCTGGGACCCGCTGGCCTACCTGGTCGAGGAGTCGCACAAGCGCAACCTCGAGTTCCACGCCTGGTTCAACCCGTACCGCATCTCGATGCCCGACGGCGCCGGCCCGGACATCAACAAGCTCGCCCCCGGCCACCCGGTCCGCCAGAACCCGGACTGGGCGGTGGCCTACCCGGTCAACGCCGCCGGCTCGCGGCTGTACTACAACCCGGGCATCCCGCAGGTACGCGAGTTCGTGCAGACCGCGATGATGGACGCCGTCACCCGGTACGACATCGACGGCGTGCACTTCGACGACTACTTCTACCCGTACCCGGCCGCCGGGCAGGACTTTGGCGACCAGGCGACCTTCGAGCAGTACGGCACCGGCTTCGCCAACAAGGCGGACTGGCGGCGGCACAACATCGACCTGCTGGTGCAGGAGATGAGCGTGAAGATCAAGGCAGCCAAGCCGTGGGTGAAGTTCGGGGTCAGCCCGTTCGGCATCTGGCGGAACAAGGCCGCCGACCCGCTCGGCTCGGAGACCAACGGCACCCAGTCGTACGACGCCAACTTCGCCGACACCCGCAAGTGGGTCAAGGAGGAGTGGATCGACTACATCGTTCCGCAGGTCTACTGGAACATCGGCCTGGCCGTCGCCGACTACGCCAAGCTCGTGCCCTGGTGGTCCGAGGTCGTCCGGGGCACCCGGGTGCAGCTCTACATCGGACAGGCCGACTACAAGATCGGCGAGCCCGGCCAGCCGGCCGCGTGGCAGGACCCGGCCGAGATGTCCCGGCACCTGACGTTCAACCGGGACTACCCCGAGGTCTCCGGCAACGTGCACTTCAACGCCACCCAGATCCGGATGAACAAGATCGGCGCCACCGACATCTACGCCGCCGAGCACTACTCCCGGCCGGCGCTGGTGCCGACCATGCCGCACCTGGCCGCCAAGCCGCTGCTGTTCCCGGTCGTGACCGGGGCGAACCGGCAGGCAGACGGGGTCCGGCTCACCTGGCGGCAGCCGGCTGACGGCGTCGGACCGTTCGGCAAGGCCACTTCGTACGCCATCTACCGGTTCGACGGAACCACCCTGCCCGGCCGCTGCGACCTCGCCGACGCCGGGCAACTCGTCGCCACCGTACGGGCCACCGGCACCGGCGCACAGTCCTACCTGGACGCCACCGCCGAGCCCGGCAAGCGCTACACCTACCAGGTGACCACGCTCGACCGGCTCTACAACGAGAGCGCGCCGAGCCTGCCGCGATTCGTCCGCTGACGAACACCACCGTCCGCCCCGTAGCGTCATCCGTTACGGGGCGGACTCGTTCCGGTGACCGGTGCGTCGATCATCCCTGCGGGTGCCCCTCCTGCGGCGGGCCGGCGCATCGGCACCGGAGAACCGGATCGAACCGGCGGCCAGGTCGGGATGCTCCACCGCCAGCGCAACCGCCGCCGCCTCGGCGAGGCTGAGCTCCGTACCCTCCGCGTAGGCCGCGTCGAAGGCCGAATCACCCAGCATCGCCCGTACGTTGGCCTGCTCCGCCTGCCAGTAGGCGCCGAACATCCCCGGCGTACGGCGCATCGCCGCACGGATCTGCGCGGCGGAGCCGAACAGGCGGGCGGCCGTCACCGGGTCACCGCCGGCCGCGCAGCGCACCGCGATCGCGCTGACCGTGTCGCAGGCCCGCCCGTGGAAGCCGTGACTCATCCGGGACCGCAACGCGACGACCAGATGGTCGTGCGCGGCCACCAGATCGCCCCGGGCCAGCGCCACCATGCCCAGCAGCATGTCCACCGAGCGTCGGGCCCGCTCGATCGGACGGACCGCCTCCACCGGTCGGGCCGCGCCCAGCAACTCGGCTGCCTCGTCCAGCCGGCCCTGGTGCCACAGCAACTCGGCGAGGCTGTAGACAGCGAAGAGCGCCTCGCCGGAGACCTCACGACGGTGTGCCCAGTCGATGACCTCGCGGCAGACCTGTTCGGCCTCGACCAGCTGCTTCATGTCGATCAGCGACGAGGCCCGACCGGCCAGCACCCGGGCCAGCAGGCCGTCGTCACCGGCCCGGCGGGCGGCGGCCTCGGCCCGTTTCGAGAACCGCAGCTCCTCGGCGAACTCGCCGTCCGCGCCGGCATGCGTGGAATGCATGTGGTACGCCAGCGCCAACTCCGCGTCGGGCACCCGCTCACGCGTCTCGGCGATCCGCCCGTAGAGCCGGAAGAGCCACAGCCGCCCCTCCCGGGCCAGCCCACGCTCGCGCCACCACTGGTCCAGTCCACCGGCCAGCTTCAGCCCACACCGGGCGCTGCCGCCGGTGGTCGTCCAACGCAGGGCCGCCCGTAGCTCGTCGGCCAACGGATCGAGCGCGTACAGCGACAGGGTCACCGGCCGTTCGTCCGGCCCGAGGTACGCCCGCTGCAACGCGTTCAGTGACCACGCGACATGCCGGTCCCGGGCCGCCTGCTCCTCACCGGCGTCGACCAGGCGCCGGGCGGCATAGGCCCGGATCGGGTCGAGCATCCGGTAGGTGGTGCCCGAGGCGGTCGGCTCGGCCTGCAACATCGACTTGTCGACCAGCACCGACAGCGGATCGAGCGCGTCGTCGGCCAGCAGCCACTCCACGGTCGCCAGGTCCACCGGCCCGGAGAAGACCGCCAGCCAGCGCAACAGTCGGGCCGCCCGGGGTCCCAGGGTCCGGTAGGACCAGGTGACCGTCGCCTGCATGGTGACGTGCCGCTGGGTCGCCGTCCGTTGCGCGGCCCGGGCCGCAGGCGTGGGTGCCGAGCCGAGCGCGGCAGCAGCCAGGTCGACGGTGTCGTGCTGGTTGGCGATCCACCGTTGACCCCGGGCGGGCAGCGGCTGCGGGTCGTCCTGGCCGGCGTCCAGCGCCCCCAGCACGTCGTCCAACCGTTCGGCGAGCTGACTGGCCGACAACACCCGCAACCGGGCGGCGGCCAGTTCGATCGCCAGGGGCAGCCCGTCGAGACGGGTCACCACCCGTTGCAGGTCGGCCGCCTCGGCCATCCCGGCCCGCCGGCCACCCCGGGCCGCAGCCGTACGGTCCAGCAGCAGCGCAATGGCGTCACTCGGCGCACCGCCCGGTCCTGGCTGGACCGACAGCGGCGGGATACGCCAGACCACCTCACCGGGCAGCCCGAGCGGCTCCCGGCTGGTGGCCATCACCCGTACCCCGCTGCCACCGGTGAGCAGCCGGGAGACGACCTCGGCGGATGCGGCCGGCTGCGCGTCACAGGTGTCCAGGAGGATGAGCATCCGCCGGGAGGCCGCGTACTCGACGAGGGTGTCCGCCATCGGTCGACCCGGTTCCGGCCGCAGGCCCAGGACCGCGGCGATCGCGAACGCCACCAGGCCCGGATCGGTCACCGTCGCGATGTCGACGAACCAGACCCCATCGGGGTACGCCTCGACGACCCCACTGGTCAGCTCCACGGCCAGCCGGGTCTTGCCCGCCCCGCCGGCCCCGACCACGGTCACCAGGCGGTGCTCGCCGACGAGCCGGCCGAGTTCGACCCGTTCCTCCTGGCGGCCGATGAACGAGCTGACCTGGATCGGCAGGTTGTGCGGAACGGCCTCGGCGGTACGGGGCCGGGGGAACTGTCGTTCCAGTCCGGGGGCGACCAGTTGGAAGAGCCGCTCCCGGTCGTCGAACCCACGTAACCGGTGCAGCCCCAGGTCGAGCAGGGTGGCCCCGTCCGGTAGCGGGGCGGCGTAGCGGGCGGTCGCCCCGGAACAGAGCACCTGACCACCGTGGGCGGCGGCGGCGATCCGCGCCGCCCGGTGCACCTCCGCACTGGCGTACTCACCGGCCAGCGGTTCGGCATGGCCGGTGTGCAGTCCCATCCGGACCCGGGGGGCGGAGTCCGGGCTCGGCCATTCGGCGCTGGCCAGTGCCCGTTGCGCGGACAGGCAGGCATCCAGGGCAGCTGCCGCATGGTCGAACGCGACGAAGAACGAGTCCCCTTCGGTCAGGAGTTCCGTGCCGTCGGTCGCGGCCAACGTGTCACGGAGCAGCCGCCGGTGCTCGGCCAGCACCGGGCGGTAGCCCGGACCGAGCATCTGGGCCAACCTGGTGGAGCCTTCGATGTCGGTGAACATAAAAGTGACCAGGCCACTCGGCAAGCGGATCCGTGCCGACATGCGTGGAACCTCCGCCCCCTGGAAGTCGCGTTCATGCTGCCGCATGACCATGCGGTTACGCATCGTAAGAACGGATGCGCAGGCCCGACCCAAGGTGCTAACCGGTGACGACGTGCGGACACAGCGAGTTGGGGTCAACTACCGGGTCAGGACGTTACAGCCGATGACCAGCACGAGCCCGTGTCGGCTGGCCGCACCGGGCGGTTGCTGCCGGGTCAGCAGCCACAGCCTCCGCCGCAACAGCCACCGCCGGCGGCCGGTCGCTGGCCGGCGCCGCCCCGGCCGGTCACCGCCACTGTCGACAGCAACTTCACCGTGTCGGGATGACCCTGTGGACAGGTCGCGGGCTCGGCTGCCCGGGCCATCGGGCGGTCAATCTCGAAGATGTCGCCGCAGGAGCGGCAGCGAAACTCGTACCGGGGCATGGCAACTAGGGTACGACCGGACCTGACGTTCGCGCCGCAGTAGGTAATACTCGACGGGTGGCGGACGGCGAGGACACTCCGACAGTTCGGCGACTACGCCCCGGTGCGCCCCCGCCTGACGGGGCGACCGCGACCGCGGCAACCGACCCCGGTGTCAAGCTGGTACGCCAGTCGACTCCGGCTGACCGGAGTCCGGCGACCCCGGTGGACAGTGTCACCAGGGCCGACGACCAGAAGCCGGCAACCGCCACGGACGGCGCTGCCGCCACCTCGACCGACGACCGTACCGACACCACGACCGGTCCCGTCGGGCAGACTGCCGCGACCACCGCGACGACGGTCGACAGCACCACCGACACCGTCGTCGACACCGCCGCGAAGACCACGGACACCACCACCGACGACGGCACTGCGAAGACCACCACCGACGACGACGCGAAGACCACGACCACCGTCGCCACCGCCGACGAAACCGCGAAGACCACCACCGACGGCGATCAGCCGACGAAGCCGGACACCGGAACTGACCCGACAACCGGCGGTCGCCGTCGACGTGTCCGGGTGCCCTTCGCGCACGCCGTACGCCGACTGCCACCACCGCGCCAGGCGGTCGCCGCCACCAACCGGGCCGTACGCGACTGGTCGAAACGGCCGAGCGGGCGGCTGACCCTGCCGGCGCTGCTGCTGCTGGCGCTCGTGGCGATGACCGGGGCGGCTGGCGCGATCCTCGTCCCGGCCACCGCCTCCACTCCCCGGGCGAAGGCCACCGTCAGCCCCAGCGCGGCGAATCCCGACTGGCCGGTTCTCCCCGGGCCCGATCTGTCGGTCGGACCGGTGGCCCCGAGCGGGACCCCCAGCGCCACGCCGCCCGGTCTGGGCATCGGCGGTCGGCCGGCCGACGCGCTGGCCACCTGGGCGCAGCAGATCAGCAGCCGGATCAACGTGTCGACGACCGCCCTACAGGCGTACGGGTACGCCGAACTGGTCATCGCCCGGACCACACCGTCCTGTCGGTTGAGCTGGACCACCCTGGCGGCGATCGGATCGATCGAGTCCAACCACGGCCAGCACAACGGAGCCATCCTCTTCCCCGACGGTCAGGCCCTGCCCAAGATCTACGGACCGCCGCTGAACGGTAAGAACAACAACAAGCTGATCCGCGACACCGACCAGGGCCTCCTCGACAGCGACACGACCTACGACCGGGCGGTCGGCCCGATGCAGTTCATTCCGAGCACCTGGAAGACCCACGGGGCCGACGCCGACAACGACGGCGTCAAGAACCCGCACGACATCGACGATGCAGCGCTGGCCGCCGGTAACTATCTGTGCAGCGGCAACCGTGATCTGACGACTGCGGCGGGCTGGTGGAACGCCATCCTCTCCTACAACAACGTGCAGGCGTACGCGCAGCAGGTCTTCGACACCGCCAACAGGTACGGTACCGCCAGCCGTACGTAACCATCCACGCACCTTGAAGAACTAGGCACTTCCGTGCGGCTGCGGTAAGCGGCAAGCTGTACGGGTGATGGTGCGCGAATGGGACCCCCGGACGGCGTCGTCCGCCGAGATCGAGTCGCTGCTGCACACACTCAATGCGGCTCTGGCGGCAGACCTGCCGGAGGATCCCCCATGGCAGACCAGTTCGCTGCGGGAGTACCTCGCCGAGGTGATGCCCGGCGAGCGGCGGATCTCGTGGATCGCCCAGGAGGGACCGGACGCCGACGGGACGTCCGGTCGCATCCTCGGCCACATCCATGTGCTGCTGCTCGGCGACATCGGCGTGATCGAGGTGCTGGTTCACCCCGAGGTGCGTCGTCGTGGCGTGGGCAGGCAACTGCTGTCCAAGGCAGCCCGACGCGCGTACCAGGAAGGGTTCCGGTCGATCGGGGTCGAGGTCGTCGGGGACACCCCGGCGGTGGCGTTCTACGAGTCCCTCGGTTTCAGCCAGGAGTTCCTGGAGACCCGCAGTGTCCTCCGGCTGCCCACCGTGGACTGGTCGGCAGTGGAGAAGATGTCCGCCGGCATCAGCGCCGGATACCGGGTCGACTTCTTCCCGGGCGGGCCACCGGACGACCTGATCGAGGCGTACGCCCGCGCCAAGGCGGAACGACGCGACGCCGACGACGGTGACCTCGACCTGCGCCCGAGTTCCTTCGATCCGGAGCGGCTACGGGACAGTCTCGACTGTCTACACCGCCGAGGGATGCAGCCCTACATAGTGCTGGCCGTGCACGAGGCCACCGGTCAGGTGGCCGGGCTCACCGAGGTCGTCGTGCCAGCTCAGCACCCGACCCGGGCCGACCAGTACGACACGATCGTGGCCCGTGACCACCACGGACACAACATCGACCGGGCGATCAAGGCGCGGATGCTTCTCGAACTACGGTCGGCCGCCCCGGGTCTGTCCGAGGTGCAGACCTGGAACACCCAGGCGAACGAGGCGATGCTCCAGGTCAACGCGGAACTCGGTTTCCAACAGGATCGCGAGTGGTGCGAGTACGGTGCCGACGTGGCGACGCTGGTGCACCATCTGGACGCCCACAGCTGACCCCGGCAATTCACCGGCGTGTCCCGTTGGGGATAGACGGCGACCAAGGACACCCCTTAACGTGCTGAGGCCCTTGTCTCATCATGTGGAGGCCGTATGCGCCCGCGCCGTACCCGCCCGCCGATATCCGGGCGTCATCGGCGAACGCTGACCGCGTTCGCCGGCATCGTCACCACCAGCCTCGCGGCGGTGGGGTTGACTCCGACATCGGCCGGTGCCGCGCCGACCGACCTGTTCATCTCGGAGTACGTGGAGGGCTCGGCCAACAACAAGGCGATCGAGCTGTACAACGGCACCGGTGCCGCAATCGACCTGGCCGCCGCCGGTTACCGGCTCCAGGTCCACTTCAACGGCTCCGCCAACGCGACCGACTTCCCGCTCACCGGCACGATCGCCAGCGGGGACGTCTTCGTCTTCGCGCACGCGTCGGCCGCTGCGGCCATCCTGGCCGAAGCCGACCAGACGACCAGCGTCGGCCTGTTCAACGGTGACGACGCGATCGTGCTGCGGGCCGGCGACCGGGTGGTCGACTCCATCGGTCAGGTGGGCGTCGACCCGGGCAGCGAGTGGGGCACCGGGCTGACCAGCACCGCCGACAACACCCTGCGCCGGCAGCCCTCGGTGATCTCTGGCGACACCGACCCGTCCGACGCCTTCGACCCGGCGGTCCAGTGGACCGGCCTGGCGACGGACACCTTCGACGGGTTGGGCCGGCACACCACCGGTGGCGGCCCGGTCGACCACCCGGCCACCCTGGTCTGCGGCGAACCGCTGGTCACCTCGTTCGGCACGGCAGCCAGCCGGGAGGTCACCGCGACCGACGTCGACGACACCATCGTCGACCTGGCGGTCACCGCCGTCGTACCGGCTCCGACCAGCGGCTCGATCAGTCGTACCTCGGTCACCCCGGCCGACGGGACCGGCGGTACCGCCCGGGCGACGATCACCGCCAGCGCCGACCTGGCCGCCGGTTCCTACACCGTGACCGTCACCGCGACCGATGCCGAGGGCACCAGCAGCACCTGCTCACTCAGCGTCCAGGTGACGAAGGTACGGACCGTCGGCGAGGTGCAGGGGCGCACCCTGGACACCGAGTCCGGCCCGGCCGACCGCTCCCCGCTGGCTCCCTCCTCCGGAAACGGCACCAGCACCGACCGGTACGACGTACGCGGGGTGATCACGCAGCGGACGCTGGCCCGTACCTCGGCCGGCGCCGACCAGCACGGCTTCTTCCTCCAGAGCCGGATCTCCGACCGCGACGGCGACCCGACCACGTCGGACGGCATCTACGTCTTCATGGGGTCCAACACCAGCCTGATCGGCGGATACGTGCCGACGGTCGGTGACGAGGTGGTACTGCGGGCCCGGGTGTCGGAGTACTTCAACATGACCCAGCTCTCGGGCGCGTCGCTGGTGACCCGACTGGCCACCGGTCTCGACATCGCCACCGAGGTCGAGGTGACCGACGCGGTGCCACCGGCCGACCTGGCCGACGCCGAGCGGTTCTGGGAACGACACGAGGGTGCCCGGCTCCGGGTACGGTCCGGCAGCGGCGCGGTCACCGGGCGGGACGTCTTCGCCTCCACCGCCGACGCGGAGATCTGGCTGGTCGACCGCGACGACCCGCTGCTGGGGCGGGCCGACGCACACGCCCAGCGGGTGTTCCGGGACTCGCACCCGCTGGACAACGACCCCAGCCGGCTCTTCGACGACGGCAACGGTCAGCGGATCATGCTCGGCAGCATGGGGGTGAAGGGCGTCTCCCGGGACAACACGACGCTGCTGCCCCCGGCCCGCACCTTCGACCGGCTCACCACCGACGCGGTCGGCGGGCTCTACTACTCGTTCGAGAAGTACGGCGTACAGGTCGAGCAGGCGGCCTTCGCGGCCGGGGCCGACCCGTCCACGAACCACCCGCCCCGCCCGGCGGACCGTAACCGGGAGTTGGCGGTCGCGTCGTACAACGTGGAGAACCTGTACGACTACCGCGACGACCCGTTCGACGGCTGTGACTTCACCGGCAACAGCGGCTGCCCCGGCGTGGATCCGCCGTTCGACTACGTGCCGGCCAGTGCGGAGGAGTACGCCGCGCAGCTGGCCGCACTCGCCGACCAGATCATCAACGACCTGCACGGACCGGACCTGCTCCTCGTACAGGAGGCCGAGGACCAGGACATCTGCTCGGTCTCCGGATCGACGCTGGTCTGCGGGACCACCGACAACGCCGACGGCGCGCCGGACACCCTCCAGGAGTTGGCGCTGGCCGTCGCGGCGGCGGGTGGACCGGCCTACGCGGCGGCGTACGACCGCACCGGAGCCGATGCCCGGGGCATCACCTCGGCATTCCTCTACCGCACCGACCGGTTGTCGCTGGCTACCGTCGACGCCACCGACCCGGTGCTCGGGGCGGCGCCGACGGTGCGTTACCGGTCGGCCGGTCTGCCGGCCAATGCGGACGTGCAGAACCCGAAGTCGCTCAACGCCGTACTGCCGGCGGACGTGGACCGGTCGACCGGGGTGGACGGCTCGAACGTCTACACCCGGGCACCCCAGGTGGCCAGGTTCTCGGTCGCGGCCACTCCTGGCGGGTCGGAACGGTTCACCCTCTGGGCGGTGAGCAACCACTACTCGTCCGGGCCGGACCGTCGGGTCGGGCAGCGCCGCGAGCAGGCGGCGTACGGCGCGGCGATCGTGCAGGCGATCGAGGCCGGGGACGCCAACGCCCGGGTCGTCCTGGGTGGTGACCTGAACGTCTTCCCCCGTCCCGACGACCCCATCGCCACCGGGGCCGACCCGACCCCGTCGGACCAGCTCGCCCCGCTGTACGACGCCGGTATGCGCAACCTCTGGGACGACCTGGCCGCCGACGCTCCGGCATCGGCGTACTCGTACGTCTTCGAGGGCCAGGTGCAGACGCTCGACCATCTGTTCGTCAACGGTGTCCTGCACCGGGACCTGATCGAGATGCGGGCTGCGCACATCAACGCGGACTGGCCGGCCAGTCACGAGGGTGACGGCTCCCGTGGTTCCAGCGACCACGACCCGCAGGTGGCCCGGTTCCATTCGCGGCCGGCGCTGACGGTGGCGGACGTGTCGGTGGTCGAGGGCAACCAGGGCGGCACCCCGATGGTCTTCACCGTCGAGGTTTCCCGGCCGCTGTCCCAGCCGGTCCTGCTCTGTGCGGCGGCCCTGGGCCTGACCGCGACCCCGGGTACGGACTTCAAGCTGTTCGCCGGTTGTCGGACCCTGGCCGCCGGCCAGACCTCGGTGACGTTCACGGTGTCGGTACACGGTGACCGTAGGCGTGAGGGCAACGAAAAGCTGTTGTTCACGGTGGTCGGTGATCCAGCACTACGGCTGGGCGATCCGCTGGCCATCGGCACCATCGTCAATGACGATTAGCCGGCTCAGCGTGAACGACGACCGGTAGTCCAGATCGACCCGTGGTGGGGGCGGGACGCCTCGATGTCGTGGCGACCCGCTCCTCCCACCGACTCCGACTCCGACGCGCGTCACGATCGGCCCGGCTGCGGTGGGTGTGTCTCCGGCGGCCGGGCCGACCCTTGTCGGCCAGCACTTCCCGATCTCCGGGTCGGGGACGGTGTCGGGTTGGGACCCCCGGTGAGTGTCAGTAACGCTCGCGCAGGAGGCGGGCGGCCTCGGTCGCCCAGTAGGTGAGGATGATCTGCGCACCGGCCCGCCGGATCGAGGTCAGCGTCTCCAGCATGACCCGGTCCCGATCGATCCAGCCGTTGGCGGCAGCCGCCTCGACCATCGCGTACTCGCCGGAGACCTGGTAGGCGGCGACCGGCACGTCCACCTCGGCCCGCACCGCGGCCAGCACGTCGAGGTAGGGCAGAGCCGGCTTCACCATCACCAGATCCGCGCCTTCGGCGACGTCCAGCCGTACCTCGCGCAGCGACTCCCGGAGGTTGGCCGGGTCCTGCTGGTAGCTACGCCGGTCGCCTTCCAACGCCGACTCGACCGCGTCCCGGAACGGCCCGTAGAACGCCGAGGCGTACTTCGCCGCGTACGCCAGGATCGAGACGTCCTGGTAGCCGGCCGCGTCCAGGGCCCGGCGTACCACGCCGACCTGGCCGTCCATCATGCCGGAGGGCCCGACGACATGGACCCCGGCGGCGGCCTGGGCCACCGCCATCTCGGCGTACGCGGCCAGCGTCGCGTCGTTGTCCACGCTGCCGTCCGGGGTGAGCAGGCCACAGTGCCCGTGCGAGGTGAACTCGTCCAGGCACAGGTCGCTCATCACCACGGTGGCGTCGCCGACCTCGGTCACCACGTCCCGGATGGCCATGTTGAGGATGCCGTCCGGTCTACAGCCGGCCGAGCCGGTCTCGTCCCGGGTCTCCGGAACGCCGAAGAGCATGATGCCCCCGACGCCGGCCTGCACCGCCTCGACCGCCGCCTTACGCAGCGAATCCCGCGAGTGCTGGACGACGCCCGGCAGGGAGGCGACCGGCCGGGAATCGGTCAGCCCCTCCCTGACGAACATCGGCAGTACCAGTTCCGCCGGAGCGACGCGGGTCTCCTCGACCAGCCGACGGATCGCCGGGGTGCGTCGTAGCCGGCGTGGCCGGACTTCCGGGTAGGACATGGTGTGCCGCCTCCTAGATGACCGGAACAGCAGTGCTTTGCCAGTACCGCAGGTCCTACCGGAACCGCAGTGCGGTCGGCCCCTGGACCTTGGAGCCACGACGCTGCTTGGCGGGCATCGCCGCCAACTTCTCACGCAACTCGATCGCGTACGCCGCCAACGCCTCGACCAGGTCCGGCACTGACGCGTGCGCCGGCTGGACGTCGACCCGCAGACCGAACTCGGTCGCCGTCTCTGCCGTCTTCGGGCCGATGACCGCGACCACGGTGCGGGCGTGCGGCTTGCCGGCGATGCCGACCAGGTTCCGCACGGTCGAGGACGAGGTGAACAGCACCGCGTCGAACCCGCCCGACTTGATGGCGTCGCGGATCTCGGCCGGCGGCGGCGCAGCCCGTACGGTGCGGTAGGCGGTCACGTCGTCGACCTCCCAGCCCCGCTCGGTGAGCCCGGCGGCCAGGGTCTCGGTCGCGATGTCGGCGCGTGGCAGCAGCACCCGACCGACCGGGTCGAGGATCTCGTCGTGCGGCGAGAACTCGGCCAGCAGCCCGTCCGAGGACTGTTCCCCGGAGGGGATCAGTTCCGGCTGGATGCCGAAGGCACGTACCGCCTCGGCGGTCGCCTCACCGATACACGCGATCTTGACGCCGCCGAAGTGCCGGGCGTCCAGGCCGTGCTCGGCGAACTTCTCCCACACGGCGCGTACGGCGTTGACCGAGGTGAAGACCACCCAGGCGTACCGGCCGTCGACCAGGCCCTTGACCGCCCGTTCCATCTGGGCCGGGGTCCGGGGCGGCTCGACCGCGATGGTCGGCACCTCGCACGGGATCGCCCCGTACGCCCGCAGCCGGGCACTCATCACGCCCGCCTGCTCCTTGGTCCGGGGCACGAGCACCTTCCAGCCGTACAGCGGCCGGTTCTCCCACCAGCTCAGCTTGTCGCGTTCGGTGACTCCCTCGCCGAGGGTGAGCACGACGCGGCCGGTGAATCCGAGTGCGGCGGCGACGAAGCTGTCCACGCTCGACGTGGTGGTGTACTGCGTCTCGCCGGTACCGTCACCGGTCACGCCGACCGGGGTCGTGCCGTCCACGCCGGCGGCCAACAGACCGTCCCGGATCGCCGCGAGGTCCCCCGCGTCCACCGCCAGGGAGAGCGAGCCCCGGCTGACCGCCGAGGCCAACGCCTCGAAGTCCAGCGCGGTCACGTCGTCGACGTCCGCCACGGTGCGTACGCCCGGCAGCGGCACACCGGCGTAGGTGGCCACTCCCTCGGCCTGGCCGACCCCCGGCACGACCTCGAAGTGCGCGGCGGTACGGGCCACCGCCTGCACCTCCTTGACCACCGAGTCGTGGCCGAACGGGTCACCGGCGACCAGGTGCACCGCGGACAGGCCCGAACGGGCCGCCGAGAGCAGCACCTTCGCTACGTCGCCGGGTACGCCCTCGGCCGGAGTGAACTGCGCGTCCTCCTTCGCCTGGGCGCGGATGGCATCGAGCAGCGACTCCGGGACTCCCCGGTCGTATACCACCTGGTCGGCTTCGACCAGGGCGTCGTGCGCCCGGCGGGTCAGCAGGCCCGGGTCGCCGGGGCCGGCCCCGACGAACGCGATACGGCCTGCGGGCTTACGGGTGCGGGTCATTCTGTGCTCCCAAACTGCTGGGTCCTCGCGCCGGCGTCGTTGTGCGGGCCGAGGATCGAGTCGGCGCCGAGGTCGAGGAGGTCGGCGGCCAGTGCCTTACCGATCTCCGCCGCGTCGGCGGGCGTTCCGGTGCGGGACAGCCGGAGGTCTCTGGCACCGTCCGGGCTGATCACCGCCCCGCGCAGATAGATCTCTTCACCGTCGTCGCCCTCGGCGAGTTCGGCGAATCCGGCGACCGGGGCACTGCACCCGGCCTCCAGGGTGGCCAGCATCGCCCGTTCCGCGATGACCGCGGCCCGGGTCGGTGCGTGGTCGAGTACGGCCAGCAGCTCGACCAGGTCTGGGTCGTCGATCCGGCACTCCACCGCGAGGGCACCCTGGGCGGGTGCGGGCAGCATCAGCATCGGATCGAGGGTCTCGGTGATCACGTCGGTACGACCGAGTCGGGCCAGCCCGGCACGGGCCAGCACCACGGCGTCGAGATCCGCCTCCGGACCGAGTACGCGCCCGAGACGGGAGTCGACGTTGCCCCGGATCGGGGTGACCGCCAGTTGCAGCCCGAGTGCGTGCAGCTGGGCGATCCGCCGGAGTGCTCCGGTCCCGACGGTGGCTCCCGGGGGCAGTTCGGCCAGGGTACGACCGTCGCGGGCGACCAGCGCGTCGCGCGGGTCCTCCCGTTGCGGCACCGCGGCGATGTGCAGACCGGGGTGGCCGGCGGTGGGCAGGTCCTTGTAGGAGTGGACCGCGAAGTCGATCTCCTGGGCGGCCAGCGCGTCGCGTAACGCGGAGACGAACACCCCGACCCCCAGCCGGTGCACGGGGACGCTGGACTGGTCACCGGCGGTAAGCACGGTCACCAGCTCGACCTCGCGGCCGGTGGCCGCCTGGACCGCGTCGGCGACGCGCTGCGACTGGGCCAGCGCCAATGCGCTGCCCCGGGTCCCGAGGCGAAGTGCCCTCATCGCTCACCTCCGGAGGCGTGGTTGGGAGTGAAATCGGAGATCATGTCGACCGGGCCGCCCTGCGGTACGCCGAGGTCGAGGTCGGGTACGACATCGACCGGCGCGCTCTGCGGCACTTCGAGGTCGAACAGCTCGCGTAGCAGAGCGGTGTACTGGTCCCCGCCCGGCTCGGCGGCGAGCTGGCGGACCCGTACCGTCGGTGAGTGCAGCAACCGCTGCACCACGCGGTGCAGGGTGTGTGCCACCTCGGCACGCTGGTCGTCGGTCAGCTCCGGTCGCCGCTGGTTGAATCGGCGCAGCTCGGCGCTGACCACGTCGTCGGCCCGCCCCCGCAGCGCGGCCACGGTCGGCGCGACGTTCGCACCCCGCATCCAGGTCAGGAAGGCTTCCACCTCACCGCCGACGATCCGGGCGACGGCGTCGGTGTCGGTCACTGCGGAACTGTCGGACAGCTGCGTGGCCAACCCGTCGATGTCGACGACCGTCAGGCCGGACAACGCACCGACCCCGGGCTCGACGTCCCGGGGCAGCGCGAGGTCGATCACGACCAGCGGGTCCGTTGCCGATGCGGAGCGTCGGTCCAGCGTACGGGCCATCATCTCGCGGGTGAGCACCGGTTCCGGGGACGCCGTGGCCGCGACTATGATGTCTACAGTGGACAGCGTGGCGGAGAGATCGGCGTATGGCACCGCCGTCGCCCCGTACGACTCGGCCAGCCGGACCGCCCGGTCGGCCCCCCGGTTGGTGACGGTCAGCGGGCCGACGCCGAGCCGGGACAGGGTGGCGACGGTCAGCGCACCCATCGCCCCGGCCCCGATCACCAGGGCCGCCCGGCCGACGAGCCCGCCGTCGAGGTGGGCGGCTGCGACGTTGAGCGCGGCGGTGACGACGCTCCGCCCGGCCCGGTCGATGTCGGTCTCGGTATGGGCCCGCTTGCCCACCCGCAGCGCCTGCTGCATGAGTTCGTGCAGCAACCGTCCGCTGGTGTCGGCCGAGGTGGCGGCGTGGTAGGCGTCCCGGAGCTGGCCGAGGATCTGCGCCTCGCCGACCACCATCGAGTCCAGGCCGGCAGCGACCCGGAAGACGTGGTTGACCGCGGCACCGTCGTAGTGCACGTAGAGGTGGTTGGCCAGTTCCGCCGGCGCGCAGCCGGTCCGTTCGGCCAGCACCGTACAGATGTCGCCCAGCCCGCCGTGGAAGCCGGAGACGGCGGCGTAGATCTCCACCCGGTTGCAGGTGGAGACGACGACGGCCTCGCCCACGTACGGCTGGGCCAGCAGACGCTCGAGCATGCCGGGAAGGTCGGCCGGGGCCACCGCGAGTCGCTCGAGCATGGCGACCGGCGTGGCGCGGTAGGACGCGCCGACGACGAGCAGGTTCACGAGCCGACCGCCTCTTGGGGACCAGCTCCCGCCAACCCGAACGGCATCGACGTCAGCCCCGGTCCGGGGGTGGTGGGCAGCGCGGTGAGGGACGCCTTGCGATGTTCGTGAAAGGAGAGGATCTGCAGCTCGATCGCGAGATCGACCTTGCGTACGTCGACCCCCTCCGGAACGGAGAGAACGCACGGGGCGAAGTTGAGGATGCTCGTCACACCGACGGCGACCAGTTGGTCCGCGACGTTCTGCGCTGCGGCGGCGGGGGTGGCGATCACACCGATCGCGATCGGTTCCTCGGCCGCGATCTGCGGAAGGTCGGCGATGTGCCGTACGACGAGGCCGTTGATCTGCTCGCCGACCCGCTCCGGGTCGGCGTCGAGCAGCGCGGCGATGCGGAATCCCCGGCTGGCGAACCCCGCGTAACCGGCCAGGGCGTGACCGAGGTTACCCACCCCGACCAGGGCCACCGCCCGGCGCTGGGTGAGCCCGAGCACGAACTCGATCTGGTCGATCAACAGCGCGACGTCGTAACCGACCCCACGGGTGCCGTACGAACCGAGGTGGGACAGGTCCTTGCGGAGCTTGGCCGAGTTGACACCGGCTGCCGTTGCCAGTCCCTCACTGGAGACCGTGTCGTTGCCGGCCTCGGCGACCTGGTGCAGAGCGCGAAGGTATTCCGGGAGCCGGGCGACCGTCGCCTCAGGGAGATCCGGAAGCGCCGGGACGACACCGGCGCGGCCGGACGCGCCTGTCGGGCGGTGCTGACTCATGTGACTCCGTGCGGTGCGATCCTCGACCAGCCGGACAAGCGGGTCGTTTCGGTACTCCCGCTGACAGCCTCGGTAACCGGCTGTGTTAACGGGCCCCGTCGGAGTAACAGAGTAGGCGCTTGTGAAGAGGTGCACAAATCGCGATCTTGTTAGACCGCGACACGGCTTCACCAGGCTCTCCATTCACAAGATCGCTTACGACAGCCCCGATGGCCGCCCGCCAATTATGGCTCAATTCCGACTTCTCTGACCAATCGCCGGGCGTCAACCGACGACCGGCGTGGCGGGCCGCCCGCGTACGGGGTGAACCGGCGTGGCGGGCCGCCGACGAGGGCGTACCCGGCGAGGTGGGGACAGCCCTACCCGGGAGACGCCGGCCGACGGGATGGGAGCGACCCCCTACCGCTGCCTAATGTCATGGCATGACCACCCCAACCGCCACCGTCAGGGCCGGCAGCCGAGGCATCCTGCGCCAACTACGGGTCGACTCCGGATACGTACTCGTCGGATTCCCACTGGCGCTGGCCAGCTTCGTCGTGCTCATCGTCGGCCTGGCCGCGGGGGCGGGCCTCGCGGTGACCGTCATCGGCCTGCCGGTCCTGGCCGGCACCCTCCGGGCGGCCCGGTTCTGGGCCGACGTCGAGCGGCTACGGATGGCCCCGGTGCTGCGGCAACCCCGGGTCCGCCCGACGTACCGCGACGCCGAACCGGGAGCCAGCACCTGGCGGCGGATCTTCGCCACGATCACCGACGTCCAGTCCTGGCTCGACCTGGCCCATGGCTGCCTCGACCTGGTTGTCTCGGTCTTCAGCTTCGTCGTCACCGTGGTCTGGTGGGCCGGCGCGATCATCGGCTCGCTCTACTGGACCTACGACTGGCTGCTCCCGTTCCACGAGGAGAACGTCGAGCTCAGCGAACTGCTCGGCCTCGGCGACTCGGCCGGTGCCCGAATCGGGCTGAACACCGCGTTCGGGCTGTTCTTCCTGCTCACCCTCCCGATCGTGGTACGCGGCTGCGCCCTGCTCAAGGCCCGCTTCGGCCGGGCACTGCTCACCGGTGTGGCCGAGATGCGCAACCGGATCACCGTGCTCGAGGAGCAGAAACGGGCCGCTGCCTCCGCCGAGGCCACCGCACTGCGCCGGCTCGAACGGGACATCCACGACGGCCCGCAACAACGGCTGGTCCGCCTCGCCATGGATCTCGGCCGGGCCCAGCAGCAACTCGCCGTCAACCCGGACGCGGCCCGGCAGACCCTCGACGAGGCGCTCGCCCAGACCCGGGACACCCTCGCCGAACTGCGTGCCCTCTCCCGGGGCATCGCACCGCCGATCCTGGTCGACCGGGGACTGCCCAGTGCCCTGGCCGCGCTCGCCGGGCGGGGGGTCGTCCCGATCGAGCTGACCGTCGACCCGCAGTTGGGCACTCCGGACGGCCGCCTCGACCCGGCCGTCGAGAGCACCGCGTACTTCGTCGTCGCCGAGGCCCTGGCCAACGTCGCCAAGCACAGCCGGGCCACCGAGTGCTGGCTGACCGTGACCCGTACCGACGGGCAGCTCGACATCGTGGTGGCCGACGACGGCCACGGGGGTGCCCACATCTCCAAGGGCCACGGCCTGGCCGGGCTCGCCGACCGGGTACGGGCGAACAGCGGCACCCTCACCGTGATCAGCCCGGATGGTGGCCCCACCCAGATCCGCGCCGAACTGCCATGCTGACCGGTCCCACCGGTAGCGGTGGAATGTGGGCTGACGAGGTGGTAGACAACGGACCCATGCGTGTAGTAATCGCCGACGACGCGGTCCTCCTCCGGGAGGGCATCGTCCGCCTGCTGACCGAGAACGGCCACGAGGTGGTGGCTGCGGTCGGGGACGGAACCGCCCTGGTCGAGGCCGTGGTCGCCCACCGTCCGGACGTGTCGATCGTCGACGTCCGGATGCCACCGTCCCACACCGACGAGGGGCTACGGGCGGCGGTGGAGGCCCGGCGACTGGTGCCGCGTACGCCGATCCTGGTCCTCTCCCAGTACGTCGAGGTGTCCTACGCCGATGACCTGCTGGCCACCGTCAAACCCTCCGGCGGGTCCTCCGGCGGCGGGATCGGTTACCTGCTCAAGGACCGGGTGGCGGCCATCGACGAGTTCCTCGACGCGGTACGGCGGGTCGCCTCGGGCGGCACCGTACTGGACCCGGAGGTGGTCAGCCAGTTGCTCGTCCGTCGTCGCCGCGACGATCCGCTGCGGGAGCTGACCCCCAGGGAACGCGAGGTGCTGGGGTTGATGGCCGAGGGGCGGTCCAACACCGCCATCGCCCGGGCCCTGGTGGTCAGCGACGGAGCGGTGGAGAAGCACGTACGCAACATCTTCACGAAGTTGCAGCTCCCCCCGGACGAGGAGCAGCACCGGCGGGTGCTGGCCGTGCTGGCCTATCTACAGGGCTGACCCGCCCTGCTCCACCGGTTGGGGCTCCCGCCACCCGGGCGGTTCCGCACTACCGGGCCGGCTCCACCCTCCCGGTGTCCGCCGGGGTCGGCTGGTTTCCCACCCCGGCCAGGCGGACCGCCTCGGCCAGCGTGTCGGCGACCGGAAGTCCGTAGGCGCGCAGCCGGTCCGGGTGGGTGATGCCACCCGTGTAGAGGACACAGCCCGCCCCCACCGACGCCGCCGCCTCGGCGTCGTCGAGGGTGTCGCCGATCAGCACCACCGACCGACCGTCGATGCCCAGTTCGGCCAGGTGACGCGCCAGATGGGCGGCCTTGTGACCGCCACCGACGGTGGTCCGTAGGCCGTCGACCCGGTTGAACATGCCGGTCAGCCCGTACGTCTCGACGGCCGGCACCAACTCGTCGTGGAACCACATGGACAGCAGCGACTGTGAGCCGGGCCAGGCCCCGATCGCCGCGCTGGCGTCGACCGCCAACTGGCAGGTGGCCATGCCGAGCCGGTACGTGTCGTGGAAGATGCCGTCGAGCCGGTCGAACTCGTCCAGCGACACCGGACGGCCCAGCACGTCGGCGTAGTAGTCCGCGATCGGGCGGCGGAACCGGGCCCGCTGCTCCTCGGCGGAGATGGCCGCGCCACCCATCCGACGGAAGACCGCGTTGGTCGAGGCGACGACCAGACTCAGATCGTCGAGGAGGGTGCCGTTCCAGTCCCAGACGAGGTGGGTGCGTACGGGGTCCATCTCAGGACCCTACTTGCCCCCGGGACTCCTGCAAATCCCGCAGCAGTCGCTCCTCCTCGACCCGCCAGTAGCCGTGTTCCCGGCCGTCGAGCAGTACGACCGGCAGGCGATCGCCGTAGTCCCGCTCCAGTTCGAGATCACCGGTGACGTCCACCTCCACCCACTGGTCCCCGGTGGCCGCCACCACCCGGTCCATCGCCTCCTTCGCAACGTCGCAGAGGTGGCAGCCGGGTCGGGTGATCAGGGTGAGTCGGGGCTGGTCAGGCATCGG
This sequence comes from Micromonospora sonneratiae, assembly GCF_042679305.1. Classification (NCBI taxonomy): domain Bacteria; kingdom Bacillati; phylum Actinomycetota; class Actinomycetes; order Micromonosporales; family Micromonosporaceae; genus Micromonospora; species Micromonospora sonneratiae. The sequence continues at coordinate 38,337 of NZ_JBHTMP010000020.1, read as the reverse complement.
ATAGTCGTCCTTCCGGGGCGGTGTCGGGCGATTCGGCCGGGCTCGACCGGAGCAGGGTCTTGCGTACCTTGCCGATCACCGAGTGCGGCAGCGCCGTGACGAACTCCACGGTGCTGGGGCGCTTGAACCGGGCCAGGTTACGGGCACAGTGTCCCAGCAGCTCCGGTTCGGTGACCGCACCGCCGTCGACGCGTACGACGTACGCCTTGACGGCCTGGCCGGTACGCGGATCCGGCTGGCCGACGACCGCCGACTCCACCACCGCCGGATGGGCGTCGAGCACCAGCTCGACCTCGCGGGGATACACGTTGAAGCCGTTCACCAGGATCAACTCGCCCAGCCGGTCGACCAGGTGGAGGTCCCCGTCCGCGTCGGCATAGGCGACGTCACCGGTCGCCCACCAGCCGTCGGCGTCCGGCCCGTCCCGGCCGTCCGGCCAGTAGCCGGAGAAGAGGTTCGGTCCACGTACCACGATCTCGCCCGGGTCGGTGCCCGGCGAGAAGAGTTCGACGTCCGGCTCGTCGACGTCGGTCTCGGTGTCGACGGCGTCTCGGCCACCCGCGCCGGTGGCCGTGGCGGAAGACCCGCCGGGACCCGTCGAGCCGGCGGACCAGAGGATCTCCCCGGTCGGCCCGACCAGCCGGACCTCGACGTCGGGGATCGGCCCACCGATCGAGCCGGCCTTCGGCTCGGTACTGGCCAACGTCGAGGTCAGCACCGGCGCGGTCTCGGTCAGGCCGTACCCAACGAAGATCGGGCGTTCGGCCGCCTCGCTGAACCGCGCCGAGGTGGCCGGTTCGAGCGGCGCGGCACCGCACACCGCCAGTCGCACCGGGGCCAGGGCGGCATCGAGGCCGGGCAGCCCCGACCACCCCAGAAACATCGCGGGTACGCCGACCACGACGCTGACCCGCTGCCGGGCGATGACCTCCAGCGTCGCGGCGGGGTCGAACCGGTCGACCAGCACCCCACAGGCACCGTGGTAGGCGACCGAGCCCAGTCCCGTATTCAGGCCGTACACGTGGAAGAGCGGCAGGGCCAGCAGGACCCTGTCGTCAGGTCCCACCACCCGTGGGCTGATCCGCTCGATCTGCCCGTGGTTGGCCAGCAGTGCCCGGTGCGAGAGCATCGCGCCCTTCGGTTGGCCCTCCGTACCCGAGGTGTAGAGCAGTACGGCGAGATCGTCGATGCCGGGGCCACCGCGCGGGAAGGCCGGTTGGTCGACGGGACCGCGCGGGGAGGCCAGCTGGTCGACGGGACCGCGCGGGGAGGCCGGCTGGTCTACGGGACCGGGCGCATCGGTCGGCCGCTCCCCGGTCGGCGGACCGGTGTGCACGGCCCGCAGCGCCGGCAGGTCCCGGCCGAGGCCGGCGACCAGGTCCCGGACCCGTTCTGTGCAGACGAGCAGGGCCGCGCCGGAGTCCGACAGCACGTGTCCCAGCTCCCGCGCGGTGGATTCCGGGTTGACCGGTACGGCGACGAGTCCGGCCCGCAGGGTGGCGAAGAAGGTGACCACGAAGTCGGGTGAGTTGGTCAGGGCGATGGCCACCCGGGCCGGTTGCCCGTCGGGCGGACCCGGCACCGTACGCCGTAGGGTGTCGGCGACCTGATCCACCGAAAAGTCGAGTTCGGCCCAACTGATCGTCTGATCACGCCAGACTAGAGCCGGGTGTGCGGGACGATCCTCGGCAGCACGGCGCACCCGGTCGGCGAGGGTGGCGGTCGGCGGGACGGCTTTGGAATCGGGGGTGCTGGCTTGGTCCTGCACGGTCGCTGAGTCTGGCACAGCCGAGGGCTTCACACCTAGGCTGGCCCCGTATTCACGAAGTCTCGACTTTCGTGCAACTTCCACGGTACCGTGAGCGGGACTCTCGTCGATGGGACGTCCGGCTGCGGGTTCGTTCGCAGTCGCCACGGCACACCCCAGTTCGGTCTCCTGCCGACTCGACGTCGAGCCACAGCGCCTATAGCACGATCCCCAGCGGCACGCCAACGCGTGCCGCTTTTCGGCGTGTTCAGAGATGTTTCCCCTGCCAGAGCAGCGTTTTCTACTGTCTGTCGGAGACCCGACAGCGCACAAATAGTGCGGCGCCATCGAGCGGCTTTAGGAAATACTTTGGCGCTGTGTAATGGACTCGCCACGCAAGGGTGATGTTGCCCCTATCATCACTCGGGTCAGCTCACCCGTTTTGCGTGAGTCGACACCCCTCAGCCCGAGGAGGCCGCCGTGCCTGTCAGAGCACTGCACCAGCACCTCAGGGGTGTGTGCCGTCCAACGGCGCACCCCACCCGAGCCGTGGCCGACCGCGTCCGGCCGGACTCACGGACCGTTACCGCCGCTGAGTCCCGGGACCAGCCGGCGCAGATGTGGGTTGGGGAGGGCCAGTGACCGTTTACGACTACACCGAAGGGCCGTCCGGACGTGCGGCGCACAACGCGCGCAGCACGCTCACGGAAGGCCTGACGCTGCTCCGGTCGTCGGTGGACGACGTGTTGAGCCTGGCCGCCGTGGCAGGCTCGGGCGGCGGCCGGCACATCCGGAGCCGGCCGAACCCCGGTGAGTCCGGCACCAGATCCGGACCGGCGGGTGGCGGCAGCAAACCGAACGGCGGCGGATGGGTGGTGGTTCCCCCCCGACCCACCATGCCCGCCCAGCCGAACCCGTCCACCGGTGCGAGCCGACCGGAGAGACCGGACCGACCGGACACCCCGGACCTGTCGAGCAGTGCGGGCACCCCGGGCACCGCAGGCGCCTCGGACACCGAGACCGCCATCCTGCCGGCGGTACCCGCCAGCAGGGAGGCACCCACCGAACCCGAGCGGTCGCCCGCGGGTTATCCGAGTCGCCCGGATCCCTCCGACCCGGCGACCGAGGTCTGGGCACTGGTCGAACGGGCCCAGGCAGGTGAGGCGGAGGCGTTCGGCCTGATCTACGACCGCTACGTCGACACCGTCTTCCGCTTCGTCTACTTCCGGGTCGGCAACCGACAGCTGGCCGAGGACCTGACCTCCGACACCTTCCTGCGGGCCCTCAAACGGATCGGCAGCTTCACCTGGCAGGGACGGGACCTCGGTGCCTGGCTCGTCACCATCGCCCGGAACCTCGTCGCCGACCACTTCAAGTCCGGGCGCTACCGGCTGGAGGTCACCACCGGGGACGTACTCGACGCCGACCGGGAGGACCGGGGACCCGAAGGCAGCCCCGAGGCAGCGGTCGTCGAGCACATCACCAACGTCGCGCTGCTGACCGCGGTCAAGCAGCTCAACCCGGAACAGCAGGAGTGCATCGTGCTCCGGTTCCTACAGGGCTTCTCGGTCGCGGAGACGGCTCGGGCCATGGGCAAGAACGAAGGCGCGATCAAGGCTCTGCAGTACCGTGCGGTCCGCGCCCTGGCCCGGCTGCTACCCGAGGGCTTCCAGCCGTAACGGCACCTCCCCGGACCGGCCCGGGGCGGATTCCCACCCGCCTGCACCAGTACGCGTTCCCGCCTGCGGGTGCTCGACGGCGTCGCCGAGGTCCGGGTCAGCTTCTCGACAACACCACCGAAGGTCCGGGATTCTGCACCTACCGTCCCGTAACCGGTCCGCCCTACCGACCGTTTGTCTCGGTGCGACCGGTGTGATTGCCTCGGCAACCCGCCGGGCCCGGAGAGCCGAGCAGCTCATCCGGCTACGACCGGCGCGGTCCGGCAACGACCGCCAGGGTCTGCTGCCGAGCCGCCATCGCGCTCACCGGCAACTTGCCGGCCGCATGGCCGTGACCAGCGAGAGGAGGTGCCGGCGGTGAACAACACAGTCTTTTGCCGCCGGCGCGCCGAGCGCTTCGCGCAACTTCTCGACGAAGCCAACGGCGGCCGTCGCCACCATGTTCGTTCCAACCTCGACCAGGACCTCGCGGGGCTGGTGGCGCTCGGGCATCGGATACCCGCCGCGCATCCGCCGGTCGAGGTCGACACCGATTTCCGTACGGGGTTGCGGGCGATGCTGGTCGCCACCGCCGAACGGGACGGCATCGGGGTGACTGCCACCGCGGATCCGGTGGCCGACAATCCGCCCAAGCGGTCCGCCCAGAGCCGGCAACCCGTTCGCAGCCTGCTCCAACCCACCGTCGGCCTGCGCCAGTCAACTGCGCGGGGCTCCACCCGTCGACGGGGAGCCGTGCTGGTGGGTGTGGCAGCGGGCGCCATCGCGCTGTCCGGAATGTCGGCAGCCAGCGAGAACGCCGTGCCCGGTGACGCCCTCTACGGCATGAAGCGCTCCACGGAACGAGCACAACTGGCACTGGCCAGCTCGGATCTCAGCCGTGGACAGCTGTTCCTCGAATTCGCCCGGACCCGACTCAGCGAGGCGGAGGCGGTACGCGGCGACGCCGAGGGGTTCGCCGCCGCACTCAACGACATGGACGCGGCCATCCGGCAGGGCGTGAAGCTGCTCACCACCTCGGCCGTACAGCGGCGCGACGAGGCTGCGCTCGACGCCATCGGGGTCTTCCTGAACGGCCAACGCCAACAGGCGCTGGAGATGCTCCAAGGGGCGACCCTCGCCGAACGCGAACGGGCGGAAACCTCACTGGCCCTGCTCGACTCGGTACGGAAGCGGGCCGACCAACTGCGGTCCACCCTGCGGTGCGGCGTGGTCCCCGCGTACCGTACCGACGTCTTCGGTCCGGTCCCGCAGAGCTGCCCGACCGGCCGGAGCCTGCACAACGGTCAGACCACTGGCGGCTCGTCGCAGGACCAGCGGCCAGGCGGGCACACCGAGTCCTCGCCGGTCCCGGCACCGGGTCATTCGCAACGGGGCGGTCAACCCGGTGTGCCGGACGTTCCTCCGCCGACCCCGGCGGTCCACGACCCGAGCAAGCTGACCGAGCCGATCGTCGGCCGGCCCGCCGACTAGCCCTGCGGGAAACACCCGTCCTGGCCTGCGGAAAGGGTCCGAGCCGGCCGGCGGGTAACACCGGACGTTCCGCCCGAACAGGTCCGCTGCCTGTTGCTGGCCACCCCGCTCGCGCACCACGCCCGCTGGTCCCGCACCCGCTGTCCGGTCACCCGCAGGTGCCATCCGGGCACGCGCACCCGCCATCCGGGCACGCGCCAGCGGTAGCGGGCCCGGTCGGCGATGGGTGGCAGCAACCGTCTACGTGACAACCCGCCAACGACCCAGTTGGTCCGGCTACCCTCGCTGAAGGCACGCGTCGTGGTCGCCGCGCCCCTGCATCGGGCCGACGAGCGCGGTGCGGCTACCCGCATCGAGTGGAGGGAGTCCGCGCGTTGGCCCGTACCCGAAAGGTGACCGTCAGTACGGATGCAGAGGGTCACACCGCCGGCTGGGCCGCCACGGGACTGGAGACGGCAGCGGACGTCCCGGCCAACCGCATCGCCGCGTTCTTCGACGTCGACAACACGATGATGCAGGGTGCCTCCATCTACTGGTTCGCGCGGGGACTGGCCGCCCGGAACTACTTCACGACCAGCGACCTGGCTCGCTTCGCCTGGCAGCAGCTGAGATTCCGGTTGCTGGCCACCGAGAACGTCGGCGACATGTCGACCGCCAAGGAGGCCGCGCTCGCGTTCGTGGAGGGATGGCGGGTAGACGACATCGAGCGGCTCAGCGAAGAGATCTTCGACGAACTCATGGCCCCCCGCATCTGGCCCGGCACCCGGGCGCTGGCTCAACTGCACCTGGACGCCGGGCAACGGGTCTGGCTGGTCACCGCGGCACCGGTCGAGCTCGGCAGGGTGATCGCCGCCCGGCTGGGGCTGACCGGCGCGATCGGCACCGTCGCCGAGATCCGTGACGGTGCGTACACCGGGCGGCTGGTCGGCGACCTGATGCACGGACCGGCCAAGGCCGACGCGGTCACCCAGCTCGCTGAGGTGGAGGGTCTCGACCTCGCCCACTGCGTCGCCTACAGCGACTCGGCCAACGACCTGCCGATGCTCTCCGTCGTCGGCCGCGCGGTCGCCATCAACCCGGACGCCGCGCTGCGACGCGAGGCCCGCCAGCGGGGCTGGGCCATCCGCGACTTCCGTACCGGCCGGAAAGCCGCCAAGATCGCCGTACCGTCGACGGCTGCCGCCGGACTGCTGGCCGGCGCAGTCACCGCGGCCGTGGCCATCCGTCGGCGGCGACACATCCGATGACCGGACCCCGACGGCTCACCAGGATGGTGGGGCTCGGCGCTGCCCTGGTCTCGGCCGTGGTCCTCATCGCGCTGCCGCCGGCCGATCGCCAGCCGGTCAGTCAGAGCAGCACCAGCACCCTTGCCGAGGTATGGCCGGACGCCCAACGGGCGGACATCCCCGTCGGGGTGTCGGACGGCCCGGCGTACAGCCCGGTCTACTTCCGGGACGTACGGACCTCACTGGGCACCGCCCCCAACCCGGAAGGTACCCACCTGCGTCTGGTGGCCCGCGCCGCCGACGGTGCGCTGCGCGAGCTGCGCCGGCTGCCGCTGGCCAGGTCACCCCAGTTCGGCGGCTTCGCCATCGCCGGCGACCAGGTCGCCTGGGCCGAATCAACCGCCGACGCCGACGGCCGGGGACGTACCGAACTGTGGGCCGTCGACCTGGCCTCGGAGCGGCCGGCCCGCCGGCTCACCACCGACACCGGCGACCTGCTGCTCTTCAACTCCGAGTACGACATGGTGATCGACAACAACCGGCTGTACTGGGCGGCGGGGGCACCCGGCGAGGAGTCGGCGACCGAGGTGCGCTCGGTTTCGCTGGCCGGCGGCCCGGTCTCGGTACGCACCGAACCGGGTGCCTGGGCGATGTCCGCCTGGCCGTGGCTGGTCAGCGCGGGCTCCGGCATCAGCGGACCGGTGCGGCTGTACCACCTCGAAGAACGCCGGACGGTCGACGTCGACGCCGGGACCGACCTGGTCAGTTGCAGTCCCACCTGGTGCCGGGCGCTGGTCCGCACCGACGGCGGCGAGTCCCGGATCGACCTGATGCGCCCCGACGGCAGCGACCGGCGACAGATCGCCGGTGGTGCGGCCAGCGCGTCGGTGATCGACGTCGCGATCCTGGACCGGTTCGAGGTGCTCTCCCTCTCCGACGCGCAGCGTACGGTCACCGACACCCAGCAACTGCTCCTGTACGACGTACAGCGCCGGCAGACCGTGCTGGTGGCCGAGGGGGTCGGCATGGTGCTGTGCCGGGACGGGGTGCTCTGGTGGTCCACCGGAGGTACCGAGATCGTCGCCTGGCACACGCTCGACCTGCGTACGCTGCGCTGACGGGCGCGACCACGACCGGTGTCGTCAGGGCCCGAACGGGTCCGGACGCGTCTCCAGCAGGCGGTACAGGGTCTGTTGGATGGTCTCCCGTACCTGGTCGGCCAGGTTGAACACGACCAGCGGATCATCCGCCTGTTCCGCCAGGCCCGCCGTGGGGATCGGGGGGCAGAACTCGATCAGCCACTTGCTCGGCAGCGGCACCATTCCCAACGGCCCGAACCACGGGAACGTCGGGGTCACCGGGAAGTACGGCAGTTTGAGCAGCCGGGCCAACGGCTTGATGTCGGCCAGCATCGGATAGATCTCCTCGCCGCCCACGATCGCCACCGGAATGATCGGCGTGCCGGTACGCAGAGCCGCGGAGACGAAGCCACCCCGCCCGAAGCGTTGCAGTTTGTAGCGGTCCGCGTAGAGCTTCCCGACGCCCTTGAAGCCCTCCGGGAAGACGCCGACCAGATCACCCCGTTGCAGCAGGCGTTCCGCATCCGGATTGCAGGCCATCGTCCCACCGGTCTTGCGGGCCAACTCGGAGAGGACGGGCAGCCGGAAGACCAGGTCGGCACCGAGGAGCCGCAGGTACCGGTGGGCGGGGTGCTGATCGTGCAGCACCGCCGACAGGATCAACGCGTCCAGTGCCACGGTGCCGGAATGGTTGCCCACCACCAGCCCGGCTCCCTCGACCGGCAGGTTCTCCACACCATGGACCTCGGTACGGAACCAGTCGCGGTAGAGCAGGCGCAGCACCGGGTGGAAGACCTTCTCGGTCATCTCCGGGTCGAACCCGAACTCGTCGACCTCGTACTGGCCGGAGAGTCGTCGCCGTAGGAACGCCAGGCCGCTGGCCACCCGCCGGTCCCAGACGTCTCCTGGCTGGTCGGCCACGGCCGGCTGGATCGGCGGCGGGGCGTGCCCGTTGTGCCGGGCGGCGTCGTCAGTCATCGTCGCCCCTGGCTGCGGCCCGTACCTGTCGGATGCCCTCCCGGATCAACGCCTCGGCGTTGGCGAGATGGTCGGCGCTGAGCACCGTACGCTCCCGGTGTCCCTGGACGAAGTCGTCGAACGCGTCGGCGGTGGATCGCGGTGTGAAGCCGAACTCGGTGCTCAGCCGGGTGGTGTCGACGACCCGGCCGTGTACGAACAGGTCGACCTGGTCGAGGCCGTACCGTCCGACGCCCAGGGTCCGCGCGAAGTTGACCGCTCCCGACAGGCCGAGTTCGAGTACGGGCACCGCGACCCGACCGGCGCGACGGATCGCCTGGGACAGCGTCAACACGCCCGGACCAGCGACGTTGTAGGTGCCGGGATGGTCGGTGACCACCGAACGGTGCACCACTTCGAGGGCATCGTCGATGTGCAGGAACTGCAGGCGTGGATCACGGCCGAGCACGGTCGGCACCACGGGCTGGTCGAAGTAGCGGGTCAGCGTGGTGTCGGCCGTCGAGCCGATGAACGGCGCGAAGCGCAGCACCGTGGCGGTGACGTCGGGCCGACGCCGACGGAAGCCCCGGACGTACCCCTCGATGTCGAGGATGTCCCGGGCGAACCCGCCCCGGGGCACCTCGCGGGGCTCGGTGTCCTCGGTGAAGACCGCCGGGTCACGGAACGACGCGCCGTACGCCGCCGTGGAGGAACGGACGACCAGTTTGCGCAGGCGGGGTGCCCGTTGGCAGGCGGCCAGCAGCTGCATGGTGCCGATGACGTTCTGTTCCTTCATCGCCGCCCGGCCACCGTTGCGCTGGTCGGGCGCGGTGACCAGGGCGAGATGCACCACGGACTCGGCCCCGAGGTCGGCGATGACCGTACCCACCGCCTCGGCGTCGGCGCGTACCTGCTCGACGTCGTGCAGACGGGACGCCAGTTCGGGCGACGGGTCGGCGGCGTCCAGCCCGATCACCCGCCCGACCCGGGGGTCGGCAGCGAGCCGGGCTGCGACGTGCGCACCGAGATGTCTGCTGACCCCGGTAACCACGACAACCCCCGGAGCACCCGAGGTGCCACCGGGGGTCATCTCAGACCCCTCGACTGGGGACGCAAGCCGAACCGAGGCCGTCGTGACAACACCACTTGGGCCTCCGAGGGTCGACAGGCGGCTAGCAGCGCCGCAGCTCGGGCCGGAGCCCGGTCGCGGCTACTTGCCGAGACGGCGACGCTGGACGCGGGTCTTGCGCAGCAGCTTGCGGTGCTTCTTCTTAGCCATGCGCTTGCGGCGCTTCTTGACCACCGAGCCCATACGACAGCCTTTCGATGCAACGTGCGGGTCGGACCGCCTGCCACCTCAGGTGACATCGGTAACCGATCTGGACAACGGACCGGGCCCGCCTGCTGGTGTCGGATGCACCTGAGTGGGAAAACGGTCGCGGTCCAGGGTAGCCCGCGGCGGTAATCAGGACCAACGCGGGTGCCATGGACGGCCTTCGCGGCTTTCTCTCCGCACCTCGACGGCACCATCGCAAGGCCTCAGGCGGACTCCTGGAACGCTCCCCGCAGATATTCATGCACCACGTGTTCAGGCACCCGGAACGACCGTCCGACCCGCACCGCAGTGAGTTCACCGGAGTGCACAAGCCGGTAGACGGTCATCTTCGAGACCCGCATCAGCGTCGCCACCTCGGCGACGGTCAGAAACCTGACCTCCGACAGCCGACCATCGGACTGTGGTGATCCTGCCATGGCTCACCAACCCATCCCATCCCCGGCGCGTGCCGCACGGCGGAATGCTTCCGTGCCGCGACGGACAACGCGCGTGTTATCAGTACGGTAGCGGGGCGTCTGTTACCGGCGCGATCCCTTCGTACAGTTGATCACTACCAGTTCGTACGTGGATCGGTTATGTCCGGATGATTTCCCGCTAATCCGCGTACCGTGGGAAAGCAGTCGTATTACGGGATGGAAAGCCGAGACCGGTCACTCGGTACGCAAGGCGACTACCGGGTCAAGTCGTGCTGCCCGTCGGGCCGGTAGTACGCCGAAGACGATCCCCACGACCGAGGCCACCCCGAAGGCCAGCGCCAGCGACCACCAGGTGATCGCAACCGGCACCGGGGACACGCCGGCCAGCAGGAACGCCGCCGCCGCTCCGATCAGCATCCCGCTCACCCCGCCGATCAGGGTCAGCAGCAGGGCTTCGAGCAGGAACTGTAGGGCGATGTCCCGGGGGCGCGCCCCCACCGCCTTACGTAGGCCGATCTCCCGGGTCCGCTCGCGTACCGACATCAGCATGACGTTGGACACGCCGACGCCACCGACGAAGAGCGAGATGCCGGCGAGTGCGGCCAGGACCCCGGTCAGCACCCCGAGGATGTTTCCCAGTACGCCGAGGACCTGCTCCTGGCTGATCGCGCTGAAGTCGGTCCCCGGATGCCGCTTCGACAGTTCGGCCACTATCTGGTCACCCAACTCGGAGACCTTGTTCCGGTCCGACGCCCGTACCGCGATGCCGTCGATCCGGTCCGTTCCGTACAGCCGGTGCGCGGCGGTCACCGGGATGTGCACCTCTTCGTCGCGGTCCACCCCCAGGCTCCGGCCCATCGGCGCGAACACCCCGACGATCCGGAACCGCGTACCCGCGATCGTGACCCGCTGTCCGACCGGGTCCCGGTCCGCGAAGAGCGTATGGGCCACCGACGAACCGAGCACCGCAACCCGACGGGCGGTGTCCACATCAGCCGACGAGAAGTACGCGCCACGGTCCAGGTCCCGTACGAACACCTGCGGCGTGGTCTCCAGGACCCCCTGCACGCTGCCGAAGACGGACCGGGCACCGGCGCGTACCGTCTCGCCCGAACTGACCGTCACCGCCACCCGGGTCGGGTCGCCGACCACCCGGGTGACGGCGTCCACGTCGGAGAGGGAAAGCCGCGAGGCGGCCGGCGCCGAGCCGAAGTCGAGCCGACCCGGAACCACGACGAGCAGGTTGGAGCCGAGTCCCTCGACCTGACGCTCCACCTCGTTCCGCGTACCGCTACCGATCGCGACCAGCATCACCACTGCGGCGACGCCGATGACCACGCCCAGCATGGTCAGCCCGCTGCGCAGCCGGTTCACCCGTAGTGCGGCCAACGCCACCCGCCACGCCTCGGCGACTCTCACCTCAGGTCCCCGGGTGCGTCGAGCGGCTGCCGCGGAAGGCGCCCGGCGGCTCCGGCGGCGCCACCGGAGCCACCGGACGGGTGCCCCGGGCCGCTTCCGGACGCGAACCGGGGCTCCGCGCTGGGAGCGACGTCCACTATCTCAGGTGCCGGTTGGGCCCCCGTCACCCCGGGCTGATCTGGAACGATCACGCCGTCGCGCATGACGATCTGCCGCCGAGCCCGCGCCGCCACCTCAAGATCATGAGTCACCACCACGACGGCGACCCCGGATGCGGCGTTGAGTTCCTCCAGCAGAGCCAGCACCGACTGCCCGGTGACACTGTCCAGGTTGCCGGTCGGTTCGTCGGCCAGCAGCACCGCCGGCCCGGTGACCAGGGCGCGGGCGATCGCCACCCGCTGACGTTCCCCACCGGAGAGCTGGTTGGGCCGATGGGCGAGCCGGTGGCCCAGCCCGACCCGGCTCAGCATCTCCGCCGCGAGTTCCCGCCGCGCCCGCCCGCCCATCCCCCGATAGGCCAGTGGCATCGCCACGTTCTCGACCGCCGTGGTACGGGGCAGCAGGTGGAAGTCCTGGAAGACGAAGCCGATGGTGTCGTTGCGCAGCGCCGCCATCTCCAGCGGGGACAACGTGGTGACGTCCCGACCGTCGATCACGAGTCGGCCGCTGGTGGGTCGGTCCAGCCCGCCGAGCAGGTGCATCAACGTCGACTTGCCCGAGCCGGACGGCCCCACGATCGCGACGTAGTCGCCACGGGCGATGGTCAGCGACACGCCCTGTAGCGCGGCCACCGCCATCTCGTCGGTCTGGTACGTCCGACCGACGTCGACCGCCTCGATCACCGCACTACGCTGGGCGCTGCCGGTGGTCTCGTTGCCACCGCCGTCGACGACCCCTCCCCTGGTCAAGGTAACTGCTGTCCGGCGCGTACCCGGTCTGCACCGCGTACCACCACCTGATCGCCCGGCTGCACGCCATCGATGATCTGGACCATGTCCTCCCCCTGTACTCCGATCGTGACCGGCACCCGTTCCGCCCGGCCGTCCCGTGCCACCCACACCAGGTCCCGGCCGTCGTCGGAGAAGACCGCCGCCATCGGTACGGTCACCGCGCCGGCCGCCTCACGTACCCGCAGGCGGAGCACGGCGCTCATGCCGGGACGCGGGGTGGGTGCCGTACCTGCCTCGACGTGCTGCCCCGGGCCGAGGGACAGTCGGATCCGGTAGGACACCCCGCCACGGGCGGAGGAGGTCGGCAACACGTCAACCGTGCGCACCTGCGCCGGGTAGGTAACGCCGGGTACGGCATCCAGTTCCGCCGTGCCGGACATTCCCACCGTCACCATCAGTACGTCCGCCTCGTCGAGTTCGGCGACCAGACCGAGTTCGGACATGTCCACCACGGTCAGCACCGGCGTGCCGGCGGTGACCCGGCCCCCCACCGACACGCCACTGTCGATTCCCACAGCGGGTCCCGGGGCGGCGGAGAGGCTCTGGGCGGCACCGCCGGTCAGCGCTCCGGCCGAACGCAGCAGTCCGGCGAGGCCTTCGGCCGGCGCGCTGGGCGTGGCGCCCGCCCCACCGAGTTGCACCACACCGCCGATCGGTGCCCGCAGCGTCAACGCGTCCACCGTGGCCTTCGCCAGGTCGTACGCCTGCTGGGCCTGGATCCGTTGCGCGGCGGAGAGGGCGTTCAGCGCGGAGTTCAGCCCGGCCACCCCCCGGTCGACCGCCCGAACCGCCTGTTCGGCGGCTCGGGCCGCAGCCTGGTACTGCTGCCGGGCGGCCTCGATCTGGGCCAGCAACGCCTTCCGCAGCTTCTGGTCGGCGACCTTTCCGGCGGCGTCGCGGGCGGTCGTGAACGCCCGGGCCGCCGCCCGGTCGGTGGCCCCGAGCCGCCGGGTGAGATCACCGCCGCCACCGGCACTGCCCCGGCCGACCCGCTTCGCCGCGTCAAGGGCCTGCTTGGCCTGTTTGAGCTGGTGCCGGGCAGCCGGCGAATCGATGACGGCAACCACCTGTCCCACTCGGACGGTGTCGCCCTCCTTGACCCGCAACTCGGCGAGGGTGCCTTCGGCGGCAGCGGTGAGGGTCGCGGAAGCTCGCGCCGTCACCCCGGCCGGCACGTCCACCATCTCGGCGACCGTGCCAAGTTCTGCGCTGTTGAGCGCTACCGGGACCTCGTCGCCATTGAAGTAGACGGCGGTGGAGCCGGCCAACACGATCCCGGCGACGAGGAGGGCGGACAGGCGGGGCCGGCTGGCGGCAGGCAACCGGAACGATGAAAGGTGACGCACCGCCTCATGTTACGAGTTTCAGGACGTACGCCGACGCAAACTGCGAAAACCTCCCACATAGCTATCTACTACCCCGCGTCACCGCTGTCACCGTACGAACTACTATCCGAAGATAGGAGTCGACCGGGGCGGTGATCGCGGTGCCTGTGCCAGGACTGACAGTGGCGCTACGCGTACTGTTGCTCCTCGCCACCGCGCTCGGCGTGGCCGGAATGCACACCATGGGCCACCCGACCGGCAACCACTCCGGCTCCGGCTCCGGCTCCGCCTTCGGCCACCCCTTCCCGCATCCGCAACCGGAGGCCGTGGCCGCCCCGTCGGTCGTCGAGCCGGCCAGCCAACCCCGGGCAGCCCCAGTCCGACCGGGCCACGACCTGGACCCGTCGACGGCGTGCCTGGCCATCCTGACGCTGATCGGCCTCACCGGGCTGATCGTCGCGGGCCTGCTGGCCGCCCGGCACCGCACCCACCTGGCCACCAGCCTCCGGGGCATCCTTCCGACGCCGGGCCGGGGACCGCCGCGGTGCCCGTCGTACGGCCTTCTCCTCGCCGACCTGTCAGTGCTGCGCAGATAGGACGCCCGGCCGGACGCGACCCGTCATGTCCGGCCCTGCCGTACCCCGTCCTTCTGACCGGGGTTGCGGGCCTCCGCCCAGCCCCGGTTCCGTCACCCGTGAACGTGAGGCGCTGACCAGACCATGAATGCCATCAATCGACGTACCCTGCTGCGGGGCGGCCTGGCGATCGCCGCCGCCGCCGGCACCGGCGTACTGACCGCCTGCACCGGCGACCGACGAGGGCAACGACAGCCCGCTGACAGCTTCGTCGCCCCGGACGGCGAGGAAGTACGTACCGCAGAGACAAGGCGCAACCCCGGCACGATCCGCGACGTACGGCTCACCGCGCTCACCGGCCCGGTCGATCTGGGCGGACTGACCACCACCACCTGGAGCTACGACGGCGTGCTGCCGGGCCGACCGATCCGGGTGACGGCCGGTGAGGTCGTACGGGCCACCCTCGCCAACCAGCTGCCCACCCACACCACCATCCACTGGCACGGCCTGGCGCTACGCAACGACGCGGACGGGGTACCCGATCTCACCCAACCACCGATCCCCACCAGCGGGGAGCACGTCTACCAGTTCACCGCCGCCCATCCGGGCACCTACTGGTTCCATCCACACGCCGGGCTCCAACTCGACCGTGGCCTCTACGCCCCGCTCATCGTCGAGGACCCGAGAGAGCCACTCGCGTACGACGACGAATGGATCGTGGTACTCGACGACTGGCTGGACGGGATCGACGGCCGCGACCCCGACCGGGAGTTCAAGCAGCTTCGAGCCGGCATGATGGGCAACGGGCACCAGATGGGCGGGCACCAGATGGGCGGGTCGTCCAGTCGACTCCTCGGCGGCGACGCGGGGGACGTCAGCTACCCGCACTTCCTCCTCAACGGCCGGCTTCCGGCCGCCCCGGTGGCCTATCGCGGCAGGCCCGGCACCCGACTGCGGCTACGGATCATCAACGCCGGTGGCGACACGGCCTTCCGGGTGGCGCTGGCCGGTCACTCGATGCAGGTCACCCACACCGACGGGTTCCCGGTCCAGCCGGTCGACACCGACGCACTGCTCGTCGGCATGGGCGAGCGTTACGACGTACTGGTCACCCTCGCCGACGGCGTGTTCCCGCTGGTGGCCCTGGCCGAAGGGAAGAACGCCACCGCGCTCGGACTCGTCCGCACCGGCTCGGGCGGGACCCCGCCGGCATCCATACGGCCCAGGGAACTCAACGGCAGACTCGTCAGCTACCGCGACCTCGTCGCCACCGAGGCCGTCCGGTTGCCGGACCGCGCCCCTGATCGCACCATCGACCTGAGGCTCACCGGCAGCATGATGCGCTACGACTGGGGGTTCAACGACCTGTCCTTCGACCCTGGCCGCATCGAGCCGGTACGGTCCGGCGAACGGGTACAGATCAACCTCGTCAACACCACCGAGATGTGGCATCCGGTGCACCTGCACGGGCACACCTTCGCCCTCGGCGAGACCGGCCCGCGCAAGGACACCGCGGTGGTGCTGCCCCGGCAGACGTTGCCGATCAGCTTCGATGCCGACAATCCCGGGCTGTGGATGGTGCACTGCCACAACATCTACCACGCCGAGGCGGGAATGATGACCCTGCTGGGCTACCAACGCTAGGCCACCCCCGGGCCGATCCGTCTCTCACCCACGAGGCGGTCGAAAGACGAAGTCCGGCCGGGCCTGCGACAACCGCAGGCCCGGCCGGACCCGGGCGTCACTTCTTCGAGGGGGTCACTTCTTCGACGTCAGCGCGCGGGCGAAGAACATGAGGTTCGCCGGACGCTCGGCGAGACGGCGCATCAGGTAGCCGTACCAGTCGGTGCCGTACGGCAGGTAGACCCGAACGGTGTGCCCCTCGGCCGACAGCCGGGCCTGCTCCTCCGGCCGGATGCCGTAGAGCATCTGGAACTCGAACTCGTCCGCCCCCCGGTCGAACCAACGCGCCCGGTCCTCGCCGATGGCGATCAGGCGCGGGTCGTGGGTGGCCAGCATCGGATAGCCGGAACCGGACATCAGGATGTTCATGCACCGGACATAGGACTTGTTCACATCCTGCGCAGACTGGTACGCCACGGATTCGGGTTCCCGATATGCGCCTTTGCACAGCCGTACCCGGGAACCGGCGGTGGCCAATTCCCGGCAGTCGGACTCGGTCCGGCGCAGGTACGCCTGTAGCACGGCACCGGTGGACGGGTACTCGTCGCGCAACTTGGCCAGGACGTCCAGGGTCGAGTCGGTGGTGGTGTGGTCCTCCATGTCCAGGGTGACCGTGGTGCCCGCCTCGGCGGCTGCCGCGCAGATCGCCCGGGCGCACTCGTACGCCAACTCCTCATCGAACTTCTGGCCGAGGGCGGACAGCTTCACGCTGACCTCGGCCGCAGGTGTCTGGCCGGCCTCCGCGAGCGCAGCCAGCAGGGCGAGATAGCCGTCCCGGGTGGCGATGGCCTGATCAGGGTTGACCGTGTCCTCGCCCAGGAAGTCGATGGTCACCGCGAGGCCACCCGCGACAAGCTTGCGGGTCACGCCCAGCACGTCAGCGGTGGAGGTGCCGGCAACGAACCGGCGTACCACATCCCGGGTGTACGGAGCCGTCTCGACAAGGCGCTCGACCCGGGATGACCGGGACGCAGCAAGGATGACCGAACGCAGCATGGGGGGAGCGTAACGCGAACCGGTTGTCGGTATTCGGGCAGCAGGTCAGGACGGGATTAACCGTACCGCCGTCGTCACCCAATATGCCCATATCCGAACCTTGATGACTACCCCTGGTTCCGCCGTCACTACGTGAGCGCGCCGAGACAGCGGAAGTCGTCTACGGTTATCGGGTGAACTTCGACGCGTACGCCCGGACCGGAGTTGACCTAGTCAACGCGCGCCTGGACGACCTCGACGACTTGAAGGCTCTCTTCACCGAAGATCAGATATGGATGCGGGACGAAGTCTCGGATCGGGACGTGGCAATTTTCCGGCGCGCCCAGAAGCGCCTCCGCGACGTCTTCGAGTACGGCACCTCCGGACGCGACGCGGACGCGGTGGCCGAACTCAACACGCTGCTTGAGGCGTTCCCCGTACAGCCAAGGATCTCGGGGCACGACTCCAGCGACTGGCACATGCACGTGACCAGCCGTGGGGCCTCGGTCAGCTCCGAGTTCCTCGCCGGCGCTGTCTGGGGGCTGTCGGTGTGGCTGTGCGAGTACGGCAGCGCCCGTTTCGGTGTCTGCGCCGACACCCGGTGCGGCAACGTCTACCTGGACACCTCGTCCAACTGCTGCCGTCGCTTCTGCTCGGAACGCTGCGCCACCCGGTCGCACGTCGCCGCACACCGGGCCCGCAAGCGCGCCGCCACCAGCGAACCCTCCCTCACAGCCGTCTAAGCCAACCCGCGAGTCAAACCGGGCCGCCCGCCCCAGGGCCCGGGAGTCCCGCGAGTCGACCGAGCGCCGCCGCGTCGTCTGGAGTCCGAGCACACGCGGCGCAGCCGACGTGCGCGCAGGACGAAGACGACGCACTGGGCGGCGCGACGCGAAGCGAGCCGCCGTGCCGAAGGCGCGGCCAGAAACTCAGCGAGTCGACCGAGCGCCGCCGCGTCGTCTGGAGTCCGAGCACACGCGGCGCAGCCGACGTGCGCGCAGGACGAAGACGACGCATGGGGCGGCGCGACGCGGAGCGAGCCGCCCGAGCAAAGCGAGGGCCAGCAACCCAGACGACGCATGGGGCGGCGCGACGCGAAGCGAGCCGCCGTGCCGAAGGCGCGGCCAGCAGCTCAGCTCACCGGGGTTGGTGCGGCGAGGTGCTGACGGGCGAACTCCAGTGATGCCCGCAGGTCGGCTTCCCGGACCGCGCGGCTCTTCGCTCGCCGGGTCGCCACCTCGACCGCGACCGACCCGGTGAAGCCGCGTCCGGCCAGGGACGCCAGCAGTTCGCCGCAGGGCTGGTTGCCCCGACCGGGCACCAGGTGCTCGTCTCGTCCTTCGCCGGTGCCGTCGCCCAGGTGTACGTGCGCCAACTGGTCCCCCATGCGGTCGGCCAGGGCAAGGGCGTCGGTGTGCGCGGCGGCGCAGTGCGAGAGGTCGAGGGTGTAGGAGTCGTAGCCGGTCTCGGTGGGGTTCCAGCCGGGCAGGTACGGCACGAACATCCGCCCGGCCATGCGTACCGGGAACATGTTCTCCACGGCGAAGCGCACGTCGGGGTGCTGCGCGGCGAGTCGGCTCAGCCCGGTGGCGAAGGTCCGGGCGTAGTCACGTTGCCAGGTGAACGGGGGGTGTACAACGACGGTGGGCGCGCCGACCGTCTCGGCCAGTACCGCCGAGCGGCGCAGCCGCTCCCACGGGTCGGAACTCCACACTCGTTGGGTGACCAGCAGGCAGGGGGCGTGGATCGATCCGATCGACACGCCGTAGTGATCGGCCAGTCCGCGTAGTGCCCCGGCGTCCTGGCTCACCGCATCGGTCCAGACCATCACCTCGACGCCGTCGTAACCGAGGGTCGCGGCCATTTCGAAGGCTGCTGCGGTCGGCTCGGGGAACACCGACGAACTGGACAGGAGGACCGGAGTCTCGGGACGGCTCGGATGTGCTGCGGCCGCCTCGGTATCTGCGAAGGGCACACGAGGAGTCACGGTTATCAAGGGTAGCCCCACCCCGCCCACCACGCCGGGATGATCATTCCGTACCGACTGTTACCGCCGGTCAGGCCGCTGTCTGCCCGACCGTCCGGGGCCCCACCGGTCGTACGACGGTCATCAACCCGGCTTCACCCGGTGTTCGGCGTCCTGTCCGGTTCGTCGCTGACCTGCTCCAGTTGACGCAGAATGACGCCTTCCCGTACCGCCCACGGGCAGATGTCCAGGCTCTCCAGACCGAGCCGGCGCATGATCGCATCGGCCACGATCGCACCGGCCAGCAACTGGTGGGCACGGCTGACGCTGACTCCCTCCAGTTCCGTCAGCCTGGCCGGCGGAAGGTGCCGGATGAAGCCGAGCACCTGTTTCAACCCGCCCCGGGGCAGGCTCCGCCGGGCCCACAGGCCAGCCCGTGTGGGGGCGGCCCCGGTCAGCCGGGCCAGCACCCGCAACGTCTTCGAGGTGGCCACCGGCCGGTCCCAGCCCAGCTGGGTCACCTGCTCCACCATCGGATCAAGTAGCGAGTTGACGTACTCCTGTAGTTCCTTGACAGCCTGCGCGGACGGCGGCGCGTCCCCACCGGGGGCGAGCCCGAGTTTGTCCCGGGTCAACCGCCCGGCCCCGAGCGGCAGGGACAGTGCGATTTCCGGCTCCTCGTCGATACCGGCCGCCACCTCCAGCGATCCGCCGCCGATGTCGACGGTCAACAGCCGCCCCGCTGACCAGCCGAACCAACGCCGCACCGCGAGGAAGGTCAACCGCGCCTCCTCGGCACCGGCCAGCAACCGCAGCCGTACGCCGGTCTGGTCGCCTACCCGGTCCAGCACCTGTCCGGAGTTGGTCGCGTCCCGGACCGCGGATGTGGCGAAGGCGATCAGGTCCTCGACGCCCTGCCGGGCCGCCGCGCTCTTCGCCTCCGCAACCGCCGTCACCAGCGCATCCACTCCCGGATCGGACAACCTGCCGTCCGGGCCGATCTGCTCGGCCAGACGTAGCGTGTGCTTCTCGGAGTGCGCCGGCCAGGGGTGGCCGCCGTGGTGGGCATCCACGACGAGCAGGTGGACGGTGTTGGAGCCGACGTCGAGCACACCCAGTCGCATGTCGAGCACCTTAGGGCCTGGTACGAACCGGACGGCGGAGTCGGGCACAGCGCGCCGGGGAACCCGGCCAACCGGCCCCACAGTCCAGTCAGGCGTACGCTGACCAGGTGTCGAGCCGTCAGCAACTGCGCGTACTGGTCGAGGATCCGGGGGATCCCCGTAGCCGGGAGGTGGGTCTCGACTTCCCCCGGGAGTGGATCGAGTTCGCCGACCCGGCGGACGCCGAGCATCTGATCCGGGCCGACCTGACCTGGCTGCTGTCCCGCTGGACGTGTGTCTTCGGCAGGTCCTGCCATGGCATCATCGCCGGCCGGGCCGCCGACGGTTGCTGCTCGCACGGCGCGTTCTTCACCGATTCCGACGACGAGAAACGGGTGCGTACGGCCGCGCGACGGCTCACCCGGGAGACCTGGCAGCACTACCGCCGTGGGTTCGACAGCTACACCGAGATGGACACCATCGACGGGGAGAACCCGGCCCGGCGTACGGCCACCCACGAAGACGGACCGTGTGTCTTCCTCAACGACGCCAACTTCCCTGGCGGGGGTGGCTGTGCCCTGCATGCCCAGGCGATCCGCGACGGCGTGCATCCGCTGGAGTACAAGCCGGACGTGTGCTGGCAGTTGCCGGTACGCCGGGACCAGGACTGGACCGAGCGCCCGGACGGCACCAAGGTGCTGGTGTCGACGCTGTCCGAGTTCGACCGGCGCGGCTGGGGCTCGGGCGGGCACGACCTCGACTGGTGGTGTACTTCGGCACCGGAGGCGCACGTCGGCACGGAGGCCATGTACCTGTCGTACGCACCGGAGTTGACCGCGCTGATCGGCAAGGAGGCGTACGCCCTGCTGGCCGATCTGTGCGCTCAGCGTGCCCGGCAGGGCCTGGTGGCTGCGCACCCTGCCACCGTCCGCCAGGAGTCGGCTGGTCAGGGCTAGAACCAGCTGGTCAGGGCCGGGAACCAGCCGGTCGGGACCGGAAACCAGCGGTCAGGGCCGGGTGCAGCGGTCAGGGCCGGGTGCAGCGGGTCACGGCTCGAACTTGTAGCCCAGTCCACGGACGGTGACGATGAACCGGGGCGCCGACGGCTCCGGTTCGATCTTGGAGCGCAGCCGCTTGACGTGCACGTCCAGGGTCTTGGTGTCACCGACGTAGTCGGCTCCCCAGACCCGGTCGATGAGCTGTCCCCGGGTCAGTACCCGACCGGCGTTGCGGAGCAGCAGCTCAAGCAGCTCGAACTCCTTGAGTGGCAGCTGTACGGAACTGCCGCTGACGGTGACCACGTGCCGCTCGACGTCCATCCGTACGGGGCCGGCGGAGAGGGTCGCGGCGGACTCGTCGACCGGCTCGGTGGACTGCCGACGCAGCACCGCCCGGATCCGGGCGACCAGTTCCCGGGGCGAGTACGGCTTGGTGACGTAGTCGTCGGCCCCGATCTCCAGCCCGACCACCTTGTCGATCTCGCTGTCCCGGGCGGTGACCATGATGATCGGCACGCGGGAACGCTGACGCAGCTGACGGCACACTTCCGTACCGGACATCTCGGGCAGCATCAGGTCGAGAAGGACGATGTCCGCGCCGGTCCGGTCGAACTCGGTGAGTGCCTCCGGGCCGGTGGCAGCGACCGATACCTCGAACCCTTCCTTGCGGAGCATGTAGGAGAGGGCATCGGAGAACGATTCTTCATCCTCGACCACGAGAACGCGGCTCAACGGATCTTTCCTTTCCTCTGTCAGGCCTGGCGGAGTTCGGCCGAACCGGTCTCGATATCAGCAGGCGGCGGTGGCGGCAGCAGGGCGTCCGGTGGTCGCGCCGGAAGCCGCAGGGTAAACGTCGATCCTCCCCCAAGCGTGCTGGAGACTTCCACTCGTCCGCCGTGATTGGTCGCGATGTGCTTGACGATCGCCAGCCCCAGTCCGGTGCCACCGGTCGCCCGCGAGCGGGCCTGGTCCGCCCGGTAGAACCGCTCGAAGATCCGGTCGACGTCGTTCGGGGCGATTCCGGGTCCCTGGTCGGTCACCGCGATCTCGATGTGCTCGTCGTCACCCCGGGTAGCCACGGTCACTTCGGTTTCCTCGCCGGAGTAGGCGATGGCGTTCTCCACCAGGTTGGAGACGGCCGTGGCCAGTTGGCTGTCACTACCGTACGTGATGAGGCCCGGTTGGCCAACGACGGTGATCTCGATCCGTCGGGCGGCTGCGGCGGTACGGGTCCGGTCGACGACCTCGGCCAGCACCCAGTCCACCGAGACCGGGTCCGGCGCGGGCAGCGGTTCGGCCCCCTGCAACCGGGTGAGTTCGAGCAGTTCGTTGACCAGTCGGCCGAGACGGGTCGACTCGTGCTGGATGCGCTCGGCGAAGCGCCGGGCCGCCATGACGTCCTCGGACGGGGTGGTCGCCGGTCCGGCACCGTCGTCGCCCGGGTCGGTGGCGTCCACCAGCGCCTCGGCCAGTAGCGCAAGTGCACCAATCGGGGTCTTCAACTCGTGGCTGACGTTGGCCACGAAGTCCCGCCGTACCCGCGCGACGCGGTGTGCCTCGGTCGCGTCCGACGCTTCGACGGCGACGTACCCCCCGCCGAGTCCCATGGCCCGCAGGTGCACGCCGAGCGGGTCGTGGGTGGCACCATCGCGGCCACGCGGCAGGTCGAGCTCGATCTCGCGCCGCACACCGGTGCGGCGTACCTGCCCGGCCAGGGTACGGACGATCGGGTGTGCGGCGATGGTTCCCGGCCCGGACCCGGCGCGCAGCAGCCCCATCGCCCGCGCAGCGGGGTTGATCAGGATCGGGCTGTCCTTCGTGTCGAGCACCACGACGCCGACCTGTAGCGAGTCGATGGTCTTACGGCCCAGTCCGGCGGGTCCGCCCGGCTGATCGTCCAGCCGTTCCCGCCCGGTTTCCACCCGTTCGGGATGGTCCCGACCTGACCCGGCATGACCCCGGCCTCGGTCGACGTGGCCCCGACCGGGGATGGCCGGCGCGGGGGGTTCCGGGGCCGGTGACGTGGCGTGACCGGCGGCCGGGCCGACCGGCGCGGTCGAAGGGCTTCCCACCTCGACCGGAGGGGGCAACAATCGACGCCGACGGCGTACCAGCAGCGGTCCGGCGGCCAGTCCCACCGCCAGGCCACCCAGTACACCCGCCACGATCTCCCATTGCACACGGCGATCGTATGGCCAGGGTTGACCTGACGACCAGGCAGAACGGGACAAAGCCGGCGTACGTCGATGAATGTTCACCAGCCGGTCCGATGTCGTTCACCGCTGTTCACCCTTCGGCCGTTCCGTCGCCCTACGGTTGGCCGGCCACCTGGCCACACCGACCACAGGACGTGAGTGATGCGCGACGAGTTCCGGGCCGAACTACATATCGTCAGCCAGCTGCTGGTGGACATGGCGGAGGCCGTCCGGGCAGCCATGCGCAAGGCCACGAAGGCGCTGCTGACGGCCGACCGGGACGCTGCTGAAGCGGTGATCGCCCGCGACGACGAGGTTGACGACCTGTACCGGCAGGTCGACGAGCGGGTCTACGACCTACTGGCCCGGCAGGCACCGGTCGCCTCCGATCTACGTACGGTGGTGACCGCCCTGCAACTCGCCGCCGATCTGGAGCGGATGGGCGATCTCGCCGACCACGTGGCGAAGACCGCGCTGCGCCGGCACCCCTCCCCGGCCGTACCGGCCGAACTGCGGAGAGTGTTCAAGGACATGGCCGAGGTCGCCGACCGGATCGCCGAGAAGATCGCGAAAGTGCTCTCCAAGCCCGACGCCGACCTCGCTGCGGAACTCGACCAGGACGACGACGCGATGGACGCCCTGCACCGGGACCTGTTCGCGATACTGCTCAGCGACGACTGGCCGTACGGCGCGGAGACCGCCATCGACGGCGCGCTGCTCGGCCGCTTCTACGAGCGCTACGCCGACCACGCGGTCAACGCCGGTCGGCGGGTGGTCTACCGGGTCACCGGCGACACGATCTGACCCACCCCGGCGATAAATACAGGTCAGGGCCCCTTCTCGTGCAGGAAGCGATGAGAAGGGGCCCTGACCTGAACCTCAGCGGCCCTGGTTGGCGACCGCTGCGGCGGCTTCCTTGGCGGCCTCCGGGTCGAGGTAGCTGCCACCGGTGACCAGCGGACGCAGCGACGGGTCCAGGTCGTAGCGCAGCGGGATGCCGGTGGGGATGTTCAGCTTGGCGATCGCCTCGTCGGAGATCTGGTCCAGGTGCTTGACCAGCGCCCGCAGCGAGTTGCCGTGCGCCGCCACCAGCACGGTACGACCAGCGCGGATGTCCGGCACGATCGAGTCGTACCAGTACGGCAGCATCCGCTCGACGACGTCCTTGAGGCACTCGGTACGGGGCATCAGCTCCGGCGGCAGCAGCGCATACCGGGGGTCGCCCACCTGGGACCACTCGTCCCCGTCGGCGATCGGCGGTGGCGGGGTGTCGTACGACCGACGCCAGAGGGTGAACTGCTCCTCGCCGTACTCGTCGAGGGTCTGCTTCTTGTTCTTGCCCTGAAGGGCACCGTAGTGCCGCTCGTTGAGTCGCCACGACCGGCGTACGGCGATCCAGTGCCGGTCGGCGGCGTTCAGCGCCAACTCAGAGGTACGGATGGCCCGACGCAGCACACTGGTGTGTACGACGTCCGGCAGCAGGCCGTGCTCGCGCAGCAGTTCCCCGCCGCGCCGCGCCTCGGCCTCCCCCTTGGCGGTCAGGTCCACGTCGACCCAGCCCGTGAAGAGGTTCTTGGCGTTCCAGTCGCTCTCGCCGTGCCGCAACAGGACCAGGGTCCCTACCGTGGCCCCTTCGCCCGCTACAGACTCACTCTTCGTGCTCGCAGTCATGGGGATCATCCTGCCCGACGCGTCCGTCGGACACGCGCAGACCGGTCGTGACGACCGCCACGTGGAAAAGGCCGCGACCAGCCGCAACCCGCCCCACTAGGTTGTGTAAGGCATTGCGGATTGATGAGTCATTACAAAGCGGGGGACGGTAATGCGCACGGTACGGGGCTGGTTCGAGGAAACCGTCGGCGGGTTACCGAAGACGTTCTGGTACCTCTGGACCGGCACGCTGATCAACCGGCTCGGCTCGTTCGTCCTGATCCTCCTGGCCATGTACCTGACCAAGGAGCGCGGCTTCTCGGAGTCCCAGGCCGGGCTGGCGCTGGGGGCCTGGGGTGTCGGCGGTGCCGCCGGCACCATGCTCGGCGGGACGCTGGCCGACCGGTGGGGTCGACGTCCGACCCTGCTCACCGCCCATCTCGGGGCGGCCGTCTTCATGCTGGCCCTCGGCTTCGCCCGGGAACTGCCGCTGATCATCGCCACCGCGTTGCTGCTCGGCTTCTTCGCCGAGGGCACCCGACCGGCCTTCGGCGCCATGATGAT
This sequence comes from Micromonospora sonneratiae, assembly GCF_042679305.1. Classification (NCBI taxonomy): domain Bacteria; kingdom Bacillati; phylum Actinomycetota; class Actinomycetes; order Micromonosporales; family Micromonosporaceae; genus Micromonospora; species Micromonospora sonneratiae. Next base: position 13,024 of record NZ_JBHTMP010000020.1, on the reverse strand, counting down.
CGACGTGGTGCCGGAGAAGGATCGGCTGCGCGCCTTCTCCCTCAACTACTGGGCGATCAACCTCGGCTTCGCCTGTGCCGCACTGCTGGCCGGGCTCGCCGCCAAGTTCGACTACCTGCTGGTCTTCAGCGTCGACGCGGCCAGCATCCTGCTCACCGCGCTCATCATCTTCGTCAAGGTCCGCGAGCCGCGCCGGGCCGCCGCGACGACTGCCACGACCCGATCCGGTACGACGAAGAAGTCCACCGGCAGCGTCCTGACCGCCCTGAAGGACCGGGCCTTCCTCAGCTTCGTCCTGCTCAACTTCCTCATCGCGATGGTGTTCCTCCAGCACATCTCGATGCTGCCGATCGCGATGAGCGACGACGGCCTGAGCCCGTCCACCTTCGGCTCGGTGATCGCACTCAACGGCGTACTGATCGTCTCCGGCCAGCTCTTCATCCCCCGGTTGATCAAGAACCGGCGACGTGCGCACGTACTGGCCGCAGCGGCCGTCGTCACCGGCATCGGTTACGGGTCGACCGCCTTCGCCGACACCGCCTGGCTCTACGCCGGCACGGTGCTGATCTGGACGCTCGGCGAGATGCTCAGTTCCCCGTCCAACTCCAGCCTGGTCGCCGAACTGTCCCCGGCCGACATGCGGGGGCGCTACCAGGGCGTCTTCTCGCTCTCCTGGCAGGGCGCGAGCGCCCTCGCCCCGGTGCTCGGCGGTCTGGTACGCCAGCACCTCGGCAACTCCGCCCTCTGGCTCGGTTGCGCCGGGGTCGCCGGTTTCGCGGCCCTCTGCTACCTGGTCTTCGGTCCGGTGTGGGAACGCCGCGCCACCGCCCTCCGCCCGGTGACCGCCCCGGACCCGGTCCGGTCGGAGCCGGACCCGGTCCGGTCGGAGCCGGACCCGGTCCGGTCGGAGCCGGACCCGGTCCTGTCGGCGGCGGCCCCAGTTCTGTCGGCGGCGGACCCGGCGCGACCCGAGCCGGCCACCCCGGCACGACCGGCGGCCGAGAACGAGGAGCAGAAGCCGCCGAAGGGGCTCGCCACCATCCAGTGACCAGTAACACGCTGGCGCATCGGTCGACTCGTTCCTACGGTCGACACCGCCATTCAACTGGATACAAACTTTTCTGGAGGTTGCGTGCGCGGCATGCGAGCCTGGCTGCACGACACCGCAGGTGGCCTTCCCGCTACCTTCTGGTATCTCTGGTCCGGGTTGTTGATCAACCGGGCCGGCGCATTCGCAATGCTCTACCTGTCGCTCTACCTCACCGAGGTACGCGGCGCGGACAAGGCACTGGCCGGCGTGGTGGTTGGTACGTACGGCGTGGGCGGGGTGGCCGGTGTCCTGCTCGGTGGGGTGCTGGCCGACCGGTGGGGGCGACGGGCCACCCTGTTCTGGTCGCACCTGGCCGCTGCGGCGCTCATGGTCGCGCTCGCCTTCACCGGCAGTCTCGTCGCCATCGCGGTCTTCGCCACGCTGGTCGGCGTCGCCCACTCCATGCCCGGACCGGCCTTCGTGGCCGCGATCGTCGACGTGGTCCCGGTCGAGCGGCGGTCCCGGGCGTTCAACCTGCAATTCTGGGCACACAACCTGGGGATGGCGGCGGCGTCGCTGCTGGCCGGGCTGGTCTCCCAGGCGAGTTTCACCGCACTGTTCCTGGTGGACGCCGCGGCCACGCTGACCACCGCGCTGATCATCGCGTGGAAGGTACGGGAGACCCTGGTCCGCAACGACATCCCGCGTACGGCGACACCGTCGACGAAACGTCGACCGGGCCTGCACACCGCACTGACCGACGGGACGTTCCTGGTCTTCGTCGGGCTCACCTTCGTACTGGCGCTGCTGAGTGCCCAGACGTCGACCATCATGCCGCTGGCGATGCGGGAGGACGGTCTCAGCCCGTCGGCGTACGGGGTGGTGGTGGCCCTCGGTGGCGCACTGATCGTGGTCGGCCAACTCTTCGTACCCCGGCTGATCGACGGTTACCTGAAACACCGGGTACTGGCGGTGTCGACGGGCGTGATGGCGGTCGGCTTCGGCGCGTTGGCGTTCGCCGACGTGTTGCCCTTCTACCTCACGGCTGCGGTCATCTGGACGATCGGCTCGATGCTGGCCGCCCCACCGAACGCGGAGATCAATGCCGAACTGGCACCACCTGCCCTACGGGCCCGCTACCAGTCGGTGTTCTACCTGGTCTTCCCGATGGCGGCGTTCGTCGCGCCGGCACTCGGCGGGGTGAGCCTCCAGTACCTGGGTGACTGGCACTGGGTCATCACGGGTGGAGTCGGCCTGCTGGCCACCGGCGGCCACCTGTTGGCCGGCCCGGCCCGGGAACGGAAGGTCGCGGCGATCCGCCGCGTCACCGAAGGCGATCCGTCGCCCGTGACGACCGACCTCTCCGGAAAGGCAGCCGTTCTCGAAACTGTGGCCGATACCACGGGAACGGTGTCCAATGCGTCGAACCGGTGAGGTTGCCGCCGTCCGGTGAACGGAATGGGTTTGTTCGCTGAATGGGGGTGAAACCGACGGCGGCGGGTGACGCTCACCCCCGTAAGCGTCACCCGCCGCACCGCCGGTCCACAGGTGGCTACCGTCCCCCGACAGCTACCACCCGTCCCCCTGCGCACCACTCTCGATGTGCAGATCCAATTAACCTGCTGTTCCCCCGAACATTTTCGAGCGCGGCGCGTGCAATAACGTTAGATCCAGGCGTATTCCTGGCACAACTTATGAGCCTGTTCCGCCGATCACACCAGCTGTGACCAGCACGTTCACGACGTCTGGTACAACCGTGACGAGCTTTCGGGCATTCCCGACGGATGGTCAGGCATCCTGACGATCTGGGGACTCGGTACGGAAGAAGTTGCTCTGCCGACCGTCGGACTTCTGTTCCTGATAGATGAAATTGACTCGGCGGGTATCGAACGTCTTGAACCAGTCATCCCAGCTGATCTGCTGGATCCTGCCGCCTTCCCGCCACCCGGGGAAATTGAACGTCAGAACGCCCGGCCGACCGTCATGCTCGGTGCCCTGGATCGTCGCCGGTTTGGCGTTACGCGCCCGCGCCCACCGCTGGATGACTTCGTGGTTCGTGGTGACCAGGCTCCGCCCCGGACGTTCCGGCTGGTCGGCCGGCGAAGTAATCTCCTGGGCGTACTTCAGCGACCGGGACATCGTCGTGCCCTGACGGATACCACCTGCGCGGGCCGACGCGGCCGGCTTGGACATGGTCTGCTTGCTCGTCGCAGCGGACCTACCGGCCGAAACGGAACTCTTCGGCTTCGCCGCCGAAACGGTGCTCTTCGGCCTGCCGGCCGCTGCGACACTCTTCCGGCCCGCCGCCGCCGTCTTCCGACCCGCAGAAACGGTCTTCTTGCCCGCCGCCGCCGTCTTCTTGCCAGCGGGCGCAGTGCTCTTCCGGGCCGGGCCGGTCGTCGTCTTGCCGGTCGCCGATCGTCTCCGCTCTGCCCGCAAGGTCTTGACGAGCGTCTTGACCAGGTCGCCCTTGCGAAGAGCGGAAATGCCGGTGACGCCGTGTTTCTTGAGCTGACCACGGATCTCGTCGACCTTGAGTTGTCCGATGCTGCTCTCCGAGATCTCCGGCGTGTTCGGCGTACGGTTGCCCAGCCGGCTCCTCGTCGCGGTCCGCTGGGACTTCGTCGTCGTCCCCGACCGGTTCTTCGTCGCGGTCGCAGTCCCGCCGCGACCCGAACTGTTGCGCTGAGCGGCCATGAGATGCTCACGCTCCCTTGACAGTCTGTCCTCGGCAAGGCGGCGGGTCGCGGCAGGTCACAAACTGCGCCCGGCCCACTCCCGCGCCGCTACCGTCGGTTACCCGTCAGGCCTCGCCCAAACCCGGATCCTGCGGCTGGAAAAGGTGCGCGAAGGCGGCCAGATTGGCGGTCGATTCACCACGCGAGACCCGCCACTGCCACTCCCGACGGATGGCCGAACCGAAACCGATCTCCAGCATCGTGTCGAAGGACTCGTCGGCATAGGTGAGCACCGAGCCGAGCAGCCGATCCAGTTCCTCCTCGTCCAGCCCCGCCAGGCTGACCCGGCCGGTCAGATAGACGTCACCGGCGGCGTCGATCGAGAACGCCACGCCGTACATGCGGGAATTGCGACGTAACAGCCAGGCCCACAGGTTCTCACGTCGTTCGTCCGGCTGACGCATCACGAACGCCTCGATCCGCAACGCGTGCTGGCCGACGATCAGGTTGCAGATGGTCTTGAGTTTGTGTGTGCCGGGCAGCGTGACGGCGTACGAGAACTCGCCGGTCGGTTCACAGGCCAGTTCCCGGTCGGCGCACGCCGCCTCGATGAGCCGGGCAACCTCGCTCTGCCGGTCGGCCGGACCGCCTCCGCCGCTCAACAGGCACCTGCCGGCTGGGCGGTCGGATCATCGGCAGCCAGCCCCGAAACCAGGTTGTTCCAGTGCTTCGACACCGCCTCACGGTAGACCGTCAACAGACCGGTCGCCGTACGGGACCAGGAGAAGGCACTGGCATGCCGGACCGCTCCCCGGGACAGCTCGGCCCGGCGGCGCGGCTCGGTGAGCAGGGTGCCGAGCGCCGCGGCCCAGTCGTCGGCGGCATGGCCGTCGACGAGCACCCCGCTGACCCCGTCCCGGACCGCGGTGACCAGACCGCCCACCGAGGCTGCCACCACCGGCGTACCGCAGGCCTGCGCCTCCAGCGCGACCAGCCCGAAGGTCTCGTTGTACGACGGCACCGCCACCAGGTCGGCCGCCCGGTAGACCGCCGCCAGGTCGTCACCGGTCTGCGGCGGCAGGAACCGTACGGTGTCGGTGATCCCCAGCGACGCGGCCAACTCGATCAGCGAGGTGGGCCGGTCCAGGCCCGTTCCGCTGGGGCCACCCACGATCGCCACGGTCAACTCGTCGACCAGGCGCGGGTTGCGGCGACGCAACGCGGCAACCGCCCGCAGCAGCACGTCGGGTGCCTTGAGCGGCTGGATCCGGCCGACGAAGGCGACGACGTACCCGTGTGGTGCCAGACCCAGCCGACGGCGGGCGGCGAGCTTGGCCGCGACCTCCCCACCGACCGGCGGGGGCTGGAAGCGTTCCAGGTCGACACCCGGTTCGACCACGGTCACCCCGGCCGGATCAGCCCCGTAACTGGCGATCAGGTCCTCGGCCTCGGCCCTGGTGTTGGCGACCAGCCGGTCGGCCTCGGCCACCACCTGCTCCTCGCCGATCACCCGGGCCTTGGGCTCGGGCCGGTCACCGGCGGCGAGCTGGGCGTTCTTGACCTTGGCGAGGGTGTGTGCGGTGTGCACCAGCGGCACCCCCCAGCGTTCCTTCGCCAACCAGCCGACCTGACCGGAGAGCCAGTAGTGGGAGTGGATCAGGTCGTAGAAGCCGGGCGGTCGGGCCGCCTCGGCCCGCAGCACGCCGGCGGTGAAGGCACAGAGCTGGCCCGGCAGTTCCTCCTTCGCCAGCCCTTCGAACGGACCTGCGGTGACGTGCCGTACGTGCACGCCGGGTGCCATCTCCACCACCGGCGGCAGATCGCTGGCCGTGGCCCGGGTGAAGATTTCCACCTCGACGTTCGCCTCCGCCAGACGGCGGGCCACCTCGACGATATAGACGTTCATGCCACCGGCATCGCCGGTCCCGGGCTGGTGCAACGGCGAGGTGTGTACCGAGACGGTCGCGATGCGTCGAGGCCCGCGCCTGGGTTGCGTGCCCCGCTGCCGAGCCACGCCGGTGTGCCCATCCAACACATCCGCTCCTTCTGTCACGGTGATATGCCGTTCGCACGACCGGCGTTCTGAATCAACCTCAGCGCCGTACGTCATCTTCCCGATCGAGTGACGACCATGCTTTCGGCCGCCCTCGGAGGGTGACCGACCTCATCCCGACGCCGTGTGTACGTATCCGCGTACGGGTGGTAAAGAATGGTCGGATGATCCAGATCGCAGTCGTCACCGGCGCTTCCAGTGGAATCGGTGCCGCCACCGCTCGACGGTTGGCCGCCGAGGGGTTCCACGTCCTCGCCGCCGCCCGCCGCCCGGACCGGTTGACCGAACTGGTCGACGGGATCAGGGCTGCCGGCGGCTCGGCCACGGCGGTCGTCTGTGACGTCACCTCGGACGAGTCGGTGGCCGCGTTGGCAGCCGAGGCGGTGAGCCTGCCCGGACCGGTCACCCTGCTGGTCAACAACGCCGGTGGGGCACGCGGGCTGGACCCGGTCGAGTCCGGGTCGGTGGACGACTGGCAGTGGATGTACGACGTGAACGTGCTCGGCACGCTGCGGGTCACCCAGGCGCTGCTACCCGCCCTGGAGGAGTCCGGTGCCGGCACGATCGTGGTGATCAGCTCGACCGCCGGGTTCACCGTCTACGAGGGCGGCGGCGGTTACACGGCGGCCAAGCACGCGCAGACGGCGATGGCCGGCACGCTGCGGCTGGAGCTGTGCGGGCGGCCGGTCCGGGTCATCGAGATCGATCCGGGGATGGTGCAGACGGACGAGTTCTCACTGGTCCGGTTCGGCGGGGACGCCGAGCGGGCGGCAGCCGTGTACGAAGGTGTCGCCGAGCCGCTCCTGGCCGAGGACATCGCCGACTGTGTGGCCTGGTGTGCGACCCGGCCACACCACGTCAACGTGGACCGGTTGGTGGTCCGCCCGCTGGCCCAGGCGGCCCAGCACAAGGTGCACCGGGTCCGCTGACCGGAGGTGACCCACCGCGCTCAGAGCAAGACATGGCATGGACCGTCAACGCCGACCGGTGTGGTCGGCGTTGACCTTCAGCGTCGCCAGAACATCCAGCGGCGACGACGCCACGGGGTTGCTGTGTAGGCAATCAGCCCCGCACCAAGCAGTGCGATGCTGAGAAGGAGGCTGGGTAGATCGTCGTGCGGCCGCGCGCTGAACTCCCACCACTGGTATCGCTGGTCCCCGCTGTATCCCCAGTACCACAGCACGATGGCCACCACCGACGGCAGGGTCCACGCCAACCGCCACCCCAATATCGCCCCTGCAATCAAGGCCAGTCCGAACCAGGCAAGCCACGAACGGGCGATGATCCCGACCACCGACGGGTGCATCACGAACGCACAGCTGCCCAGATAGATCGCCGCAGAGCCGGCACTCAGGATGACGAGATAGCGCCGCTGCATGGACCGTAGCCGTCGGGTCGCCACCAACTCCAAATCGGCAAGCTGACTATGCAACGCGAGGACCGGCAGCACCCCAGCACCCATGCCGAGCATGCGCCACAGGGGGATCGTCGCCCTGCCCTGCTCGACCGCCGTGGGTAGCGGTGCCTCGACCAGACCGAACCAGGCGGCCAGTGCACCCAGGAGGACCGCGACGGCCAGGACAGTCCGGGCTGGCCGGACGGCGCGGAACAACCGAACCGGAATTGCCCCTGTAGAAGTTTCAGCGTCCCGGCTGACAGTAACGCCCACGTAGGTCGCTCACCTCTCCCTCAACCCAGCGGAACTGCTCTACGCGAGAAGAGTCACCAGCAACCGCGCGTCCCTTCGCCCATGCCTCCTGCATCTCGGCCGGAGCATTGGTGTGGTAATCCGGGCTGCCCTGACCAACCAGGTATGCCTCCACCCAGGCACCAATCGCCCAGAGCCGGCCCTGGTCCGGCGGTGTGAGCCTTTGCCAGTTGCAGGTCTGCACGTCCTTGAATCCGAAGGTCGAGCCGGTGATCGCGTTGCCTATGGCCCCGGCATAAGACCACGGACTCCCCTCGAGGATGTAGAAGACGGGCGGCCCGACTTCATAGCCGACGTACTCCTTCCCGTCGGGCCCGATGTACCGGCTCTTCTGGAGTCCGACCTCGTTGATGCGTGGCGGACGGACGAAGATGTCAGGCAGCAGGTCGATGCGCGCATTGAGATCCCGAAGCTGCGGCAGGTATTTCTCATGTTCGGGCCAGATACACAGAGCAGTCGCGCCCTCGATGCAGATCACTTTGTCTCCCGGCGGTTTCCGTTCGGCCACCGCGCTGGTCGTGACCATGACCATGACGAGCGGCAGGACCGCAGGAAGCAGCACCAGCCCTCTCTGCTTGGGTTGCCGTAGGGCACCGGAAGCGGGCAGCCAAACTATGACCAGTAACAATGCCACGACCGCCGCAAGCCGCAGCGCCAACGGCAACGGAGCGACTGCCACATCCGGTCGACCAGTGACCACCACGAATCCCACACGGTCCAGCAAGGCGACAAGAAACAGGTACCCAAGCGCCGCCACGAGAGCCGAAAACACGGGTCCGAGTAACTGGCCGCAGGCCCAGCCCAGGGCAACCGCCAAGAGAATCACAAAAATGCCGAGCAAGAAGTAGCCCAACCACAGGTGCACGCCCGGAGGGAACGTCCGAGCGGTGACTGCAAAGGCTACTGCCTGACCGATCAGATACGGAATCAACAAGACGACGAGGGTGGCGCCGAGCCGATGGGCCTCCGAGACCAGGGAGTGCACCCGCGCAGCCCTCAACTGTTCCCCAAGCCGATGCCGTGCTGGCGCGCCCGCTGCCCAGGCCGCCGCCCCCGCTCCGACCACACCAAGCAGATAGGCGGGCACCTGCGCAGCAGCACCGGTCTCCGGCCAGACGCCGATCCAGTACCGGGTCCGCAGAAACAGCACAGCCACGTCGATGACGACGAGCACCGGAAGTGCCCAGCGGATCGGGGAGTTGCGTACGTGCAGCCACAGCCCGCTCACAGTTGCTGCTCCCCCTCGGGCAGTAGGTGCATGTATGCCCGTTCCAGCCTGGAGTGCCCGGGGAGGCCATCATGGCCCAGGGCCTCCAACTCGGCGACCGTACCGTCGAATCGGGCCTCCCCGCTGTGCAGCACGATCACCCGGTCACAGACCGCCCCAACATCGTCAATGAGGTGGGTACTGAGCACCACGACCGTGTCGCCGAGCCCAGAAATAATTTTGCGGAACTGTAGACGCTGACGTGGATCCAGACCGACTGTCGGCTCGTCCAGCAGCACCAACCGAGGACGACCCACGACCGCCCAGGCGATCCCGGCACGCCTCCGCATACCCCCGGAGAGACTGCGCATCTTCGCCCGCCGCTGATCGGTCAGGTCGACCATCTCCAACGCCTCATCGACAGATCGCCGCCACTGGCCGGATGGCACTCCGCGCATCCAGGCCGCGTAGGTCACGAAGTCGGCAACCGTCATCTGCGGGTCGAAGCCGAAGTCCTGCGGCAGATAGCCGATATGGTCCCGGACCCGGCGAGCCGACCGCTCACTGTCTATCTCGATGTCGTCGATGCGGACCACGCCGTTCCGTGGCGGCATGACGGTTGCCAGGGTACGGAGCAGCGTCGTCTTACCCGCCCCGTTGGGACCCAACAGCGCCGTTAGCCCTGGTCGCAGCGTTATGCTGAGATTGTCGATGACAGTCGAAGTTCCATACCCCTGGGCCAGCGCGTCAACTACGACACTCATATAGAGGGCTCTCATTTCATGGGAACACGGTGGAAGGAGTGTAGCCGAAGACCACACTCCTTCCACCACATTGCTGGTGTCTGTCAGCTGTAGTCGTAGACAATCCAACCGTTGCTGGCGGAGAATGCGCAGTCGTTGCCGGGCGCATCGGTCGTGCTGCCTGCGAGCCGAACGGCGAAAACGCTCTTGCCCCCCTGGGCCGAACACGATACGCCCGACGTGTATTTACCAGGAACTTTTGCGCCCGGCGTAGGACACCTCTGCGTCCAAGCAGTGTTCCACCATTGCGTGTAGCAGTTGTAGACGACGTCGGACGTGCCGCCAGCGGCCGCAGGAGCAAACTCTCCTCAGATCGACACTGAGTCACGCCATGAATGGAGCTTCAGGCGCTATCCCTCGTCTTGCTTGCAATCGATGTTATCGATAGATCAACGTCACAACAACCCAAAAATGTAGTGAGTTCTGTTCAAATATGAACGCTGGGCGTTGAATCTTTACCAAAGCTACGCCGAAGGCTGCACGCGACCCGTCTACGCAGCGGCCGTGACCCCAACTGCGCCAGCGGCAAACAGCCCCAGCACGGCCACCTGGGCGACACGCTTTCCCGCGAGACGCGATCGCAACGAATCTTCAGACGTACGCATAACGAGGGCGGCGGCCGGGTACAAAGGTGTGGCCGAACCGCTCCTGGTCGAGGACATCGCCGACTGTGTGGCCTGGTGTGCGACCCTGCCACACCACGTCAACGTGGACCGGTTGGTGGTCCGTCCGCTGGCCCAGGCAGCCCACACCCGCGCTTTGACATGCAGGCTGACCGGGGCGGTGACGGTGTCGACAGGTTCGGAGGCGGCTGGGTCAGCTCGGGGACCTACGGCTGCGTACCGTGACGCAGGCCACTCCCTGTCGTGCACCTGGCCGGGCGGGAGAGGTCGTCTTGCCTGATGTGAGACGAAGCGTGGACGCGGTCGACGAGGCGGAACTCGTGCGTCGTACGGCCACGGGTGACCGGCGGGCCTTCGACGAGTTGTACCGACGTACGTCGCCGTGGCTTGCCGTGCGGCTACGTCGCCGGTGCTCCGACGAGGACGTGGTCGCCGACGTGATGCAGGAAACCTACCTGGCCGTCTGGCGGTCGGCCGGGAGCTTCGCCGGCGCCACCACCTCGGGCAGCGCGGTCGGCTGGCTCTGGACGATCGCCGCCAACCGGCTGGTCGACGCGTTCCGGCGGCGGGCCCGGCAGGCGCAGGTGCCGGCCGTGCCGCTCGCCGAGACGGTTGCTCCGGCCGCCGAGGACGAGGTGATGGCCGGGCGGGTCGACCAGAACCTTGAGCGGGCGCTGCTGACACTGCCGCCCGAGATGCGCCAGGTGCTGCGCGCCATGGTGCTCGACGGGCTCACCTCACGCGAGACAGCGGTGCTGCTCAACGTGCCGGAGAACACGGTGAGGTCCCGCGCCCGGCGGGCCCGGATCGCCCTGCGGGAGGCGCTGTCATGACCACACACCCGAGTCTCGCCGCGATCGCCGAGTATGCCGGTGGCGGCCACGGTCTCGACGAGGCCACCGTCTGGTCGATCGAGGTCCACCTGGAGGACTGCGCGGAGTGTCGGGCCCGGCTGGCCGGCAGCGCGGCCGGCAGCACTCTCGACCTGCTCGACCGGGTCGCCGCCGGGCTCGACCGGGAGATCGCCGCCGGGCCCGCCCCGGCCCGCCACGCCCGCCGCTGGTTGGCGCCGAGGCGTCGCTGGCTGGTCGCCGCTCTCTTGCCTTGGGTTGCCATGACGGTCCCGGTGCTGCTCTGCGCGCTCGCGCTGAACCAACTGCTGCCAGACCTGCCGTCACTGGTGCTGTTGCTCGCCCCGGTAGCGCCGCTGCCCGGGGTGGCGGCTGCCTGGAGCCGCCGCCTCGACCCGGCCGGCGAGCTGATCTCCAGCACTCCTGCGGCTGGCCTGACCATGTTGTTGCGGCGCACCCTGGTGGTGCTCGCCGTGATCGTTCCGGTGCTCGCCCTGTTCGGAGCCGGCACCGGGACGTCGCTGGCCCTGATGTTGCTGCCGTGCCTGGCGTTCACCGCCGGCACCATCGCGCTCGGCGCACTGATCGGCGTATCGCGCGCCGCAGTCGTCCTCGGCACACTCTGGGCGCTGGCCGTGGTCGTGCCCACCGTGGTCACCGAGGACCTGCCGCTCGTGCTGCGGCCCCACAGCACCCTCTTCTGGGCGCTGGCCGCTGCGGTGCTGTTCGGCGTCGCGGCGAGTCGCGCCGGCGACTTCCGTCGGCTGGCCAGCCACCGATGAGCTTCCCTCCCCCGCTACGAAAGGTATCCCCATGCGTACAGTGAGCGCGGCCGAGACGGCCGCCATCACCCATCCCTGGGCCGTACACGCCGACAGCCTGCGGGTGAAGGCCGGAACCCACCTGGCCATCGACGGCCTCGACCTGTCCCTCGGCACCGGCGTGCACGCGCTACTCGGACCCAACGGTGCCGGCAAGACCACCCTGATGCGCGCCCTGGCCACCGTGGTCAAGCCGACCGGTGGCACGTTGACCCTGCTCGGCGCGGCCGTCAACGACCGCACCGACCTGCGGCGGGTGCGCCGCGGCCTGGGCTACCTGCCGCAGCAGTTCGGCTTCTACCCACGGTTCACCGTGCGCGAGTTCGTGGAATACATGGCCTGGCTCAAGGAGATGCCGAAGTCCGCAGTGCCGGCCGCCGTGCAGCGGGCGATCGACCGGGTCGGGCTCTCCGCCAAGGCCGACGCGCGGATGAAGACACTCTCCGGTGGCATGCTGCGCCGGGCCGGCATCGCCCAGGCGATCGTTAACGATCCGGAACTGCTGCTGCTCGACGAGCCCACCGTCGGCCTCGACCCCGAGCAGCGCCTCGACTTCCGCGAACTGCTGCGCGACCTCGGCGTCGACAGCTGTGTCCTGGTCTCCACCCACCTGGTCGAGGACGTGGTGGCCGCGTGCACCGATGTCGTCCTGGTCAATGAGGGGCGGCTGGTGCACCGGGGCACCACCGACTCGCTGATCGCCGCAGGCGGTTCCGGCGACGTCGGGGACAGCCCGGCCGAGCGGGGCTATTCCGCCCTGCTGCGCCGCCACCGGGCGGAGGCGGGCCGATGAACCGCATGCTGCGCATCGAACTACGCCGCTCCGCCGCCCTCGGAGCTGCCCTGATCCTGCTGCTCACCGGTGCGATCGTGTGCTACGCCACCCCGGGACGCTGGTCGTCCAGCTGGATGGCACTGGTCATGATCGAGCGGGAATACCTGGTGCTGTTGTTCCCCCTGGCGCTGGCGGCCGGGGCCTGGCAGGGCCGCCGGGAAAGCCGGGCCGGGCTGGCCGAACTCATCGAAAGTACGCCCCGGCCACGCCCCCAGCGGGTCCTGCCGCTCCTCGGCGCGCTCGGCATCACGGTGGCCGGCGGTTACCTGGCGGTCCTGGCGGTGACCGCGCCCTGGATCGCCGGTACCGCCCGCTATCTCCCGGCGGCGGCGTTCGCCGTGGTGGCCGTCGGGGTTCTCGCCGTGGTCGCGGCGGCCTGGCTGGGCCTCGCGGTCGGGCGCCGGTGGCCGGCGGG
>NZ_JBHTMP010000019.1:0-123346 GCF_042679305.1 Micromonospora sonneratiae | reverse complement strand
GACGACATCCTCGCCAAAGTCCAACTCGTTCAAACCAACATCAAGAAACTCGTGGCAAACAACTCAAAGTAAACCGATCAGGATCACGAAACACTAGGTCCAGACTGTCGATGACTTGCCGAAGTTGACGAAGGATGTCACCGATACTCCCGCTCACAGGAGTGCCTTGACGTATCTCTCGACTGCGCTGGCACCACCGGCGATCCGTCGCTGTGTCAGGGTTATTTCCCTGACCGCTTCGGCGATAAGGCCATCCCTCTGACTACCGCCTCGTGCTAGCTGTTGTGAGTAGTGGTTTGAGCCAACGCCTGGGCCTGACAAACCCTGTCACGCACTGACTCAAGCAACTGCTTGGCTTGGTCGGATGCCTCGACGCCTTGGCGGATGGTGGCCTTGACCTCGTCAACGCTCATGTTCAGGTCAGCCGAGGAGACCGATGTACTCACGGGCGGCGCTGGAACTGCCCTGGATCAGGGTGGCAGCCTGGGCAAGGGCGGCTTTGACTTCCTCGATGCTGGCCATGCTGTCCTTCCGCTCACTATCGGTTAGCCGACGGGACGGGCCGATACGCGCCGAGCGCTGACCATCCGACCTTCGTCATCTCTACGCGTTCGCCTGAACACTATCGAAGCCGATCACCGGATGCAGTCCCCGGAATTCGCTGGCATGGCAGAACAGAACCGAAGCCCCGAGCAGTCAGCGGATGGACTCTGCCAACTGCCCGGGGCCGCAGGCCGGTTTCAACAATCCTGTGGCGGCAAACCGCTGCCAGCGGTCGATGATGGCCGGAGCAGCCCGCCCTACCGGCCGATCTCGCCGTTGCGCAGCAAGGCGGTGAAGGTGCTCCACATGCGGGGCGTGAACGTCAGGGCTGGGCCGTCCGGGTCCTTGCTGTCCCGGACAGCGACCACGCCGGCTACGTTGTCCGCCACCTCGATGCAGTTGCCCGCATTGCCGCTACGGGTGCTCTTGCGCCAGATGGCAGCGTTCAGGTCAGCCATTGCCGAATTCCTCCAGGGCCTCGGTGATTCTCTTCCTCGACGCGTCCTCGTCGAGCGCTCGGTTACCCAGATCGTCCCAGGCAAGCTCGTATGCCTGCACCTCCGATGGCTTGTTCAGATACAGCGCGCCGGTGAGGCTGTCCACATAGACCAGTGGTGGCTCCAACGGCTCCTTGCTGCGGGCAGCCTGCGGGAAGTCCAGGATGGTGAACGCCGAGGTCATCCCGCCATGCGCTCCCGCATCGAAGGGCAGGACCCGGATCATCACGCTCAGCGAGCGACTTACGTCGATCAGATGCATGAGCTGCTCGACCATGACCTTCGGCCCACCGACCTTTCGGCGCAACACGGCCTCGTTGAGGATCACGCTCAGGTGCGGCGGTCGGGGGTTGGTCAACAGCGACTGCCGCGCCATCCGGACGTTCACCCGCCGCTCAACCTCCTGACCGTTGATGAGGCCTCGTGGCGCACTGGTGACCTCCTCGGCGTAGGCACGGGTCTGGAGCAAGCCCGGGATCGACTCTGGCTCGTACTGCCGGATGGTTCGAGCGCTGTCCTCCAGGCTGACGTACAGGCCGAACCAGTTGGGCAGGCGGGCGGCGCTCGTGACCCTCGGCATGTTCACCCCGCCCGTGATGGTGTGCGACCACTGCGAAGGAAAGACCCGCACCCTGGCGCTGTGCCGATGCGTACGCTGGGGCGACCATTTCCTCATCGACGCGACCGGCGACAAAATCGATCAGCTCCGCGCCGACGGTCAGGCCTACCAGGACTGTGAAGTCTGCGGCGGCAGCAGATACGTCGCCCACGACTGTATGCAGTGCGACCGTACCGGGCAGCGTCGGACGCAACTCGTGCTCACCATGGTCAACCTGGACACGGGTGTCGTACGGTCGGCGAACGTCGTACCCGGTGGGGTGGAACCTCGTCGTAACCTTGGCGGGCGGTGGGAGCTGGCGCTGTCGCCGATCATCGCCGCTCTGGTTTCCGAGGCGGGCGTGGTGCACTGGCGGGACCTGGACAATCCCGGCCGTCCGGCGGACAGCTTCACGATCCTGCTGCCGACCGACTGGCGGCCCGACCTGCCGGCGGCGGACCGGCAGTTGCTGGAAGGCACGGCCATTGCCCGGCACTGCTGGTTTCCCTGGCGGCTCTACCTCGGCCGGCAAACCCCGGCTCCTGTCCGGGATCTGAACGCCGACCTGGGCAGACTCTGCCATCTGGCCGACCTGCTGTGCCTGGACCTGGTGGTCGAAGCCCGGCGCGTCATCCGGGGCGAGCCGAACTGGGACATCCGCTACGAGATCCCCGGCGGTCAGGCGCCCGCCGAACAGCGTGGCTGGGCCGACGACCTGCCCACCGCAGTCGCCGCCACCACCGTCGACAAGGCTATGTACGGCCTGACCGACCGGTCCCAGACCGCCCCCGCGTACTACCTGAAACCGAACCGGCCCGAGCGGTTCGACCCTCCGGCGGTGGACGTGGACCAGGTCGAACGGCGCATCGTCGCCGATCTGTACGGCATCGGCGGCGAGGCCCCGGGCGCGCAGGCCATCTGGCGTCACGGCCGCTGGCACCACACCCGCCTCGGCACCGCCGCAACGATCGAGGTGCTGACCCAGGAGAACACCGGGCAGGTCGTACGCAAGAGCATCACGCCCCTGGCCCGAACCTGGGAACCACCCGCCCCGGCCTGGCAGGGCGACCCCATCCCGTACGGCCCCTGCCCGGACTGCGATCCCGACCACCGTCTCCGGGCCTGCACGTGCACGATAGGCAACGAACCGCCCGACCCCGGCTGCCCCAACTGCTCCGGCGCGGGATACGCCCCCGCTGTCGGGGCCTGCCACACCTGCCGCGACAGCCACCGCAGCTACCACGGCACGGTCATCACCCTGACCGACCTGGACAACGCCACCGTCCACCTCAACTGGTTGCCGCCGGATCAACCGATCAACATCCCCCAGGTCGCCGTCCAGCCCGGTGGCAAGCCAGTCTTCCAACTGCCCGTCAACTACCGACTCGAACACTGGGCCGAAATCATCGACGCCCGACCGGCGGATCTCACCCACCTCGACGGCGCCCAACACATCGACCAAGCCCTCCGCGAAGGGGTCGTCACCATTGACCATTCAAGGGTCGACCCACTCGCCCAGTTCATTGCTGACGCCAGTCACGGGCAACCTGCTGCCCGGCTGCTGATCAACACCGCGCGACCGGCAGCCCCACCCGTCACCGAGCTGATCCGGCTCGCCCTCGGCCTGCATCAGACGCTGGTGCTCACCGTCGAGGACCATCAGCTCAACCAGCACGACCCGCGCTGGATACACGGCGAGAGCTGGAACATCGAGATGCTTCCGCCGGAAAAGATGATCAACACGGACATGCGCGCCTACCGTCCCACCGTCGAGGCCGCCGCCGCGTACTTCCTCGAATATCTCGAAAACGCTGTCTGCAACGCCGTACCGGCCGACCCTCGGCAGGGCATCCGCGTCCCGCAGACCCCGCAACCGGCCACACCGGTCGAGGACCCGGTGCCGCTGCTCAGACGCCTGGCCCGGTTCTACGCCGGCCGACCGGTCAGCATCCGCTACCACCACGCCGGCTGCCACCTCTACCTGCACGAATCCGGTGGTCTCCGGCACCTCGTCACCGCCCCCACCGCCACGATCGCCCTCACCGCGCTCGGCCTCGGCAAGCCCTGAATCTCCTCGATCGGAGCACCATCGCAGTCGACAATCCGGGCGGTCATGGACGTACGTCCCGAAGGCACCGAGCCGCAGCCAGGAACACGGATCGTCAAGACCGTTCGACGGGGTAGGGCTGGCCCTACCGGCAAACTCAAAGCTCACCATGTGTTCCCCGAACCCACCGTGGACCAGGCTGAACACCATGAGAAACAGGGGTACGACGACCGCACCGGTCGTTGAGGTAACCGAGGTGACCAAGACCTACCCGGGCAGTGGTGGGGTACGCGCACTCGACGGGGTCTCGGTGGCGTTCGCGGCTGGCACGTTCTGCTCAGTGATGGGGCCGTCCGGCTCGGGAAAGTCGACCCTGTTGCACTGCTCGGCAGGGCTGGACCGGCCAGACAGCGGACAGGTACGGCTGGCCGGCCGGGAAATCGGCAACCTGCGGGAACCGAGGCTCACCGAGGAGCGACGCCGCCGGGTCGGTTTCGTGTTCCAGTCGTACAACCTGATGGACTCGCTGTCGGTGTGGCACAACGTGCTGCTACCCCAGCGGCTGGCCGGCGTACGGCCGGACAAGACCTGGGCGCGGGAGGTCATCAGCCGGGTCGGTCTCGCCGGTCGGGAGGACCGCCGGCCCGGCCAGCTCTCCGGCGGGCAGCGGCAGCGGGTCGCGCTGGCCAGGGCGCTGGCCGCCCGCCCAGAGATAATCTTCGCGGACGAGCCGACCGGGGCGCTCGACCTGACCTCCGGGCGGGAGGTGCTCACCCTGCTCCGCGAGGCCGTGAACGAGCTTGGCACCGCACTGGTCATGGTCACCCACGACCCGGCGGCCGCAGCCTGGGCCGACCGGGTGGTCTTCCTCGCCGACGGCCAACTCGTCGCCGAGCTGGCCGACCCGACTGCCGAGAAGGTCGCGGCGCAGATGATGGCGGTGAGCGCCCGATGATGCGCCTCGCACTCGGCACGCTGCGCCAACACCGGGGTGCCTACCTCGGCACGTTCTTCGCCGCGTTCCTCGCCATTGCCCTGCTCGCCGGCAGCGGACTACTGCTGTACTCCGTACTGGTCGCGACTCCACCGGCCGACCGGTTCGCCGCCACCACCGCGGTGGTCTCCGGCGACCGTGAGGTCACCGTGGTGACGACCAAGGAGAAGAAGGACAAGACCAAGACCAAGACCAAGAGCGAACGGCTCACCGGTGCCGGAACGCTGCCACCGGACCTGGCCGGACGCATCGCCACCCTGCCCGGGGTCATCGCCGCGATCCCGGACGCCGCGTTCCCGGTCGTACTGGCCACGACGGACGGCCAGCCGGTCCAGGGCGCCGACCACGCCCCGGTGATCGGACACGGCTGGGCGTCCGCGCCGCTGACCCCGTACACCCTGCGGACCGGCACCGCACCCCGCCCCGGTGAGGTCGTGCTCGACGCCGACCTGGCCACCCGGGCCGGAATCACGACTGGAGATTCGGTCCGAATCACCGCCAAAACCGGGGTACGGACGATGCGCGTCGCCGGAGTGGTTACCCCCGACGGCCGCGACGCCCTGCCCGCCCAGGGCGCGTTGTTCCTGGCCGACAGTGAGCTGTCCAAAGTTTCCGGGCTCGCCGGGCCCACCGCCGTCGGCGTCCTCGCCGCACCCGACGCGGAGCTGTCCACGCTGCTGCCCGCCATCCGGGCGGCGGCTGGGAAGGCACCCGTGCTGACCGGCGCGGACCGGGTACACGGTGACCTGCCCGGCGCGTTGCCCGACTACATCGGGCCAATCTCGATCTTCGGATTCGTCATCGGGATCACCGCGTTCGCCGCGGTGTTCGTGCTCACCGGCACGGTCGCGCTCGGGGTACGGCAGCGGCTGCGGGAGTTGGCGCTGCTGCGCACCGCAGGTGCCACCCCGGGTCAGCTGCGCAGGCTCCTCGGCCTGGAGAGCATCCTGGTCGCCACCCTGGCCGCCGTACCGGCCGGTGCGCTCGGCATCGTCATAGCCAACCTGGTCGCCGCCCGGTTCCGGACACTCGGCGCGGTGCCCGCGCAGTTCGCCGTACAGGTCAATGTGCTGGTGCTGATCGCGGCCGTGCTCGCCGGTCTCCTGGTCGCCTTCACCGCCGCGCGGCTCGCCGGCCGGCGAGCGGTCCGCATCGCGCCCACCCAGGCGCTCGCCGAGACCGCCACCGCACCCCGGGCCGGGCTGGTCGGCCGGGTACTGCTGGCCGTGCCGCCACTGGCCGGCGGGATCGCCGTGCTCACCTTCGTGCCGCTGGGCGGGCCACTCGGCATGGGCATGAGCTTCGTGTCCAGCGCGCTGCTGCTCTGCGGGGTGGCCGCCCTCGGGCCGATCCTGGTCCGGCTGCTGACCGCCGCGGTGTCGCGCCTGGCACAACTGGGTGGTGCCACCGGTTGGCTCGCTGGCATGGTCACCCGCGCCGAGAGCCAGCGGGTCACCGCAGTCGCCGTACCCCTGGTCCTGATGTTCGCGATCAACGCCACGATGCTGCTGAACAGCTCACTGCTCGGCCAGCTCACCGCCGACGAGCACGCCGCCCGCACGGCTCGGGCAACGGCACAGGTGACCGCTGCCGGCGGCCTGCCGCTGGAGACCGCCGAACAGCTCGCCAAGCTGCCCGGTGTGACCGGGGCCGCCGCGACGCTACCGACCCGCGCGATCGTCACGAAGGCGGGCAAGCCCGAGGACTACGCCGCCCAGGGCCTCCTCGTCACCGGCACCGACCAGGTCCTCGACCTCGATGTAAGCGAGGGCACGCTGGGCGGGGACGGTACCTTCGCGGCCAGCAGTCAGTTGGTGGCCGAGCAGGGTTGGCGGATCGGCGACGAGGTGCCGATCTGGCTGGCCGACGGGGAGCAGAGCGCACTACGGCTCACCGCCAGCTATGAGCGGGCCCGTGGCTTCGGCGACCTGGTGCTACCGGCCCGACTGGTCGCAGCACACGACCCTCGCGGTCTCGTCGACACCGTCGCGCTACGGCACGGTCCCGCGTCGATGAACGGCGGAGCCGGTGACGTGGCCGAGCGGATTCAGGCCACCTGGCCGGCGCTGCGGGTGACCCCGACGACTGGTGCGGCAAGTGCTGGCGACGCCCAGAACCAGCAGGGGGCCTGGGAGCTGATGGTGGTGATCTCGCTCGGCTTCACCGCGATCGCGGTGGTCAACACCTTCGCCATCGCCACCTCGGCCCGGCGACGCGAGTACGCCGGCCTACGGCTGGCCGGCGCGACGGCTGGGCAGGTCCACCGAATGGCCAGCCGCGAGGCCGCGATCACCGTCGCGGTGGGGCTGTTCCTCGGTGCCGCAGTCTCCGCCGTCGTGGTCGGCGCGTTCAGCACCGCCCAGGACGGGACGTTCCGGCTCATCGTGGACCCCCTGACCTACGGCGGGATGCTCGCCGGCGTCGGTGCGCTGGGCCTGATCGCCGGCGCGCTTCCGGCCCGATTCGTCCTGCGCCGACGGGAGCTGCCCGCCGTCGCCGAAGCGAGTTGACCATGCTCGTCTGGGCCCGCGCTGCCACGGCTACCATTTTGGTAATGCTACGAACGACGGCGCGGGCCCTGGCGTACCTGGTCAGCAGCCTGGTCGCCGGGTCCATCGGGCTTGTCTGGACCCTCGCCGCGACACTCGGTGTCGGGCTGCTCGGGATCACCCAACTCGGCGGACCGGTGTTCCTCGGTGCCGCCTGGATCACCCGTCAACTCGCGGGCGTCGAACGACACCGGGCGGGCTGGGTGCTCGATCAGCCGATCGAGTCACCGTACGTCCCCGTCCCCGCCGGCCCGGTACGGCAACGGGTCGGCGCGGTCGCGGGCCAGCCCGCCACCTGGCGGGATCTCGCCTGGCTCGTGGTGCTGTTTCCGCTCGGACTGGCCGGCGGCATCGCGGCGGTCGTGCTAACTGTCGTCGACCTCGCGGCGATCGTCGCGCCAGCATGGGCATGGGCGGTCCCCAACCCACGTGCACCGTTCCCAGTGGACCCGTTGATGACCACCACGCCCGGTCGCTTCGCGCTGAGTCTCCTCGGGCTCCTGCTGTTCGCCGTGGTCTGCTGGCTGCTGCGGGTCCTGGCGCGCGGGCAGGTCACCGTCGCCCGCGCGCTGCTCGGACCGGGGACACACCGCCGCTTGGTGGAGCACGCCGCGCACCTGGCCGAGACCCGGGCGCGGGTGGTAGACGCCCAGGCCGCAGAGCTACGCCGCATCGAGCGCGACCTGCACGACGGGGCACAGGCCCGGATCGTCGCCACCGGTATGACGCTCGCCCTGGCCGCACGGAAACTGCGCACCGGCGGGGAAGCGGCCTCGGACGTCGACCTCGCCCGCCGGCAGCTCGACGACGCGCTGGCCGAGCTGCGTCGGCTGGTCCGGGGAATCCATCCCCCGATCCTCACCGACCGGGGGCTGCACGCCGCCCTGGCCGCCCTGGCCGCCGACAGCCCGCTCGGCGTGGAACTGCGCGGTGATCCGGCCGAACGATATCCGGCCGCGGTCGAGTCGGCGGCGTACTTCGTGGTGGCCGAAGGGCTCGCCAATGCCGGCAAGCACGCCGAGGCGGCCAGCTGCACGATCGAACTGGTCCGTACCGCCACCACCCTTTCGGTGACGCTCACCGACGACGGCCGGGGCGGTGCCGACCCGGCCGGTTCCGGGCTCGCCGGGCTACGCCGGCGGGTCGAAGCGCTCGACGGCACCCTCACCCTGACCAGTCCGGTCGGTGGCCCGACCATCCTCTACGCGGAGATCCCATGCGAATCGTGATCGCCGAAGACCTGCTCCTGCTGCGCGAGGGCATGGTGCGACTACTCACCGACACCGGTTACACCGTGGTGGCGGCGGTGGACAACGCTGACGCGTTGGCCGATGCGGTCACCGACCACCACCCCGATCTGTGCATTGTCGACGTACGGTTGCCGCCCGGGTTCCGTGACGAAGGCTTGCGGGCGGCCCTGCGGCTGCGCGCCGCCGACCCGGACACCCGGGTGCTGATCGTCTCCCAGTACGTCGAACGGGCGTACGCCGCCGACCTGCTCGCCGACGGCCGAGGCGGTGTCGGCTACCTGCTGAAGGACCGCGTCACCGACCTCGACGACTTCCTCGACGCGATCGAGCGGGTCGCCGCCGGGGGCACCGCGATGGACCCTGAGGTGGTACGCCAACTCTTCGCCCGCAACAGCCGCAACCACGGCATCAACGCCCTCACCCCACGGGAACGGGAGGTGCTGGGTCTGATGGCACAGGGGCTGTCCAACTCCGCCATCTGCGCCACCCTCGTCCTGGCACCGGTATCAGTGGAGAAGCACATCACCAACATCTTCACCAAGCTCGACCTGCCACCGGCCGACGACTCACACCGTCGGGTCCGGGCCGTATTGGCCTACCTCAACCACTGACGTCGTCTCGACCAAGGTAGGGCTGGCCATAGGGGTAAAGAGCCGGGCTGACCTGGTCGAGCCGGAGTCGAAGAATCGGCAGGCTAAGGACATGACAAAGCCACGCCTCAGCAGCATAGGAACCGCGCTACTACTCGCCGCCGGGCTCCTGACGGTCGCCTCCGTACCCGGGTCTGCCAACGTGGCCACCAGTGTGGCCGCCGCGCCCCTGACCGGTATGACCGCCGCGCCCGGCTTCGTCAGTGTGGCGGCCAGCGCGCCGAAACGGGATGCACTCGCGAAGGTCGCCGTGATCGGTACGGGCGGCACGATCGCCGGCAAGTCCGAGAGCCGGGTCGGATTCCAGAGCTATCAGCCCGGTCGGACGCCAACGGCTGAGCTGGTCCAGTACCTGCAACCCGAGGTCGGGCAGATCGCGGACGTGTCCGCTGTGGACTTCGGCGGCAAGGGGTCGGGCGAGTACACCATCGCCGAATACCACGACCTGACCCGCCTGGTCGACGAGCAGCTGGCCCGGGCCGACGCTGTCGTCGTCGCCACCGGCACCCAGACGATGGAGGAACTGGCGTACTGGCTCGACCTCACCGTACGCAGCCCGAAACCGGTCGTCGTCACCGGCTCGATGCGCCCCTGGACGGTCATCGGCAGCGACGGGGCGCCCAACCTCTACAACGCCATCGTGCTGGCCGCCAGCCGGCGTACCCACTGCTTCGGCGCTGTGATCATGATGAACGACGAGATCCTCGCCGCCCGGGACGCCACGAAGACCAGCACCACCCGACTGGACACCATCCAGTCCCCCGAACTCGGCATCCTCGGCACGGTCGACGAGAAGCGCGTACGGCTGCTGCGCGCCCCCGCCCGTACCCGTGACTGCGCCCAGCCGCAGCAGTGGCGTACACCGTTCGACCTGGCCACGATGCCGCGCGACCGGCTGGTGCGTACGGAGGTCGTCTACACGTACGCCGATGCCGGTGGTGAACCGATCACCGCGCTGGCGACCGCGGGGGTCAAGGGTCTGGTGGCCGCCGGCACCCCGTCCCCGCAGCAGACCACGGCCCTGATGGCGGCCATGCAGTCGGGCGTGGTGGTCGTCGCGGCGAACCGCAACAACTCCGGTGCCGTGTACGACACCCCCGGTCCGGTCATCCCGGCAGAGGATCTGCTGCCGCAGAAGGCCCGGCTGCTGCTCCTGCTGGCGTTGAGCCGTAGCAGCGACCCGGCTCAGGTCCGCAGCCTGTTCCAGCGGTACGGCGTCACGGAGTTCGACCCGATCCGCTGAAGCCCCACCCCACCCCACCCAACCCACTCACCCGCTCACCCGCTCACCCGGTCGATCATGAAGTTATCGCCACCGAAAGCAGGCTTTCGGGGCGATAACTTCATGATCAACGCGGAAGGCGGAAGGCGGAAAGGTGGAAAGCGGGAGGGCGGGAGGGGTGGGGTCAGTTGACGCGCGGGCGGGGGCGGGTCAGGGCGAACCCGACGACACCCGCGACGGCGGCGAGGATGCCACCGCCGATGGTCCAGTACCAGCGGGACGACAGGTCGGGCCAGCGCAGCCAGTCGAACCAGCCGTCGTCGCCCTCCTCCGTTCCGGC
This sequence comes from Micromonospora sonneratiae, assembly GCF_042679305.1. NCBI lineage: Bacteria > Bacillati > Actinomycetota > Actinomycetes > Micromonosporales > Micromonosporaceae > Micromonospora > Micromonospora sonneratiae. The sequence goes on along the minus strand of NZ_JBHTMP010000019.1, from coordinate 112,656 downwards.
GGCGGTCGGGTCGGGAACACCCGGTTCGCCGGCCAGCACCTTGCCCGGGTCGACCGGCGGCACCAGCGGTGCCTTCAGGTCGCCGCCCTCGGGCTTGGTGTCTCCGTCGGTCTCGACCCCGACCAGCAGGCTCACCTCGATCGGCAGGCCCAGGTCCTGCTCCGGCAGGTCGGTCACGGAGAGCCGGATGTAGTAGGTGCCCGGCAACGGGTCACCCGACCACGGCTCGGCCCACGAACGCACCTGCCGCAGCTCGCAGTCGAGTTCCACGGTGGTGGCGTTCGCCGCCGCGACGGGGGTCTGTGCCCCGGCGACGCAGGCCTGGCGACGCCGCAACCCGTCGAAGACCTCCACCGCCCAGGTGGAGCCACCACTACGGCCCGCCGAGGGCAGCGACACGGTGGCCGCCACGTGGTGGGTGTCCCCCGCCGAGGCGTTGAACGACCAGTACAGGTACTCACCGGTGGAGGCACCGACCCGTACCGGCTGCCCGGCGGCGATCCCGGCCGCCGTGATGAACGAGGTGCCGGCCTTGTTGATGGTCGCCGCGCCCGGTGACGGGGTGGGCGTGTCCGCACTGGCCGAAGCGGCCAGCAGGGCGGCGGAGACGCCGGTGGCGATACCGGCGGCGGCCAGCAGCACAGCGGCCCGGCGGACCGGAGTCATCGTGGACATCAGCGGGTCCTCCAGACGGCCACCCACCAGCGGGTCAGCCAACCGACGATCAGCCCGCTGAGCAGGCCCGCGAGGGTCAGTACGAGCAGCAGCACCCAGCCCCGACCCAGCCCCGGGCTGTTCGGCGCGGGGGACGCGTCGACCAGGTCGATGGTCAACTCCAGCGGCATACCGGGCGACTGCGCGGAAGCCGTCTTCGACGAGAACGAGTTGCTGATCACCAGGCAGACCGTCGTGGGTTCGACGCCCGCCTCGGTCGAGCCCGGTTTCGGGGTCTCGTACGCCTCCTCGTCCGCGTCGTCGTCATCCGCCGCCGCCGACCAGCGCAGACCCGTCGACAACACATCCGTACGACCACTGCCCGCGTCCGTGCCGCGGACGAGCTCCCGCCCGTCGGTGGCGGTGGCCCGCATCAGTACGCCGTAGTCCCGGTTCAACTGTCGGTCCAGGGAGATGCTGACCGAGGCCCGAAGCTCCTGCCCCGGCTTCACCGCGATCCGGTACCACCGGTGCTCCTCGAACCGCTCACGGTCGGTGTACACACCGGCGGTGAGCACCGGCGCCTTGGCGCAGACGTCGGTGCCGACCACCTTCGCCGGAGCCTTGGCGTGGGTGTCCTTGGCACGTTCGACGATCTGTTTGATCCGCCGGGTCAGGTCCTCCTTGCTCTGCGCGGAGGTGTACGTACCACCGGTCGCCGAGGCGATGCAGACCAGCTGCTTGCGTACCTTCTCGTCGGGGATCAGGCCGAGGGTGTCGACCACCAGGTGGGTGCCCTGGGCGGCCAGTTCACGCGCGACGTCGCACGGGTCCGGCGGGGCGCAGGTGTCCTCGCCGTCGGTGATGAGGATGATGCGACGGGTCGTCTCGCCGGTACCGAGGTCCTTCGCCGCCTCCCGCAGCGCCAGCCCGACCGGGGTGAAGCCGGTGGGGCGCAGGCTGGCGATGGCGTTCTTGGCCTTCACCCGGTCGACCGGTCCGACCGGTACGACCTGCTGGGTGTCCTGGCAGCCGACCTTCTTGTCGTCGCCGCCGTAGGTGGCACCGAGGACGCGGATGCCGAGATCTGTCCCCTCGGGCAGGGCGTCCACGACATCGTTGAACGCTTCCTGGGCGACCGCGATCCGGGTACGGCCGCCGACGTCCTTGGCCCGCATCGAGCCGCTGACGTCGAGCACCAACTCCACTTTGGTCGCTTCGACAGGTTCGGTTTCTGGTTCTGCGGCGTACGCGGGGGGCACGCCCAGTGCCGGGAGAACTGCCAGTAGTCCTAAGAGGACTACCGGGAGCCGTCGTTTGGTGATCACGGCGCAGATCCTAGTGATGCGTGCATCGATCGCCGCTCGTGCCCCGTTTGTGCTGTTCGTTCAGCCGAACACCCAGGCGGCTTCCTCGTCGACCGGGCGCCGCAACACCTCCATGGCCCGGTGGATGGTCGCGCCGTCCAGCGCGTCGACGTCGAAGACGTGGTTCCGGCGACGGATGTGCCCCAGGAGCGACGGATCCGGTGCCAGGCCGTACCGCTCCAGGTAGTAGGTGGTGGCTTCGTTCCAGATCCAGAACCCATCCGTACGGAAGCCGAGCGGCACCGCCCGACCGAGCGCCGGATTCCTGACGTCCTCCACAAGAGACGTCGACTGCATCAACAGCTCGCCCCGGTACAGGTAGGCCAGCAGGCGCTGCCGTTCCTCGTCGTCGACGGTCGGATGGTCCGGCAGGAACATCGGCCCGGTCTGCGGGTGGACGCCGTCGAAGACGGTCGCCATCCGAATCTCCCGATCCGCCGCGCGCAGCCAGAGCAGACCGGCGGCTGCCCGCGCGGCCTGTTGGTAGATCGGCAGCTCAGCGTGCACCGGGTACACCTCGACCTGGGGATCAGGTTCTCCGGCTATGTCGAGCGCCCGCTGGAGACGGGCGGTAACCCGTACGACGTCCGCGGACGCGTCGGTCTCGGCCAGGAACACCCGGCGCGGCGGGGGCCAGTGTGCACCACCGGCCGGGGTGCGCCACGCCAGCCACAATCCGCGTACGGTGGGCTCGGCCTCGGCCATGTCGATCGCGGTCTGCGTCACCCGGTCGCCGTCGCTGCCGCTGCCGACCGTGGCCGACCCGTCCGCTGGCGGTACGGCCGAGAACTGGTACATCGGGATCGGCTCGAGCGTCTGCACCTCGACCTCACGCAGGGACGTGACCTCCGCGCCCGCCTCCTGGCACAGTTCGGTGAGGAGTTCCAGGTCCAGGTCGACGAGACGGACCCGTCCGGTGCGGACGGCATGCGACGCAGCCAGCCCGACGTCGGCCAGTCGTCCCTGCATCAGCCAGTCCCGGCAGGTCGTCAGCAGGCCATCAGCGACCCAGCCGGCCAGGCGTAGCAGCATCCAGTGGCAAGCCTGCGTCCGATCGTCCACCTGCACCTGTCGTTCCTTTCTGGATTACTCCGACAAGAGTCGGCAATCGCACAGGTCTGGCGGTCGCACCCCAGTGTCGGCGACTACACGTAACCACGCGCGGCATTACCCGGACAACTGTCCAGACGGCACCGGGTACCCGAGCATCCGGCAACCAATCCGCCTAGCTATGCCGGACGGACCGGTGCCCCTGGCAGGGTAGCCGCGCGGGGCGGGGTTTGGGCCGGAGCGGGAGCGTCGAGGATCCCGTCGCCGGCCACGGGCACCTGCCATGGCTGGTCGACAGTCGGCTCCAGTTCGGACCGTTGTCCCGACCGGTCGGCTTGGCCGGCGGTCGAAGCACTGCTCCGGGTTCCGGGTGCCTGCCGTCGGGGTTCCGGAGGACGGGGCCCGACAGCGGGTTCCTTCCGGGCCCCAGGCAGGGCCGGCATGGGCGAGGACTCAGCGCCACGGTTAGTCGTCCGTTGTGTCCGACCGGTGAGGTCCGGCCGGAACGGGATGCCGGGAGACCACGGATCGTCGGCGGACGCGGCAGTGGGGATGTCCCGGGGTGGCGTGCCACTGGCCGATTGCCTACGGTCCTGCCGGGCATTGATCGTCGGTGCCGGACCCCGGGGTGACATCGGCGGCGGCATCGGACCGCGCTGCCCGCTGAGTTCCGGTGCGACCGGTCGTGGCGGTAGGGTGCCGAGTTCTTCCGACATGCTCCCTGGTGGGTGTCCGCCGAGCCCGGGCGCCGTGCGCCGATCCCGTTGGCGGGACGAGCCGTTCGGAGGTACGCCCGGCGGCCGTCCCGTCGATGGAGGTGCTCCGGTACCGGGGCGGCGGCCCATCGGCGGGGGCGCTCCGGAGCTGGGCCGCATTGGTGGGGAATCAGCATCCGCTCCCGGTGTCATCGGGAGACGGCCCGGCCGCTGCTCCACATCCGGTGCCCCGGCGAGCTTGGGGGTGGTCGACTGCCCGGGCAGCCGCAGACCCGGTTGTCCCAGGGCGGGAAGCGCCGGACGGACAGCTGGCATGCGTGGTAGCCCGAGTGCGGGAACTCGCGGCGGTTGCACCGACTGGCCAGGCTGCCCGGGACTCGTTCGGTTCGGAACGTTCGGCACGTTCGGCACGTTCGGGCGGCCTGGTACCGCCACCTGAGGCGGCACCACCAGGGGCGGGGACACCGTGGGCACGACGGGCGGATTGATTCCTGACAGGGCGCTGACACCGGGGACCGTCGGGATGACCGGTGGCGTCGGCATCGCACCGCCGGCTCCGGGGACGGCCGGTGCCCCCGGCGCCCCGGGCACTCCCGGAGCACCGGGAACACCCGGCATCTGGTTCAACATGTCCTGGAAGATGTCCTCGAACAGGTCGAACAGGACCGCCGCGTTGATGCCCTTGGGGCCACGGAATTCGGGCGGACTCGTCATTGTCGTTTCCTGGGCAAGTCTCAGCAGTGGCGCGACAATCTCCCGAGCCTTGATGGTGTACTGGTCCTTGATCTTCTTGATCTCAAGCGCATTCGAAGTAGTTGCAGATGTATTTTGCTGCGGAAACGCGTTCGTAGTCGTGTCGACGAATCCGCCCGAGTAGAACGCGGTCTTGAGCGCATATTCCTCGACCAGCGCCTGCATCTGCCGCTGCACTTCGCCGATCTTGGAAGCGACCAGAGTCAGTTTACCGGCGTTGTCGTGCGCAGTCGCAGCGCTGTCGTACATGGAGTTCACAGTCTCGCTGGAATGACGCAGATAGGCGTCGGCCGCCGCACCCTGCCACGATTTGGCGAGCTCGGTGCCGCGTAGCGACAGGATTTCTCCCGCGTGTAGCAGTTGGTCACCCAGTTTCCGCCACAACAGCGAGGAGTGGTGGAGGTTCTCATCGTTGAGCTGTTTGACGAGCATCCAGAGGATATCTATTTCGGCCTGGCCCGCGTCAGTCATCCCGGCTCTCCCAGTAGAAGCTCATTACAGCCGACGAGATGACGGCCGGAGACGGCTGCGCTGTCCACCCACCGAACCACCTGCTGGTCAGGGACGCTCTCCGGTGGCGACCGGCGTCGGTCGGCCCCCTGAGGCAGCCGGCGTCGGCTGCTCCGTCGACTTTGGTGACGGGTTGGGTTCTGGGCTCGCGCGATCCGCAGCCGGCTTTGGCGGATTCCGGAGGGCCTCCGCCTCACGCCGACGGGCCTCCTCGTCGAACGAACAGATCAACGGGCCGCCCTCGACCGGTATCCGATAGGTGACGGCCGGGGATTGACCAGTGACCCGGATACCGATCTGCTGCGTCTTCCCACCGTTAGGGTCGGGCCGGCACACGTCAGGCCGAATGTCGTCCTCGGGCGCGGAGGTGTAGGTGGTTGGCAAAGACAACGCCAGGTTCGGGTCGACCTGCGGGACAGTGATCGTCGTTGAACCGTTTGGATTCAGCACCGGCTTTGGCAGCGACCCCCCATTTCCTGGCCCCTCCGACCCCGGTTCCGGTTCCGATTTCTCAAACTGAGCCTGGATCTTCAGAAACTCCTCATTGAGCCCTGGGGTCTCGTACTTCGGCTGTTCGGCATTGGGCGGCGGAGGGGAAAACAGGTTGTCGATCAGGTTTCCGTCGATACGCTCGAACAGATCCCCGGTAATACTGTCCGACTTCTGGTAGTCACCGATCATCAGTTTGGCAACGAATGACAGCCGGATCAGACCCTGGTTGATATCCCCGACCCGCTGCTGGAAGTTCATCAACTTTTCCTGGCATTGGCTCGAAAGAGTGGAAAGCTCATTCAGCACCGGCAGCAGGCCTAGACTCAGGAACTGTTGCGTGCCTGCCAGCGAATTTCGCGTCTCGGCCTGGAATACGCTCGTCTGCTTGTCGAGCTGTTGCACGTAGGAGTCGAATTCGGTGAGAGTGACCCGGATGTCCGGACCCGATGCCGCCGCACTGTCACTGGACATCCACGCACTTCCCCTCACCAGGGCGGATGAGCCGACCACGTCGCAGCCGGGGAACGGCCACGGATAAGAAGATGGTAGTCGCTGTTGGCGTACCGACAAGACTCAATCGGTCAGTATTGCGGCGGTGACCAGGCCAACTGCACCAACCTGGTGCCGTACCTGCGGTCCACCAGCCAACCCCGGCCGGGCGGCTGCTGCGACGGCCGCACATTGCCCAGCAACACGCCCTCGTCCCGCTCCCCCGACATGACGATCCCGGGAGAGCCCAGCTCGCGCAGGCGCAGCAACACGGCTTCGAAGGCGCTGCGTCCCGCACCACCGCTTCGGCGCGCCACCACCAGGTGGAGACCGATGTCGTTGGCCTGGGGAAGGAACTCGACCAGGGGTGTCAACGGGTTGTCCTGTGCACCGGAGACGAGATCGTAGTCGTCGACCAGGACGTAGAGCTGTGGGCCGCGCCACCAGCTTCGGTCACGGAGCTGTTCGGCGGTCACATCCGGGCCGGGCAGCCGGTCGCGCATCACCCCGGCGACCTCGTCGAGCATCGTACGGGTCACGGCCGCCGAGGTGCCGTAGCCGATCAGGTGCTCCTCGCTCACCGTACCGAGCAGGCCACGGCGGTAGTCGACGATGATCAGCCGCGCCTGACGTGGAGTGTTGTTATCCACGATGGATCGCGCGAGGGTGCGCAGGAAGTTGGTCTTACCGGAGCCGGAGTCGCCGTAGACGATGAAGTGCGGGTCGGCGGTGAAGTCGACGGTGACCGTACCCAGGTCGACCTCGGCGATGCCGATCGGCACCCCGGGGCGGTCGGCACTGGGCGGCAGATCCTCGACGGGCAGCAACGCCGGCAGGAGACGTACGGGTGGGGCGGCCGGGCCGGACCAGCCGTCCCGGATGGCCCCGACCAGCGCTGCCAGGCCGTCGCTGACGGTGTCGGCGTCCGGCTGGCCGTCGACCCGGGGCAGCGCGGTGAGGAAGTGCAGCTTCTCCGGGGTGATGCCCCGACCGGGAATGTTCTCCGGCACGTTCATCGCGGTACGCCGGTCCAACGCCGAGTCACCCGGCTCCCCCAGTCGCAGCTCCAGCCGGGTGCCAAAGATGTCCCGAACCGCCGGGCGCAGGTCCATCCACCGGTTGGCGGCGGCCACCACGTGGATGCCGTACGACAGGCCCCGGTTGCCGAGGTCGGTGAGGGCCGCCTCGAGGTCGTCGAACTCGGTACGCAGCGTGCCCCAGCCGTCTATGACGACGAAGACGTCGCCGAACCGGTCCTCGGCGAACCGTCCAGCGGCCCTGGCCCGGCGGTAGCTGGCCATCGAGTCCACGCCGTGTGCTGCGAAGGCCCGTTCCCGCTGGCTGAGCAGCGCCGCCATCTCCGCCACCGTACGCCGGACCTGACTGGTTTCCAGCCGGGTCGCCACCCCGCCCACATGTGGGAGGTCGCGCAGGCTCAACAGGCCGCCACCGCCGAAGTCCAGGCAGTAGAACTGCACCTCGCGGGGTGTGTGGCACAGGGCCATGCTCACGACGAACGTCCGCAGCGCCAGGCTCTTGCCGCTGTGCGGCCCACCCACGATCACCGCATGGCCGGCTGCCCCGGCCAACTCCAGTCTGAGGGGATCACGGCGCTGGTGCAGGGGTCGGTCCACCAGCCCCAACTGCGCCCGCAGCGAACCATGCAAGCGGTCGTCGTCGACGGACAGCCCCCGCCCCGGGATCACGCGCAGCGGGGGGAGCAGTGCGTCCAGCGTCGGCGGTTCGGTCAGCGGTGGTAGCCACACCTGGTGCGCCGGGGTGCCGCGTCCCCGCATCCGGTCGACGAGCACGTCCAGCAGGCTGTCCCCGTCAACGACGTCCGGAGGGCCCGCCGGATCGGCCTCGGGCGTCGCCAGGTTCGGCGCGAGATAGTCGGTGCTGTAGACGCGCACCTGCTCAGGGGTGGCGGCCGTCGACACCGTGCTGTCCAGGCTGGGCAGGGCACCGGACACGTAGGCTGCCCGGAACCGGGCCAGTGGCTCGGTGGCGAAGCGCAGGAAGCCGTGCCCCGGAGAGCGGGGCAACTCGTACGCCGCCACGTCGCCGAGCACGATCCGGCTCTCCGCCGCCGAGAACGTACGCAACCCGATCCGGTACGACAGATGGGTGTCCAGCCCACGCAGCCGGCCCTCCTCCAGGCGCTGCGAGGCCAGCAGCAGGTGGATGCCGAGCGACCGACCGACCCGACCGATCTGGACGAACATGTCGACGAAGTCGGGCTTGGCGCTGAGCAGCTCGGAGAACTCGTCACAGATGATCAGCAGGCTCGGCAGCGGTGCGAGTGCGGCACCGCTGGCGCGGGCCCGCTCGTAGTCCCGTTGGGAGACGAAGTTGCCGGCCGCCCGCAGCAGTTCCTGACGTCGGGTCAGCTCGCCGTTGATGGCCTCGGCCATCCGGTCGACCAGGGGCAGTTCGTCGGCCAGGTTGGTGATCACCGCACTGGTGTGTGGCAGCGCCTCCAGCCGGGTGAAGGTCGCCCCGCCCTTGAAGTCGATGAGCACGAAGTTGAGCAGTTCCGGGTCGTGGGAGGCGGCCAGGGCCAGCACCAACGTCCGCAACAACTCGGACTTGCCGGAGCCGGTGGCCCCGATCAGCAGCCCGTGCGGACCCATGCCGTCCTGCGCCGACTCCTTGAGGTCCAGCTCCACCCGGTTCCCGTCCGGGCCGACCCCGATCGGCACCCGCAGCCGCTCCCGTTGGGAACGGGCCAGCCAGGTGGTGTCCGGGTCGAACTCGCGGGGGTCGCCGAGGTCGAGCAGGTCGGCCAGGCCAACGTCACTGCTCATCCGCCGCTCGCTGCGCGCCCCGCTGGGCAGCCGGACCGGCGACAGTTGCAACGCCAGTGCCAACGCTACCGCCGGGCGCATAGCGTCGGCCTGCCCCGCCTCCGCCTCGCCTTCGAAGGTGGTGGTCCGTAGTTTGCCCTGATCGTCGATGTCGAGCACCAGGGTGTGCCGGTCCACGATCCGGGGCGGTGCCGTGTCGAGGTCGAGTACGGTCACCCCGGCCAGGCCGCCCTCCGTCAGCAGGTGGTCCGATCCGTTGGTGCTGCCACCGTCGAGCACGACCAGGATGTGCGGGCCGACCGTACCGGCCGGGCCCCGGGGGTCCGACGATCGGCTGTCGAACCGCGTCCGTCCGGTCACCACGTCGTCGAGCATCGCCTCCAGCCCGGGGATGGTGGCCGAGGACAGGCGCAGCGCGCCGAGCGCGTCACTGCGCCTGGGATGCAGGGCGTGTGGCAGCCACTTGGTCCAGGACCACTGCGACCGGTGCTCGTCCGCGGTGCAGACCGCGACCAGCAGGTCGTCCGGGGCGTGGAAGGTCGCGGACTGGGCAATCAGCGCGCGGGTCAGCGCCCGGGTCAGCTCGGCCGGGCCGCGTAGGTGGACCCGGCTGAATCCGTCCAGCGCCATGACGATGGGCAGCTCCGGCACGATCGCGTAGGTGTGCAGGAAGCGTCGGAGCCCGGCGGCACAGATGGGGTCGAGGTCCTCGACCGACCGGGTCTCCGGCGGTACGAGTGGAGTGGCCAACTCGGCGGGCCCCAGGCCGATCCGTACGGTCGCGAAGTCCGGTTCACCGGAACGACGTTCCCACAGCCGGGGGCTTGCCGCGACCGACCACAGGCTGTCCGGATCCGGGTGGTGGTGCAGTTGCGCGGCCCGTTGCCGGATCACGGTCTGCCGCACCGTACGACGACGCTGGGCGAGGTGCCGGATGAACTGCCGACGGGCGGTGACCATCTGCTGTCGGGTCTGCCCACCGCCGGACATGCTCAACTGCGAAAAGATCATGCCGAGGGCGGAGACGCCGAAGAGACCGCCGGTGACGTACGCGAGGGAACTGCCACCCTGCCCGGCGAACATCAACGCCATTGCGCACGAGCCGGCCAGCATCGGCAGCATCATCATCATCTGCGCCCAGCGCTGGCCGGTTGGTGCCGGGATCTCCGGTGGCGGGTCCAGGACCACCTCACCGGTGGGATACTCCGGCCCCGTCGTCCGGGGCGGTCTACGGTGGACGGTGAAACCCATTCGGCAGCTCACCCTCCTGGCACCCGCATCGGGGTATGCCCGAGCCCGGCGACGCCCGCTTCGGCGCCGGTAGCGGGCACATGATAGACCGCCGATGACCACTGGCGAGCCACCATCCATCATGGTTTCCTTGATCGGCCGCGCGGCGTACGGCGGTCACCCCTGCCCGGACAGCCCGAGGCAAGGCTGGATAGTACGGTCGGCCCGACTTCGGCCAGCGGGACGCATCCGGGAGGCGGTGGGACCGGCATGGTGACGGACTCTGAGATCGGCCTGGCACGGGTGGTGGTCGTCGCTCCACAGCGCCGTCTCGAACTCGCCCTACCCGAGCAGATGACACTGGCGATGTTGCTGCCGGCGGTGCTGTCGCACGCGGGTGAGGACGCCGTGCACCGGGCCGGCGAGCGGGGCGGTTGGGTACTGCGGCGCAGCGACGGCACCCCGCTGGACGTCGGGCGCGGGCTGGCCGTCCAGGGGGTACGCGACGGTGAGGTGCTGCACCTGGTCCAGGCACACGTCGACTGGCCGGAGCCGGCGTACGACGACGTGGTGGAGGTGATCGCCGCCAGCGCCCGGCTGGGTGGTGCGCTGTGGGACGCCCGGTTCAGCCGCTGGGCCGGTACGGCGTCCGCCGGCCTCCTCGTGGCGGCCACGCTGACCATCTGTCTGCTGGCCGGCCCGGACTGGCAGCCGGGCATCTGGTGCGCCTTCGGCCTCGCGATCGGCTGCCTTGGGGGCGGCATCCTGCTGGCCAGGCTGTACGGCGAACCGGAGATCGGCCGGGCGGTCGGCGGCTACGGCCTGCCGGCCGCGTTCGTCGGCGGCTTGCTGGCGCTGGGCGACACCGCTGCGGACCAGCGTTTCGGCACCCCGCACCTGCTGGTCGGCTGTGCCTCGCTACTGGTGGCCGGGGTCGTCGGCTACCTGGGGACGGTCGGCAGACGTTGGCTCTTCGTCGCCGCGATCGTCGCCGCACTCGCCGGCGGTGGTACCGCGCTGGTCGCGCTGACCTCGCTGGGGCCAGCCGAAACCACCGCCATCATGATCTCGGCGCTGCTGCTGCTCTCCCCGGCCTGGCCGGGGATCGCCGCGCGGCTGGGACGGCTGCCGTTGCCCACCTTTCCCCGCTCCGCCGCGGACCTGCTCCGGGACGAACAGACCGGCCCTGCTGCGGTCACCTTCGGCACCATCGCCCGAGCCGACGACCTGTTGACCGGACTGATGGTCGGCTTCAGCGTCGCCATCGCACCCGGGCTGGTCGTACTCAGCCGGGCCGACGGGTCGGCCGGTCTGGTGCTGACCGGCGTCGTCACGGCCGTACTCCTGTTGCGGGCCCGTCTGTTCCCCACCGTGCGGCATCGACTCCCGCTGCTACTGAGCGCACTGGCCGGGCTCGTCGCCCTGTTCGTCCGGGCCAGCGGCGATCACACTCCGACGTGGTCGCCCCTGGCCCTCGCCACCGCCGCACTGGCCGCCCTGCTCCTGGGTCTACGTCGGGGTCGGCCATCGGTCTACCTGGGGCGGACGGCCGAACTGCTGGACATCCTGCTGTTGCTGGCGGTCGTACCGCTGGCGTGTGGTGTCCTCGGGCTCTACTCGGCGATGCGCGGGCTCGCGGGTTGACCGGCAGGCTGGCCCGGAGGATTCGGAGGAGTCATGCCCACACGCCGTGACCAGGTGCAGTCGTACCAGTTCATGATGCAGCGGGTGGTGTCCGCCTTCGCGCACCATGACACCGATCCGGTGCAACCGGCCGGCCGCCGGCTCTTCGGTGCCGGCCTCGCCGGCATCATGATCGCGGTGCTGGGCCTCGCCGGAATGGGCGTCTACGGAATGCTCCGGCCGGGTGGGAACACGACCTGGCGGGATGGCAGCTCCATCATCATGGAGAAGGAGACCGGCACCCGGTACATCTACCGGGAAGGCCAGCTCCATCCCATGGCGAACTTCACCTCCGCCGTGCTGGCTCTGGACGGCCAGTTGAAGACGATCAACGTGGCGGCCTCGTCCCTGCTCGGCGTGCCTCGCGGCCCGCTGCTGGGCATCGCGAACGCCCCGGAGGCGCTCCCGCCTGCCGCCCGGCTGGCCGGCGGTCCGTGGACGATGTGCGGCCGGCCGCGCCAGAACGGCGACGTAGCCACGACGGCATCGACCGTACTGCGGGTCGGTCAGCGGTCGGCGGGCCGGGATCTGGGAGACGACGCGTTGCTGGTCGAGGAGACCAACGGTCGGCGGCTCTTCCTGATCTGGCACGGACATCGGCACGAACTCGTGGACCGGCCCGTGGCGATGACCGCCCTGGGCCTGGACCGTCAGCCCATCCTCGTGGTGCCCACCGCCTGGGTCGACGCGTTGCCCGCCGGGCAGCGCCTGGTGACCCGGCCCGTGGTCGGGCGGGGCACCCCCTCCTCCGCCGTGCCGGGTGCCCTGGTCGGCCAGGTCTACGTCGTCGAAGGCGCGGGCACCGGACAGCAGCAGCACTATCTGGTGGTGGACACCCGCCGGGTGGCACCGGTGACCCCGGTCGAGGCTGGCCTACTGCTGGCCGATCCGGCCAGCCGGCCGGCCTACCCTGACGGCGTCGCTGAGGCCCTCCCCCTCAGCACGATGCAGGCCGCCGCGGCGGAGAAGCAGCCGCCGTCGACGCATGGACCGGGCGCGGCACCCGCTACACCGCCACTCATCGTCGTACCCGAATCGCCAGATTTCGCAATCTGCGCCGAGTTCAACGACGCGGTGAATCCACCGCGACTGGCGGTCGACACCACGACACAGCAGCCGTTGGGCACCACCACGAGACGGCGTTCGCCGGAGGGCGTGGCGTTGGCCGACCGGGTGGAGGTCACGCCCGGCTGGGCCGCCCTGGTGGAAGCCGTACCGACACCGGACGCGCCCGTGGGCACCCGTTACCTGGTCACGGACCTGGGTGTACGGCACGCGCTGGCCAACCAGGACGTGCAGCGGCTGCTTGGCTACGCGGGTGTCGAGCCGTTGCGGCTGCCGGCCAGCATGATCGCCCGGCTGCCGGAGGGACCAGCGCTCGACCCGGTCGCCGCCCGACGCCCGATGGTGCCCTGACCACGACTGTCTTCGGTACGCCGTTGTTCGTTTCGTTCGATCTTCCGGCTGACCAGTGGGTTAGGTACCGTCACCCCCAACGCCGTACGGGCGTGCGTCCGTCCGGAATGGTCTGAGCACAAGGGAGATGGTCGACCATGGGAGCCGGGATAGAAACCGATGTCCAGGTCATGGCGAAGGCCGCGCAGGATGCGATACGCATCAGTGCGGAACTCCGAGCCACGGCCAGCAGCATGGGCACCCAGTTGAGCGTGCTGCACACGGCCTGGGTCGGTGCCGGCGGCACCGCATTCACTGGGGCGCAGGAACGGGTGCAGGCCGACATGGGCAGCATCAACGCGGCGCTGGCCCGGCTTGGCGGGCTGCTCAGCGATGCCGGCCAGCAGTACGTGTCCGGCGACGACGAGAGCAGCCAGCAGGTCACCCGAGCCGGTGCCGAAGCCGGATCCATCACGACCGCGCTGAAGTTCTGACGGACACAAGGCCAGGGGGATCACGACAATGAGCCAGATCACCGTCCAGTTCGGCGCACTCCAGCAGGGTGCCGACACCTTGAAGCTCACCCACGCCAAGCTGGAAAGCCAGTTCCGGGACCTGGAGGCGGCGATGGCACCGCTGCTGGGAACCTGGAGCGGCGACGCCAAAGAGCAGTACTACGGATGCCAGAAGCAGTGGACCGAAGCCGCCACCAGAATCGGCGAGGTGGTGAACCAGCTCAGGGGCGCGGTCGAGCGTTCCGGCGAGATGATGCGGGCAACCGAGCAGAGCAACGTCAACCTCTTCGGCTGACGGCACGGGTTTTCAGCGGCCTGTCAGTTTGGGCACCGCGAAGTAGGACTCCTCAAGTGGAGGCAGGTCCGGCGACTGCGTCGGGCCTGCCGACGACGTCGCCGCAGCCGGTCGGACCGCCCCGGTCGCCCGCCGGCGGTTCACCACGACCGTCAGGGCCAGGATGACGACCACGATCACGGCACCGATGCCGATGGTGGTAGCGGTACGCACCATCGAACGGTGCCGCACCTCGGCCCGTACCAGAGCCGGATCCGTCGTACGAGGTGGCATCTCGGGCAGAACCTGCACGCCACCGGCAACGACCTTCTCAGTCACCGCTCGATAGGGGTCCACCATTCCGTGGGTGTAGCCTGCCGTCCCCGGTCCACCGGCAACCCGGTTGGCGGTCGCCAGCAGCCGACGTTCGACCTCGGCGGCGGTCAGCTTCGGTTCGGCGGCCCGTACGAGCGCAGCGACCCCGCTGACCAGTCCTGTTGCGAAGCTCGTGCCGGACCAGGCCCCGTGGCCGCGTACCCGGGTGGCGGCCAGCACCGGTCCGCCGGGTGCCGCTATGTCTACATAGGATGCGACCGGTGAACTGGCCAGTCGGGCCCCGGCGCCGTCCACCGCGCCCACCCCCAGTACGCCCGGATAGGCGGCCGGATAGTAGGGCGGATCCGTTCCGTCGGCCGGATCGGGCAGCTCGGTGTTGCTCGGCCTCGTGCCAGCCGCCGCGACCAGGAGCACATCATGCTCGTTCGCGTACCGGACCGCGGCCCGCAGGTCAGCGGTGTCCTCCGCAGTGACAAGGGAGATGTTGACCACCCGAGCACCGTGGTCGACGGCCCATCGGATCGCCCGGGCCAAAACCGCAGGCTCCCCGAGACCGCTGTCAGTCCGCTCCACGACCCGGACCGGCAGAATCGAGGCCTCGGGAGCCACCCCGACGAACCCGATGCCGGGCACCGGTCGCGCAGCGATGAGGCTGGCCACCGCCGTACCGTGTGAGACACAGTCGGTGCCGCCGCTGGGCGCGGAATCCACGAAGTCCCAGCCCTGGCCGACCGCGCCGCGCAACTGTGGGTGGCTGCCATCGACGCCGGTGTCGATCACCGCAACGGTGACCCCCCGTCCCATGGTCGTGGGCCAGACCCGTTTGAATCCGAGAGTCGCCTGTTCCGGTGGCGCCTCGGCCACGACACTGCCCGGCTCGGCCGGGCCGGAACAGTCGGCGGCAGCGACGGCCGGCGCGGAGCCGGATCCGGCCACGGTGGTCATCACTCCCAACGCCGACATTACGATCAGTGATCCCAGCACTCGGCCTGGTCGCCCGGGGCACCGCATCCAGAGCCTCCAAAGTGTTGGGTGGTCCTCGCCGGCCTGCTGATCCATTGTGGTGGCGCTCACCGTTCAGTATCGTGATTTCACCGTATCGCTGAACAACGCCCTGGCTGACCACCGCGACTCGGTGTCCGTCGTAAGAGTTCAGGAGCGCCCCATGGACCTCGCCGCGATGCGTGCGTACGCCGACGAGCTGACCGCTCGCTTCGAGAAGCTACGTGCCGGTGCCACGGAGATGCGCGCTCGGATCACCGCTGTGGAGGCCACCGCAACCTCCGACGACGGGTTCGTCACGGTGGTCGTGGACTACCGGGGTCACGTGAAGCGGGTGGACATCGATCCTCGGATCTACCGCCGCCCCGACTCGAAACGGCTGGCCGAGACCCTCACCAGCACCATCCGGCGGGCGATCGCCGAGTCGAACCGGCTGATGACAGAGGTCGCCAGCGAGCATGTTCCGGCCGAAGAATTCCAGACCTACCACAACCTCGAACTCGACACGATCTTCGGAAAGCTTGACGAGCAGTTCGATGCGGTATCGAAGGGTGAGTTGAGATGAGCGACGTCACGAGCACGGTACTCAACAGCGACGCAGCAGGGTCCGGTGTCAAGAAGCTGGTCGACGCCACCGACTCCAAGACCGTCTCGAACATCACTCAGCTGGTTGATCGGATCCGGACGATCGGAGAGGGCAGGCCATGGGGTGGCGACCGGGCCGGGGACGCGTTCGACGGGAAGTACCGCCCGGCCAACACTGCCCTGGACGCGACCATGCCCCTCATGCAGCACCTTGAGTCGATGGCGACGAACCTTGAGGCCGCCTTCAACCGGACCATCACCGAAGACCAGGTCACCCAAGCTCTGATAGACCGGGCCGCTCCGATCCACGACCTGCCCGATCTGAAGTTCTGATCGTCCGGTCGACAGAGCGAATGCGTACGTCCCGTGCCCACGCCACCACTACCCGACTTCGGCAGTTCCTTCTACAACGGGATCCGTGACGCGATCCTCGGTACCGGAGAGTTCGGCGGGAACGCTCTTCTCTATGCCTTCGGCGGGTCCTGTTGGCCCGAGGGTGACGAGGGACAGCTCTCGGAACTGGCTGAAGCCTGGAACGAGTTGGTCGAGCTACTCGGCACGCTACAGCAGGATTTCGGTGCCGGTGTCAGCGAAGTGTTGGCCGCTTGGGGCGGCGATGTCGGCCCGGCAGTCCTCAAGCGCTGGCAGGAACTCAGCAGCAAGGAGGGCGGGCTAGCCGATCTGACCTCCATAGCTGCACAGGCCGGTGGGGCGGCAAGTTCCGCTGCTCTCAACATCGCATTCGCCAGGGTGAGCCTGGTACTGATGGTCATCGTCAGCGTCCTGACCATCTTCTTCCTGATGTTCGGCTTTCCGCCGGGTATCTCGGAGGCTGCGAAGGTCGGGGTGATAGCCGGGGCCCGGGCCGCCGCCGTCCGGACGATGGAAACTCTGGTCACGAAGCTGGGTGGTAAGGCGATCGCCCAGACCACAGCCAAGGCCGCCGTGCCGGCAGCCACCCGCGCCGCCGCACCGACAGCAGGCCGGGCCGCCGTACCGGCAGCCACCCGCGCCGCCGCACCAACAGCAGGCCGGGCTGGTGCGCCAGTGGCGACGGCACCAACTCTCGGCGCGGGGACCGGCAGCAGCACGCCTACTTTGCGACAGATCGCAGCCCAGTACATCACCGTGCCAACTCTCATCAAATCGGTCGCCATGCAGGCCGGCTTGATGGGCGGCGTCAACCTGACCGCTCAACTCATCACCGGACAGCAGTTCGATCTCATGGGCTTCGCGACCGCCACAGCTACTGGCATAGCGGCCGGCACCCTGATGGTGCCGCTGCGTGCGCCAGCGGTCTGGGCAACCAGTCGCGTACCGGCGCTTCCCGCCAGACTGCAGGCGTTCGCACCCGCTGTCCGGTACGCCTCGGCAGGCGTGGAGGAGGCCGCGATAATGGTCGCCTCCATGCCCACCGCCGCGATGCTCACCAACGGCTTCATGCTCCACCAGTGGCACCTACCCACAGGCGAGGAATTCAAGGCCGCAGCCATCCAGGGCGCAGCCATGCGGGTGGCCAGCGAAAAGGCCATCTCGTTCCGGAAGGGCCGAATGGGTTCGGTCATGGAGCCGGACGCCATAGGCATCACTTCCACCATGGTCACCCCCTACGCACACACCGGTCCGATCGGAACGACAAAGCTCACCCCCATCGATCAACCGACTCCGATCAGTCAGCTCCGGGCCGGCCTGGATGGGACGATCAAGTCTGGCTACGTCGACAAGCCCGAATTCAAGAGCCCGAAGTTGATCTCTCCGCCGGCGCAGTCGCATGGCACGGCTGAGCGCTTCACCGTCACCACAAAGGTGGTACAGCCCGCAGTCGAGAGCACTCCGCCCACTGCTGGTACCCCTGTGCGTTCGGCGGTCGAGCCGGCAGGAGCTGGTGGCCGGGTCGCTCCCGTGCCCGCTGAGCCGGGTGCCGCTCCGCCAGCCAAGGGTGGCCAACAGCCAACACCAGCCTCGCCGCAGCCGGGTGGCAGGACCGGTGGGGTAGCCGCCCATCCCGGTGAGGGCCTGCCCGAAGCGACCAGTAGGTCGACCACCCCCGTTCCCACCGAGCCCCGCACCAACGGCACACCGGCACCGGTCAGAGGCGAGCCGGCACCGCCGTCAGAAGGTCGCCCCAGCAGCCCGCCGTCGTCCGCCCGTGGCCTCGACAATCCGGCAGGTCATTCCCGCGACACGCTACCGACCGCTCCTGGTCACGGACGGTCTGCCGACCAGGCACCGCCGAGCGTCCCGGACGCACCGGTGACCGAACCGGTTGCCCCCCGAACCGGCGACCCGGCAGACGGCGTAACCGGACACGACGTGCCCCCGGCAACGGATGGCCCAGCGCCCACCGACGGTCACTCGACCCGGGACCTCTCCCAGGCTTCCGAGGTTGCAGCCGACCGTACGCCGCCACCCGCCGGCGTGTACCTGAGCGGCCCTGAACTCGCCGACCCGCAGGCGTCCCGGATGACCTCGGTCCGCCCGCCGGCCGGGGGCGAGGTGCTACTGCTGCACGCTCCCGGCAGACCTGACCCGTTCCTGTTGGCTGCGGCCAAGCAGATGCAGGTGCCCGCCGGACAACTGTTGGTGGTCACCCACGGTGTCAAGGGGCAGGTCCACATCAGCGACGGCTGGATCCAGCCGGAAGTCCTGTTGGCGGCGATGGCCGAACGCGGGATCGCCGTTCCCCGGGACGGCTTCGTGCTGGCGATCTGCGAGGCGATGGCGGACCCACCGGGAGCAAGACCGGGCAGCTCGTTCGCCGGTCGGCTGGCCGAGTTGTCCGGCCGTCCGGTGCTGGCCAGCCGCGACCGTGTGCAGATCTGGGGTGATGGTCACATCACTGCCAGCCTGGCCCGGGTGTCCGACTCTGGCGGCGTCATCCCTCCGGACAGCCGGGTCGCCACCTTGGCCTTCGTCGGAAAGGCCAGCCCGGAAAGTCCCAGCGGGGATACGGTGATCTGGCGCTCGGCAGTAGCCGAGGAGGCGCCCGCCTCACCTACGAGCACCGCTCGGGAGATGGGCGGGCAGGGCGCTGCCCGTACCCCCGAGCAGCTCACCGAGTTGGGCAGGGGGCGGCTGGCCGAACTGGACCCGTTGCTGAAGAAGCTCAAGCTGTCAGTCGATGAACTCGTCCCGCCGGACCGGCAGCACCCCCTTGATCCTGGCTGGGTACGGCTGGCCGAGGTGCTGACCGACACGCCGGGCGGACGTACCCATACGCCCGAGGAGAGCGCCGCGATGCTGGCGGCAGCCGCCGACTTCCTCAAGAGCACAGGTCACGAGAAGGACGGCGTCCTCGAACTCGAACGGCTGGCGCAGGCCTACGAGATCATCCGCAACCGTCTCGACGAATCGGGCCCGATCCCGCTCCAACCAACGGAGGTCCAACGCGAGGGAATGGTGGGCCCGCCTCGTCCACCGACGTACGTCGACCAGCTACCAGATCCCCTGCAACGCACTCTGGCGGTGGAACTGGCCCGGGAGTTCGGCCTGCTGCCGGCGCACCTCGATTCGGCACCTGCCGGCCTCAGTCCATCATGGGGGGTCAGCCTTCCCGACAACACGGGGCATACCCAAAAACTGTTGGAACTACACCGAAAGGCCACCGACCCGCCGGCCTCGGTGGATTCGTTCTCTGTGGAGGCCATCGGCGAGGTCCGGATCGCCGAGGGCAACACCGGCAAACTCGTCGACCTGGTCGTCAGCCACCTCCAGCCGAAGAATCTTGGCCGCGACCACGTCAGCGCCGCCGAGTGGGCACACATCGAACGACAGCTCCGAGACAACGCGACCGAGTTGGTCGAGGAGATCGGCACCCGGGAGGCGGTTCGCCGGCTGCGTAGCGAGCGGGGCATACAGCTCGACTTCACCGATGCGGGTGGGGTCGCATACCGCACCACCGTCCAACTGCACCTCGATACGGCCAACGCCCAGCAGTTGCCGGCGATGACGAATGGTCGGCCGCGGCCCGACAGCAGCCACGAGGCCCTGCACCAGGACCGGCTCGACAACGATCAGCAGGCGGTTACCCGGCAGGTCGAAGACCTGCACTCCGCGATGCATCGCGGCGATCCGGTCGACGGAAGTACGGCAACCCGACTACGGGACCCGATGGACCGGCTGGGCAAGGCACTCGACGAAAGCCGGGCGGCACTGGATCAACGGGTCGAGGCCCGAGTGAAGAAGGCCTACCATTCCTGGGCCGAGAGCCTCCTGAAGGAAGAGCAGGCCCGGGAGGCGCTGGACCCGCTGCAGAACACCGACCGTGGGGCCGAGCAACGCTCCCGGGGCCAGGCGGACGCAGCCGCCAGGCTCCGAGACCGGGCCGAACGCGACCTGCGCGTCGCCGACACCTACCAGAGGGCTGCCGAGCAGGCCAAGGCGGCTCAGGATGCGTACCAGAATCTTCGCCGCGCGGTGGACGATTTGCTGGCCCCCGACCTACCCGCGGCGGACCGGGCGGCCCGCCTGAACGAACTGACGGACCTCATAAGGGAAGCTGATACCAGTTACCAGGCCTACCACGCCGCGTTGAAGGCCACGACCCCACACGAGAGCGCCCTGCACACCGCCATCCTGGAGGGTCCGCTGCCCTTCGAGGCCGCCCTGGTCGAGCGGGTGAATGCCAAACTCAGCGACCAGGGAACCACGGTCTCACCGAAAACACTGTCCGAGATGCTGACGGCAGGCTGGGACAGGGTGATGAGCCAGGACGGCTTGGTACTGACGTTCGGCGACACCGAGATCCTCATCCGGTTCCACCCCAAGGACGTCGTCGAGATCCTCAATCCGCCGATCGAGACATCGACTACAGGCAGCACCAAGACCCCGCAACGAAACGCGACAGCCATCGCGACCGGAAATCAGCGTGGCATTGGCTCCAGCAGCGTGCCCTTCTCGGGTCGCTCACTGGCGGGGCTCATTCCGGAGTTCGGGCGAGAGACGATGACTGCGATCAAGGAGTTCGTGTCGCACGTAAACTTCCGGGGCAGTTTCGGGAAGAACCGCAGCGTACTATTGCAGAGCAGCGGCTTCGGTCATACCACCAGGGGTACGACGCTCACCAACGTTGGCGGCGACACACTCGTCGACGCGACGGGCGTCTGGGAGGTCGGGGTTCGGGCCGCGCCCGCCAAGGGACGCAGCGACCACTCCTGGCACGATGTCGAGTTGGTCGACAGCGTGCAACCCGGTGACCGGGACAGTATGCGGTTGTGGGTGGCCCACCCATACACCGAGCGGGCCCCGGACAACCTGGTACGCATCGACTTCGGAAAGCGGACGGAACAGATCCCGGACCACGACGCGTCCGGTCTTACCGGTCTCAACGAACTGACCGACCAGACGATTGCCCTACTGAAGCCACGGTTCGGAAATCTGGACAGCGTAACCCGTAAGCAGCTGCGCGCATTCATCACCGCGGAGCTGCCGGCGAATCTTCGGACGGCCATCAACGAGCCCAACGGCTTCCAGGCCCTGGTCACCCATAATGGCGAAACGCACGCTTTGGTACAGATCCGTACCC
This sequence comes from Micromonospora sonneratiae, assembly GCF_042679305.1. Lineage (NCBI taxonomy): Bacteria > Bacillati > Actinomycetota > Actinomycetes > Micromonosporales > Micromonosporaceae > Micromonospora > Micromonospora sonneratiae. Next base: position 91,274 of record NZ_JBHTMP010000019.1, on the reverse strand, counting down.
GGGTGAAGCAGACGGAAGGGCATTCGGCGTGGGACGCCGAGCCGGTTGGCACCGCGAGCCGCTGGCACCGGTTGGGGAAGGTCGAAACGTCGACTGTGAACGCGGCGGGATCGGTCAAGGAGGTCCACACCACCAGCCACGGTCTGGATGCGACGCGGAAGAAGTTCGGCATCCCGTCGATACGCAACGTGTTCGATTTTGTGTTCGGAGAAGGAACAGGGAATCGAGCTGAGTCGATAGAGAACAACGGTGACGCCGGTCTGGGATACTCCAGGAACCCGGGCAGGGACAACAAGCTGTCCGCAGGCCACTCCGCGATCAGGAGCGCAGAGGATCAACCCGGCCACACACAGGGCTACCGCATCGAACTGGTGCACGAGGTGTCCGTGCAAATGATCGGCCCGCACCTGACCAGCGTCGTCAGACCACGTGTCGGATCTCCGGTGGAGGGCTCCGCTCTGTTGCGTATGTCGGAGGTGGACGCATACCAGTTCGGGTTACCGGTGGACGCGGCTGCGGTACGGCTGGACAGGGACGGCCAGGTCAGGCTTCGTGATGATCTGACCCCGGGTCCACCGCCCGGCCGGCTCGACAAACCGCCGAGCTGGCTCGGCCCTGACGGGATCCCCGGCATCGGCCCTGGCAAGGTCGACAAACTGACCTGGGCACCGGAGAAGAACCTTCGCGCCGAACTGGAAGCCCTGCTCCGCAACGAGGGCCTACTGCCACGGGTGCACAACGGCACTTCCGTGTTCGCCCGGAACCCCATCACCGCCAGTCACCAGATCGCCAACCTGCGAGCGGTCGAGGCGCTCTTCGGCGCGGACCTGGCCGGGCGCTACAACCAGGCGACACAGGACGGTATTCCGCTGGTGCTGCACAAGCACCGACCCGGGCAGGTGCCGGAGCAGGTCACGTTCCGGGTCCGGCTGGAGCCTGACCACGGCCGAGCACAACTGGAGGGGTACCGGACGACAACGACGATGTCCAACGCGGAGATCAGCGTCAACCCCCTGAAACAAACTGCTGGCGAGTCGGTCGGGCATTCGCTCCGGGGAAAGCGGAACTACAAGACCGCAGATGCGACCGACCTTTTCAAGGGCAGCGGCGCAAAGGACGGTGGCAAGCACGCTCGAACCCACGGCAGCAGCTCGTCGATCGGTAAGACGGTCATCGAGAATGCCAACGCCGAATCCGTCGGCCCTACGGCGGTCTTCGAGGTACCGCATCGTGTGGTGGTGGAGCGGGTGACCGTCGAGCACGTCACCGAGGTGCTCGACGCCCCGGGTAGTGCCCGACTGTTGTTGCCGGCCGAACTGCTGCCCAGGACCGGAGCTGCCGAGTTCCCGTCGTCCCCCTGGCAGGGTTTCGTGGTAACCCATGCCGATGGATCCACGGCACCGGGCACAACCTGGCGAGCACTGCAGGAGGCTCGTCCCTTCCATCTGGACGCACGCCTCTGGGAAGTAGTCGAGAATGTGTTGCCCGTCGCCTCGAAACCTGGGTCGGCCGGATACGTGCACCTACGCAGCCTGCTGGACATCCAGAACCTCATCTCCCATCGGGAGTGGCTCTTCGCCAAGTACGGAACGGAATTCGTGGTGGAGCCGAGGGGGATCACGCCGCTGTACTCCGAACTGTCGATCTCCGCAAGGGCCGGCGTTTCCCACTTCGAAGGCGCGATTCCCTGGTCGACGGGAAGCACTGCCGCCGCCACGCACAGCTATGACACCACCACGACACGGGGTCGTAGCACCGTCGTCGACGGTGGCTCCGGGGTCAAGGGCGTCACTGAGGACGGAACCAACTGGAGTGCCGGCGGAAACATCGCCAAGACCCGGGGTTACAACGAAACTCACAGCTCCAGCCAGACCGGCTCCCGAAGTCGGAACGTCCTCGACGAAGGAGGCTATTCCTACATATACCGCGTGCCGGTTGAGTTCCGCCTCGACGGCATCGAATACCACCTACCCAGTCCGGAGGCCCGCACCCGTTTGGCAACCCGCGACCTGGTGTACACCCTTCCCGAACGTGTCGCGCTCGAGCTGTACGCGGCCGGCGAGCATCCGGTGCCCCTGGATCAGGTCGCCGACGCCCTGACCCGCTATGCAAACGGGCACTTGAACCTCAGCCGGAACCTCGTCGTCGACCTGCTGGTCCGCTACCGCCATGACATCGCCGGCCACGCCGACCTCGCCCGCCAGTACGGCCTACCGGATGGATCGTTCCACCGGTCGGACGGGTTGGCCGACAAACTGGGCGAGCGACTGGCCGGACAGTTCCCCGACGCGGAGGTGCCGCCGGAGTACGCCACCGGTTCACGACGGATCGACTACCTCCTCAGGGTCAGCGCACGGCGGCCACCGGTAGCCGACTTCATGATGCTGCCGGACTATCTCCAGCAGGGATTCGGCAACACCGGTCTCGAATTCCTGAACCTGGCCGACAGCACGGGCCGTCCCATCGACCTCGTCAAGCAGACGATGCAGTTGATCGAAGCGGTGTCACCCGAACTGGTGGCCAAGACCCCCGGCCTGGAGCAGGGCCTGTTCGGTCTCCTGGCTGGCCAGCGCTGGCGAGGTCTGATCGACACGATGACGCTCCCCGACGGCCTCCAGTTGAGCTTCAAAGTCGGGCCGAGTGAACGGGTCACCGTCCAGCTATCGGTAACCCGTGACACCGCGACACCGATCGGGCGGCTGGATGACACCAATATCATCGTCAATGACATGTCCGCGACGAGCAACGAAGTCTCCAGGTCGCCCTCAGGCAGCTCCGGCGCGAACTCGAACAATTCAAACAGGGGTGGTGCGGACTGGGCGCACCAGCCGACCAGCGGCACAGGTGCCGACCGTGGTCGTGGAAGCAGCGACAGCTATCTGGAAAAGGACACACAGCAATCCCGCTATGCCGCCTTCAACGGCGTCGACGCGTTCGATGTCGGATTCAGGATGCGCGTGGAGGTGGTGCGGGAACAGCTACCGGGAACCGGCCTCGTCGGCAAGGCAGCGGACGCCGGGACCCGGGCCCTGCGAGAGCACGTCAGCCCACGCCCCGCCGACGCCCCGTCCCGCGCGTCGGCGGAGTTCAACGGATCCGTCCGGATGCTGGTGCCGGACGGAACCGCCGCGACCAGGGCCTTCCGGGCCAGCGACCAGATGGCCAAGGCAGTGGCGACGGCTGTGGACCGGGAAGCAGTCACGGCAGCGGTCACCGCAGCGGCCAGAGCGAGGGCCGAAGGAGCAGCTCCTGAGGCCGTGGCCACGGCGGCGGTCATGGCGGATGCCAACGCCAGGGCAGCCAGGGCAGCTGCCAGGGCCGTAGTCAGGGCGGGCGTGGAGTTCGCCCCTGAAGTGGTCAACGGGCACGGGGCCGAGTCACAACCCCCTGTACCTTTCGATGCACTGCCCGAGCGGTTCCAGGTCGAGCTTGCCGACCGCGCTGCTCTACAGCAGACGATCCGGGAGCTGCTGGCCCGCAAGGGCATGCTGGACCAGGCCAAGATGACGATCCGGGACCCCGAGCTGAGAGCGATCCTGGACCTGCCTCCGGCAACGATAAGCAAGTTGTTCGGCCCGGACGGACACCAGATAGCAAGCCTGACCGAGCCGGGCAGCCCCAACGGAAGGTTCAACATCACAATCAAGGCTGTTCCGAAGACCGTTCAGGTCATCAGCGAGGGCCAGCCGGGTGTGCAGTTGGGCAAGACCATCCGGAGCGACCGTCTTCACGGCGAGAGTGCCCGCAACGACCTGTTCCAGCCGTTCAACCCGAGCTACTCCGGCGAGGCTGCTGCCCTGGCCGGGATGGACGGCAGGGTCGCGGCGGAGTTCGACAGCACCTACGGGCGGTCCTCCAAAGCTGGCATTCGCAGTGCTACGAGCAGTACCGCAAGGGGGTCGGCCACCAAGCTCCGGGTCGAGATCGAATACCAGGTCACCGTCGAGAAATTCGCAAAGGATGGTGGCAAGCTCAAGGACAGCCAGTCACTGAGTAGCACCGGCGAAGCAATCCTGATCGTGCATGATCAGGCGGTTGCCGAAATGCGGGCACGTGCTGCCGCACCGAAATCGCCGGAACCACCGAAACCACCCGATCCGCCACGGCCATCCGACCCGCCATATCCGCCGAAGCCGGCATATCCGCCGAGACCGACAGAACCGCCGGCGAACAGTGCTGGATCGTCGCCGCCGCATGGCACAAGGACCTTCCACCACGTCACGGACCCGACGGTCACGGTCACCATGCAGCGCGCCGACGGGACGGGGCCACAGGTGGTGACCACCCGGCCGCACGACTTCTCGGCGGTCGTCTCGCTGGCCGAGGGCGGGCCCTACGCCGACCCGGCCCCGCACCTCGGCATGGACGGGCTGCGCCCCGAGGGAACACCGCTGTCCCCCATCGCCGACCCGCTTCCGTACCGCCAGGTGAAGACCGGGGGAATCTACTTCCCGGCAGCGACCGACCACGTCGGTTCGCTTCAGAGCGCCCAGGCGATGCCCCGGTTCCCGAACACCTTCACCGTGGTGGGCCACTACGACGCGGCCGCCGACGCGATGCTGGTCGACGGCAGGCATCTGTCACCGAAGCAGTTCGCCGAGGAACTGGCCGCGAACCCCGACTTCATGGAGGTGGTGAAGGGCACCCCGGCCAGGGACGGCGCGGTGGTGGCGTTGGTCGCGGGTGGGGCCGGTGACGCGACCGTGTCGCCGACCGGTCGGGCATACACCAGCCGCCTCGCCGAGGAGTTGCAGAGCCACCTCGACGGTCGCAGTATCCGGGTGCTGGGCGCGGCGGACAGCATCGTCCACGCCGATGCGGGGGCGAACACCAGACCCGACCATGTCTACGCCGCCCGGGTCCATCCCAAGGAAGCCGGCCCACCGCAGGAAGCCAGCATGCAGGCCGGCCGGTGGAGCGTACACACCGCGGACGGGGTCAGCGGCGTGCGGGAACAACACATGCCCAACCCCGATCTGGTCGGGACGCTACAACGGCTGTTCGACTACCACTACGAGCCGGCCCCGCTGCCGTCCGGCGTCCGCACCCCAGTGGACGGGCACATCTGGGCCCCGACCAATCCACCTTCCAGCGGGCACCCCACCGCGGCCGGCGGGCCGACCTGGAGCGCCGCCGAGTTGGGCTCGTACGCCGAAGTGGTGGTCAACGGCAGCGGTCGGCAGGTCGTGTGGGTCCGGTCGCACGGTGATGCCGCAGACCCGGCGCTACGGAATGCGGTGTTCCAGGCGATGGTGCCACCGGGACAGGTGGCCATCGTCGCCCGTGGTTCGGGCGGCCGGGCGTTCGTCGACGGTGGCTGGATCGAGCCTGCACCGCTGGCCGAACTCCTGGCCAACCGGGGGTACGCCCCGGACGCGGGCCACACCCTGCTGATCAGCGAGGCGCTCAGTGGTGGAGACTCCTCGCTGGCCCGGCAGTTCCAGCGGGTCGTCGGCGGTCCGGTACGCGCCACCGAGCATCCGATCTGGATCAGTAGCGACGGCCCGATCATCACGGCGGTACGGGTCACCGGCCAGGGTCATCCGCAGCCGCTGATCAGCCGGGTAGGCCCGGACCACGCCTTCGTCGAGATCACCTCGTCCGGGGACTCCCCCGTACCAGCACCGCCCGCGCAGGACCTCGGCACCGATCCCGGCAAGCAGCAGTACATGAGCATGGGTGGCGAGGAGCCGGCAGCGGGCACGCCGGCGGCCGGGCCGGACGCAACCCCGGGTCGGGAGACGCTACGCGAGGTCAGCCACCCGGAGGAGATCCGCCGCGGTCGGACTCCGTTCGGTGGTCCGCTGGGAATCAAGGGAAGCACGCTCTCCGGTGGATTCATGCCCCGTCCCGACCCGGTCCGGGTACTGGAGCAGAGCATGGCCGCCGCCCGTGGTGAACTGCTCCAGCGTGTGCTGCCCGGTGCAGACGTCATTTCCGCGTCGGAAAAGATGCTGGTCATCGAGCATGCCGGGCGGACCGCCGAGATCGAGGTGGCCGTTGCCGACCTGGGTAGGGAGGCGGACACTCCACCAGCGATCAGCAATGTCCGGCTCCGGACCGAGGCCCGGGATCCCCTGGAGATCTACGACGACGGCGTCGGGCCACAGGCCGTGGAGGCCAACGTGGTGATCGCCTCTCGGCTACCGCTCGGACACGTTCCGGAGGTCGTCGTCGAGCGGATCGCGGACGTCTTCCAGCGTGCTACCGAACGGTCTGATCTGGCCGACCAGCAGGGCCCCGCCTGGGCAAGACGGAACGACCTGGCCGACAGATACGGCATTAACTGGGTCGAGGACGCCTACGCAGCAGACGGCCACCTGCCCTCAACCAACCACCTGACGGCCCGGTTGGGTTTCGCGGCGGACCGGCTGGCCCGATCCGGCTTCAGCCCGTTCGTCGTCGAGGTCGGACGGTCGATCTCCGATGGCGCCGTCCTACCGGAACTGGTCGCCCTGCACCATGCCGGAAGGGTGCTTGCCGAACAGGGCCTGCTACCGACGGACGGCCCCCTGACCGACGCCGCCCGGATGCGGACCGAGAACGCGATCCACGCCGACCCACGAATCGAATACCTGCTCTCCGCGTTCAGTGATCCGACGACGGTGTACGGCCCCGGCTGGCGGACCAACGCCATCCACCGGATCGTGGAGTTGGTCGGCCAGCCGCGGACCGAAACAAGCACCGACGTCCTGCTGACCCTGGTCGACCTCGCCCACACCGTAGCTCGCGAGCCGGCGCTCTCCACCGGCTCGCGAATCGCCCTTGTCCGCGACATCACCGGCTGGGCCGGGTCATTTGCCGAACATGCTCCGGTGGAGACCGCTCAGCGGTTGTCCCATATGGTGAACCGACTGCACGAACTCGTTCCCGAGGCTGATGCACGCAGCCACTGGGGATATCCGACGACGGCACGCACCCCGGAACCGCCCCGCCCGACCAACCCGGCGGATCTGGTGGTCGATCGCCCGCCGTTCCCGAGAAGGAGGAGCGGCCCAGCCTACGTCTGGCAGTCGATATCCGACTTTCCCCAGGCCATGCAGCTCTTCGACGGCCCACCGCAGCGTCACCAAGCTACCCAGACCAGGAATCTCGGGAACTGCGGATATGTCGCGACACTGGGTTCCCTGGCGGCGCACATGCCCGAGGCGATCAGGCAGGCGGTACGCCCCGGGCCTGACGGTGGCTACGTCGTGCGGATCTTCGAGCCGGTGTACGACTTCCGATCCGGCATCTGGCGACCGGGGCGTGAGTTCGAGGTCAACGTGTCGGGCGAGCTACCGGTACTTGCCACGGATCCCTCCCGCCCCGCCTTCATCAGTGACGGCGTGGGCAATGCGGTCTGGGCTCCGGTCCTGGAGAAGGCGATCGCCGGGGCGGAGAGCATCTTCGACCGAGCCAGCTCGGAGAAGCGTGGCCTGCACGGCTACCACCGGCTGGACGTGGGATCCGACATCCGCGACCGCGCCGCCATCCTCACCATGCTCACCGGCCGGCAGGCTCGCGACCATCTCATGCCGATCGACCCGGCTGACCTGGCCGCACAACTGAACGCCGTCCTTGCCGACGGCCGACCGCTCCTCGTGGGCAGTCGGGGCACCTACGACGGCATTCCGCTGCCGTACGACGTCGTGGCCGGGCACGCCTACGAGGTCGTACGGCCCACGGATCAGGGGTTCCTCCTGCGAAACCCGTGGGGTGAGCACCACGTCGTGTTGACCGCAGAACAGATCCGGGAAGTGATGGGGAGCCACTACACGACGCTTGTCGAGGCTCCGGCAACGTCTGAATCCCAGCAGTTCATGCAGATGGGTGGAGAGGCGACGCCGGCAGCGGACGGCCCGGTCCGGCCCGGGACAGATCCGACGATGTCCGCCGAGGCAAGTCGGGAGCTCTTCGACCAGCGCATCACTGACGATCTACGCGTCCGGCCCGCCGCCACCGACCGGCCCACCGCCGTCATCGCACTCAGCCACACCAGCATCGACCGCCCGGCCCTCGACACCCTGGCCAGGGACCGATTCGGCGACGCCGATCCGGCAACGGTGGTGAACACCGACCGGCTGCTAAGTCACCACCCTGCGTACGCCGAGATCGCCAGCCGTGAGGGACGGGCCGGGGCCGCCAACCGGCTGACCACCGACGGCGACCGCTGGCTACAGATGGCCGACGACCTCATCATCGGCAGGAACGCCAACACCGTACGACACGTCTCGGTAGCCGACCCCGAACAGGCCCTGGCCGTAATCGAGCGCTACCGGCAAGCCGGATACCAGATCGACGTCGTCGCCGTCTCCGTCCCCGAAGCCGTACACCGACTCGACGCCCTGAGACAGTCGTTGGACGCCGCCAGACGCGGACAACACGAGTTCGTAACCGAGCCACACAGCGGCGACGGCCTGTGGGACGTCCTCGACCTGCTGGACTACTCCCAGCGAGCCGAGCCGAACGGCGTCGACTCGATCCGGGTCCACACCAGCGACGGGGCCGAGGCGTTCCATAACGAACGAGCCGCTGACGGCACCTGGAACAGCCAGTCGACCGCCGCCGAAACGCTCGGCACCCACGAGCAGGGGCACTGGACCCCACAGGAGCAGCAGAGTTTCAAGGACGAGGTTGTCCGGCTGGCCGAGGAAGTCCGCGACCTCCCCGCCGCGCTCAGCGAACTCGCCGCCATCGTCCGAAGCCCCGACATTCCGATAGAGCAAGCGACCGGTAGTCGACCGGGTGGTGCCGGCGGGACGCCCTTCGGCGGCTTCATGCCACGCCCGGATCCGGTCCGGGTGCTGGAGACCGCCGTCGCCGCTGGCCGCGACGGAATCCTGCAACGCCTGCTACCGGGGGCGGAAGTCACGGTCGAGTCCGGAAGTGTGCTGGTCATCCGGCACGGCGATCGCATCGCGAGGATCGAGTTCTTCTCCGGCGATTTCGGCCGGGATGCCACGGCACCGGCAGCGACCAGCAAGGCCCTTACCGACCATCCGGAAGGGAGCGACTTCGCCGCTCACGTGGTGGTCTCCAGTCGGCTGCCACTCGGACGCGTGTCAGAAGTCGTTGCTGAACAGGTCGCCGACCTGTTCCGGCAGGACGCCGAATGGGGACGGCACCTCGACCAAGACGGCCAACCCGTAGGAACACTCCATGCCCGCGAGCGCTCCCCGCTCTCGCCCGCCGACCGAACTCTCGCAGCCCGGCTGGGCCTCGCAGTCGACCGGCTCAGCGACGCCGGCGGGTTCAACCCGTTCGTTCCCGCAACCGGACGACCAGCAGCCGAACCCGGCACCGCGCTGACCACGATCACCGCAATACACGACGCTGGCCGTGTGTTGGCCGACGCGGGCCTGCTCGCCGCCGACCCCTACCACGCCACCGTACGGCGGCTCCAACTCGAAGACGCTGGCGCAACCGAACACGTCCGCACCCTGCTCGACATCTTCACCAACCCCGAAGCAACCTACGGCGACACCTGGACCAGCGCAGTCATCCACCGTGCCAGGGAACTCCTCACCGCACCCCGGCCAGAAACTGCCCTCGACACCCTCCTGCAACTCGCCGACCTCACCCACACCGCCCTACGCCACCACGGCCTGCCCCAAGGAACCCGTACCCCACTCGTCGAAGACCTCAACGGGTGGATCCGCTCCTTCACCGAACATGCCCCAGCGGAGAGCACCCGACAACTCAACGAGGCGGTCAGTCAACTACACGAAGCAACGCCGGAAACAACCGGCTCAGTCCACACCGACACCCCCCGAACCCCGGGCCCCCCGGAACCCGCACCCGGTCCCACCTACCGCGCCGCCGAACGACCAGCGATGCCTGAAAAGTTGGCTGAGCAGGTCACCTACGCACACGTCAACGAGATACCCGAAGCCATTCACCTGTTCCTGGGAAAAGAACCACCGAGCCACTTCCAGGTCTTCCAGGGAGCACTGGGCGATTGCGGAACCGTGGTGGTGCTCGGTACGGCAGCCACGCATCTGCCCGACGTGATCAACAGCGCAATACGGCCGTTGCCGAACAAGCAGGGCTTCCTCGTCCGCCTGCACGAGCCGGTACCGGACTTCCAACCCTCGGATGCACGCCTCGCCTGGCTACCCGGACGAGAGTTCCACGTCGAGGTAACTCCCGAACTGCCGGTACTGGTCGAAAACAACCAGAAGCTGGCTTTCACCCACGACGAGGGCCACGACACCTACTGGGCTGCCCTTCTGGAGAAGGCAGTCACCGGAGCAGACATTTTCTTCGACCGCGCCGTGCCCGATCAGCACGGATACAACCGGCTCGAAGGACTCGACGTGGGAAAACTGGCCGGCGTACTCACCATGTTGACCGGAAGACCTGCCGAGTTGGGCTGGCTGACAAGATCTGGCGACGCCCTGGAAGCGGAAAGCACCATCCGTCGACTCCTCGACGACGGCCAACCGGTCCTGATCGGCGTACCAAAGACAGCAGACGGCTCTCCGTTGCCGTATCGCGTAGTCGCCGAACACGCCTACGAGATCATGGAATACCGGGAAAACGGCACCTTCTTCCTGCGGAACGCATGGGGAATCAAGCACGCCTACCTCACGGCGGAACAAATACTTGAGGTGGGCGTCAAGTACTACGTCAGTTTCGCGGAGGCCCCGACAGCACCCGAGTCCCAGCAGTTCATGCAGATGGGTGGGGATGCGACGCCGGCAGCGGACGGCCCGGTCCGGCAGGGTCCGGATCCGACGATGTCCGCCGAGACGGGTCGGGAGTTCTTCGAACAACGCATCGCCGACCACCTAAAGGTCGAGCCAGCCACCGACCGGCCCACCGCCGTCATCGCACTCAGCCACACCAGCATCGACCGACTGGGCCTCGAAGCCCTGGCCCGGGAACGCTTCGCCGACACCGACCCGGCAACGGTGATCAACACCGACCGCCTACTCCGCCACCACCCGGCCTATGCCGAGATCGCCAGCCGTGAGGGACGGGCCGGGGCCGCCAACCGGCTCACCACCGACGGCAACCGATGGCTGGAAATGGCCGACGACCTCATCATCGGCAAAAACGCCAACACCGTACGACACGTCTCGGTCACCGACCCCGAACAGGCCCTGGCCGTGATCGGGCGCTACCGGCAAGCCGGATACCAGATCGACATCGTCGCCGTATCCGTACCCGAAGCCGTACACCAGTTGGAGACCCTGCGCCAGAGCCTCGACGCCGCCGACCGGGGCCGGCCATCCCCCGTTGCCGAACCCCACGCCGGGGACGGTCTACGGCTGGTCCTCGACATGCTGGACGCAGCCGCGCCGACCGCCCCCCACGCTGTCGACTCGATCCGGATCCACGGCACCGACGGCACGCAGCTCTACCACAACCAGCGGCTCCCGGACGGAGTCTGGGAGAGCCAGCCATCGGCCATGCACAGCCTCGGTGCCCACGAGCGAGGTGCATGGTCCCAATCCGAACAACAGAGCTTCAAGGACGAGGTGCTCCACCTCGCCGACCGGGCCGCCGGTTCCCCCGACGCCCTCGGCGAACTCGCCACGATCGTGCGCACGCCGGAACTGCCGGCGGATTCCAGCGGTACGACCAGCCGAGCTGTGGTCCCCGAGGACACGTCCAACGGCGGGCTCATGCCGTACCCGGACCCGGTCGCGGTGCTCGAAGCAGCTACCGCCACCGCCCGTGACGGCCACCTCCAACAGGCGCTCCCCGGCGCCGAGGTCACGGTCGGACCGTACGACGTACTGGTCGTCCGCTACGGCGACCGCGCGGCGGAGGTCAAGCTCTACGCCGCCGACCTGGGCAGCGATGCGGCGACACCACGGGCAACCAGCAGGTTCGAGGCCAACATCCCAGCCGGTATGGCCTTCTCCTCCCGGCTGGTGCTCTCCAGCAGACTGCCTCTCGGGCACGTGCCGGAGACAGTGGTCGCCCGGATCGCCGACCTGGTCCGGGAGGATGCCGAACTCAAGGCACGGTGGACCTCGACCGGGGACCCTCGGACGGCCAGCCCGGAAAGGCTGCACGAATCACCGTTCCCCGCAGACCGCGCCCTCGCCGTCCGGTTGGGCTTCGCCGAACAACGGCTCAACGATCCCAACGGGTTCAGCCCGTTCGCCCCGGGGACGACCCGACCAACCACCGAGCCCGGCAGCGTCCTGCCCACCCTGGCCGCCATCCAGCACGCCGGCCGTACGCTGGCCGACGCCGGCCTGCTCACCGCCGACCCCTACCAGACCACGGTACGCAGACTGCAACTCGAAGACCTCGACGCCGGCGCAGCCGTACGCGAACTCCTCTCCGTCTTCACCACCCCCGAAGCGAGATACGGCGACACCTGGGCCACCGAGGTCATCCACCGGGCGAAGGAACTCCTCGCCGGCCCCCGGCCGGAAACCGCCGCCGAGGCCCTCCTGGAACTGGCTGACCTCGCCCACACCGCACTACGCCAACCGCAGCTCTCCCCCGAAGCCCGAACCGCGCTCCTGGACGACGTCACCGGACTGCTCCGCTCCTTCATCGAGCACACCCCGCCAGAGGCCACCCGGCGGCTCCACGACGCGATCACCGAGCTGCACCGGACAGCGAACGAAACAAACACCCCGGTGACCAGCCACGACACGAGTACGGCCCGGGGCCTGGCACTACCCGAACCCGCGCCCGGCCCCACCTTCCACACCAAGCGGCCGAAGTTGCCCAGTGAGTCACACGAAGGGTCGGCCACCTACCGTCCCATCAAGGTCCTTTCGAAGGTTGGCGAGTTGTTCGACGGCCCGCCGAACCATCACCAGGTCACGCAGGGCAGGTTGGGTGACTGCGGTTCCATCGCGGTGGTCGGCGCGGTCGCGCACCGCCTTCCCGACGTGATCAACAACGCCATCCAGCGGCAGGAGAATGGCAGCAGCTACCTTGTCCACCTCCACGAACCGGTCCTGGCACCCACGCCGTCGGGGAGCGGCGAGGCCTGGCTGCCCGGACGCCGGTTCACCGTCGAGGTGACCCCGGAACTACCGGTACGGGCAAGACTCTCGAAATCACTGATCTACGCCTCGGACCCGAGCGGGGCCACCCACTGGGCCGCCATATTGGAGAAGGCACTCGCCGGTGCCGACATCTTCTTCGGCCGACCCGACAACACCAACCAGCAGGGATACGGGCGGCTCGTCGCCCTCTCCTACGAACACCGCACCGCCGTCCTCACCATGCTCACCGGTCGGGCCGCCACGTTGGACCTGTTGCCAGCCAGCGCACCGGAGGTGGCCGCGACGCTGCGCCGACTCGTCGACGAGAACCGCCCGACCGTGATCGGCATTCCTCCGGCTCGCAATGGTGGGCCGTTGCCGTACGGCGTCGTCGGACTGCACGCCTACGAGGTCGTCGGCTATCGGGCGGACGGCACCTTCCAGCTCCGTAACCCCTGGGGTCAGCAGCACGTCTCCCTGACCGCGCAGCAACTCCTCGAAGTGGGTGTACGGAGGTACACGAGCCTCGTCGAGGCCCCGCCAGCGGCGCAGCCGCAGCAGTTCATGCAGATGGGTGGCGACCCGGTCAACACCGCGGACCCGGTCAACGCTGCGGACCCGGTCAACGATGCGGACCCGGTCAACGCTGCGGACCCGGGCCTCCGGGCATCGGACGACTCCGCCCGGCGACAAACTCCCGCGCCGGTCACGCCGGTCACCACGCTACCCGCGCCAGCCATCAGCGCCATCCGGCAGGCGCTCCAGCCGAACGAGGACTACGACTGAGCAGACGAGAACGACGACCGCGCAGACGACGACCGAACGCAGCAGGCCGACGTACCGCAACGCCCCGCTCGGCCGCGTACCAGCCGGTCAGCTGATCGCGAGGGTCAGATCGGCGGCGGCCAGCCGACGCAGATCGTCGATGCTGGGACGCTGGGTCAGCCCCCGTAGCCGCTGTGCCTGCGCCTTGCGTACCGCTTCGAAGAGCCGGCGGGCCTCGCGGGCGTTGCCGAAGTTCGCGTCGCGCTGGATCCGGCCGAAATGCTCGCGCAGCAGCGGTTCCACGTCCGGGCTGAACTCGTAGTCGGCCCCACGTGCCATCCGGTTGATGATGAGCACCAACTCGTCGGGCTGGTAGTTCTCGAACTCGATCGTCTTGGAGAACCGGGACGCCAGACCGGGGTTGGTGGAGAGGAAGTCCTCCATCTCGTCGGTGTATCCGGCGGCGATGACCGCGACGCTGTCCCGGTGGTCCTCCATCAGCTTGACCAGCGTGTCGATCGACTCTTGGCCGAAGTCGCTACGGGAGCCGGCCCGGGACAGGGTGTACGCCTCGTCGATGAACAGCACGCCGCCAGCGGCCTTCTCGAACGCCTCGGCCGTCTTCTCCGCCGTGTGCCCCAGGTACTGACCGACGAGATCCCGCCGGGACACCTCGCGGAAGACTCCACTGGGCAGCACCCCCAGCGCGGCCAGCAGCCGGCCGTAGATCCGGGCGACCGTGGTCTTACCGGTACCCGGTGCCCCGGCGAAGATGAGGTGGTGGCTGGCCTGCTCCACGGCCAGCCCGGCCCCCCGCCGCCACTCGTTGACCTGGATCTCGTCGATCAGCCCCCGGACCTGGTCCTTGACCCCGGCCAGCCCCACCATGGCGTCGAGTTCCGCCAGCAGCGACTCCACCGCCTTCTCGTCGTGCTTGCCCGCCTCGGGGCCCCGTACGGCGTGACTGGACCGGCTGGCGGCCTTGGTGACCTTCACGTCGGCACCGTCGGCGATCTCGATTCCCGGTGGCTGGTTGTTCTCCAGCCGACAGGCGTCGACCTCGCCCCCGCAGCCCCGGCCGAACTGGATCCCGACGCCCTGGGTGTCGTGGATCGAGCAGTGCCGCAGGACCGGCGTGCTCTTGTGGGCGACCGCCACACCGACGTCACCGGTGTAGGAGATCTCGCAGCCCTCGACCGTCGGCTTGCCGAACTGGTAGACGTAGATGCCCCGGCGGCACCGGCTGATCGTGGTCGCCCGGATCTCCGGGTCCGCCCCGAGCCGTACGATGATCCCGTCGTCGACGATGTCGGTCAGTTCGCAGTCCTGCACGAGGCCGCCGGAGTCCTCGAAGACGAAACCGAACTGCCCCCCGGTGACCTTCGCCCGGTGGGCGTCACACCGGCTCCGATCCCGGATGTCCAGCGCCGCACCGTAGTTGGTGCTCAACTCGCACTGTTTGACGGAGACGTTCGACCGCTGCGAGACGATGGCGGAGTGGTCACCGGCCCGGATGGTCAGCCCCTCGACCGCAAGCTCTCCACTTCGGACGCTGAGCGCCGGATACGGCAGTCCCCGGGCGTCCAGTTCCACCGGCCCGGAGTCGTCGGTGACGGCAACGCGCAGCGAGATGTCCACGACGAAGAGCGCCTCGTGGTAGGTGCCCGGTGTGACCAGGACGGTCGAGCCGGCTGTCGCGGCGGCGAACGCATCGCTGAGTGTGGCGTACGCGCCACGTTGCTGCGGCGCGACAAGCAGGGTCCGGGTCATCGCTCCTGGCCGGCATCGTCGGGGGCGGGCAGTGAGCACCATGGAGGGTGCAACGGGCGCTCTTCGCGCCAGCATAGTGGCGCTGCCCGGGGACACACCATGTCCGGCGGTCCGGCCTGACGAATCGAGAGGGCAGGTACGACGGCACACGGTCGACCATTGGTCCGACGACGCCGGCCACGAAGGACGATCTTCAGAGCCGATCCGAGAGTACGCTGTTGCGGAAGTCTGACATCGCCGGACGTGGTGAGGTGTGCTGACGTGACTGGCCCGGCGTTCCACGACACCTCACTACGGTCAACGACGATCCGGGGCCGGCGAATCGCGGCGCTGTTGGCGGCGGAGGTCGTCCTGGCCGTGGTGCTGCTGGTGGTGGCCCAGCCCGGCACCTGGTGGCCCTGGGCCGCCCTGGGGCTGGCCCTGCCGTGCGTGGGGGTTCTCGTCGCCCAGCCCAGCTACCGCTCACGTACGCGGTTCCGAAGCGGACCGACGGGTGCGGCGCGACCGGTCGGGGCCGGTCCCGCCCCGACCGACGGTCAGCAGACACTGGACGGACCGGTACGTACCCGCGTGGTGGAACGTGGCAGCGGCAAGGTCGGCGTCGCCGAGGACGGTGGCGGATGGTTCGCCCTGGCCGAACTGGGATCCCCCACCGACCTCCGCCCGGACGCCGCCCGCCGCCCGCCGGTTGCCGTACTGGCCCGGATCTTCCAGGGCCAGGCGGATCCGTCCGCCGTACAGGTGGTCGTCCACACGCTGCCCGGACCGGATGCCCTCCTGGCGGACGATGCCCCGGCGGTCGACTCGTACCGGCACCTCACGGCCGGGATGCCCACGGCGGCCCAACAGATCTCCTGGGTCTGCGTCCGGGTCGACGCCTGCGAGGGGACGGTGGCCGCCGGGCAGCGGGGGGACGATCCCGAGCAACCCGCGCGGATGGCGGCAGCGGCGATGCTGCGGGCCAGCCGACTGCTCCGCCAGGCGGGCTTCGGCTGTCGGATCCTCGACGACCGGGAGTTGGCCGTGGCGCTGGCCACGACCGGTCTCGTCCCCCGGTCACCCACACCGCCGCGGGAGCAACGCACCGCGCTGGTGGTCGACGGGTTGCGACAGGTCGGATACTCGGTCGAGCCGGGTTCCGCCGCCGGGCCGGACCAGTCGGCCTTCGACAGCACCGCACTGCCGGCCGTCGCGGTGACGACCTCGACGACGGTGGTCGACACCCCGGACGGTCCGGCTGTCCGGCACCTGCTGCGGATCGTCGCCCCGGCGCACCGGATCGGTGCCTGTGACACGAGCGTTCGCGCCCACGCCCGCCGGACCGGATGGACCGTACGACGGCTGGACGGCCGGCACGCCGTCACCGCGTACGCCGCCGGCCCCACTGCGGCCTCCCTGCCACCGTCCGGCAGCTACGCAACGGCAGCCACGGCAGCCGGGCTCGACCCGGTCGGGGTGCCCTGGCTGGCGATGGCCGATCCGTCCACCCCGGTGCCGGTCGAGTCGTACCCGGCGGTCGGGCTGTGTCTGGGACACGACGTCGACCAGCGGCCGAGCGTCGTACGCCTCTTCCGGCGCCGTCCGACCGAGGTCGCGATGGTCGGTGGGGCCACCGCCGCGCGGGTGGTGGCGGCACGCGCGGTCGCCTCCGGTGTCCGGGTGTACGTACGCACCGACCGTCCGGCGGACTGGCAGGCGCTCGCCTCGGCGACCGGGGTGCCGGACCGGTTGCAGGTGGGGGCGGACCGGTTACAGGTGGGGGCGGAGCCGCCGCCCGTCGACCCGCAGCAGCCCATCCTCATCGTGGACGAGTTGGCCGCCGACGTCATGGCGGTCAGTGACGGCCTCCGGCCGTGGCAGACCCGGCTCGTCGTACTACGTCGGTTGACTCCGCAGAACGCGCGCCGGGTGGCGGGGGCGCAACTGGCCATCCTGGGTCGCCTGACCGAGGAGGAGGCCGGAATCGCCGCCGGGGCACTCGGCATGACCGGGGACACGCCCCGGGCCCTGACCCGGCTCCCCGACGAGATGGTGGCGCTGGTCGGGGGCGGGGTGAACAGTTACGTCTGGCTGGCCCTGACCGACTGGGAACGCACCCTCGGCGGGGAGCGGCCGTGAACAACTGGCAGCCGGACACGCATCTGCTCGGCCTGCTCGACAGGGCCGTACGGCTTGGTGACTCCGAAACCTATCTGACCGCGCTGCTCGAAACCTGCGTCGTCATGCCGACCGATTCGACCGGTGGCTGGCCCACCGCATCGGTCGAGGACGGCACGATGCTGATGGTGTTCACGTCCATCGAACGGCTCGTCTCCAGCCCGGTCGGCGCGCAGGCCAGCAGCTCGATCCTCTGGCCGGTCCTCGACCTAGTGCACCACTGGCCGAATCCGGAGTGGTCACTGATCGTCGATCCGCTGCTGGAGAGCCAGGTCCTGCTGGAGCCGTCGGTGATCGAGGAGCTGGTCCGGCGGGCGACCGTCGGCTACCCGCTCGACGCGGCGCTGCGTACCGCTGGTGATGACCCGGCCGCGTACCTCAACGCGCTGCTGGCTGCCGAAGTGGTGGTGCCGACCGTCCCTGGTGGTTCACCGTCGCGTGACCTGTCCGACCCTGATTTCGCCTGGTGGCTGGACGGTCCGGGTACCTCGAACGAGGGCATCGCGATCTTCAGTTCGCAGGTACGGCTACAGGCCCGGCTGGGCGACGTGCCGTGGATGGTCGCGCCGTTCGTCGAGGTACTGGAGCACTGGCCCGCCGGCTGCGCGGCACTGGTCGATCCGGACCACCACCTCGGACGACGGATCCCCGGCCAGGTGTTGGATCGGTTCACCGCCCGGTTGGCCGAGGCCGCCCAGCTGGCCGAAGCCGCCGCTGTCAAGGTGCTGGAGGAATGTGCCGGCCAGGCCCCGGACGGGCAGGGCGTGACCGAGCCGACCGAGGAGATGATCGCCGCAGCCCGCGCGGCGGGCCAGCGGGCGATCGAGGAGTTCCTTACCGCCCCGGATCCACACCGCAACGGAGGAAGCTGAATGGGAACGCCGACCTGGATGCAGCACGCACGGGTGTACCGGCTGGCGGAGGCACGAGTGGCTCCGATGTACGCCAGTCTCGACGCCTCGACCGGACGCCCGACGATCGGTTTCGCCGTTGCCGTGGACGACCGGGAGACGGACTTCACCGCCCACCCGGGAGAGTCCTTCCTGCTGTGCGGAAGACACTGGGTGATCGGCACGGTGGAGGGTGCGGGCAGCTACGACTACAGCATCCGCATCGACGCTGTCGACGCCGACGGGCCGGACAGCGACCCGGCCAGCGGTGGTCCGACCAGCGCTGGACCGACCGGTCCGACGCACGATGTCGACCGGATGCTCCGCGAAGCCGAGCCCGGGCAGGATCTCGACTTCCGGTAGCCCACCCCCGCAGACCGGTAGCCCAGCCGCACAGACCGGTAGCCCAGCCGCACAGACCGGTAGCCCACCCCCGCAGACCGGTGCCACCGCGCCCGGTCAGCGCTCAGCCGCCGATGCCGAGTCGTTCACACAGGCCCCGCAGCTCGGTCCAGCCGGTGCCCCGGCGGGACCGGCCCAGCAGGTCCCGTACCGCATCGACGATCATCGGCGAGCGCATCCGCTGTGGGCCCAGCCGCTCGGCCGCCAGCAGCATCCGCAGTGCCTCCCGGTCGCTGCCGGTACGCACCAGGGCCCGGCCGGTGTCGGCGTAGAAGGCGAACTGTCGGGAGACCGACCGGACCAGCTGGGGTTGCGTCGTCCGGGCGATGTCGACGGCGTACGCCGGATTCTCGCCGTTTGCCGCCATCGCGATCCGCCAGAAGTTGGTGTTCGTCGGGCCGAACATCAACCGGAGTGCCCCGGACTCGCCGGTGCGATGCGCGATGGCCGTCGCCTCCGCCAGCGGCTCCGCCGCGTCCGCCGTACGTCCCTGGCTGGCCAGGGCGTACGCCAGGGTCAGCAGCAGTTGGCCGTGCATCTCCGGGCCGGCCGGCGCACCCACCCCGGCCCCGAGGTCGGACATCCCCCGCTCGACGAGTTGCCGGGCCCGGGGCGGCAACCCCATGCCCAGCGCGGCATGTGCCCGGGACCAGGCGGCCAGACCCAGCAGGACCGGATCGCCGCAGGCTTCGGCGGCCTGCTGTGCCCGGTCCGCCACGAGACAGGCGGAGCCGGGATGTCCGGCGTAGCGGACCACGAAGGAGGCGGTGTCCAGCACGACGACCAGTGCCCGTAGTGCCGGCTCGCGCTCCGGCCCGAAGGCGGCCCGGTGCAGCCCTCGGATCAGGGCCGGCAGACGGCTTGCGGCGGACACGTACTCGCATCGGGCCCGCAGGTCACGGACCAGGTCCAGCTCACGTCGCAGCCCGGCCAGCGGGTCACACCCGGCCGAACCGTCCGGTCGGCAGTCGAGGTCCGCCTCGATGGTCGCCCGCAGCGTCTCGTAGACGGCACCGCCGGTCTCGGCCCGGTCCCGGGTGACCGGGTCGGTCGGGAGCGCGGTCAGGTCGGCCGCCGGACACCGCAGGGCCTGGGCGATGGCCGCGAGGGTGGACCGGTTGTCGGCGGATATGCGGCCGTGCTCGATCCGGGACCAGGTGGAAGCCGCGATGCCGGCCCGGTCCGCAGCATGCCGGACGCTCCAGCCGGCCAGTTCACGGCGTTCCCGGATGCGCTGGCCGATGGCAGCGTCCACGCTGGTCCTACGAGACATGGCAACCCTCCCGAGATGCCGCAGATTGCCAGGTTAAGACAATGTTGCGGCAATGCAACATCCCAGGGATACCACCGCATTACGTTCTGTCAATCATCGTCGCGATCCGGTCCGGCCACGAGCCGCGACCACCGCACCGATGCCAGGTCGCCCTCCACGGCGCCACCAGCTTCGCCGCCAGCGTCGCCGGCCTGACCAACAGGAGACCGTACGGATCAGACGAGAAGGCGGCGATCACCATGCTCGACGAGCAGCACACCCTGGACCGGTACGAGGCCGCGCAGCAGGTCGTCCGCCTGCACCGCGACCGGGGTCATTGCTGGCAGTGCGACCACGCCGGTTGCTGGTGGCACGACTGGGCCCGCGCCTATCTCGCCGAATACCAGCGCGGGCGGCACGTCATGTCGTGACGTTGACGCTGCCCCACCTCGCGAACGTCCCCCGCTGCCGTCGCCTTCGACGGCAGCGGCAGCGGGGGCTACCCGGGAATGGGTTACGACCCGGGCCCCACCGACCGGCCGGCACGCAACTCCAGTTGACCGCCGACGAACCGGCGGCGGAACGCCCGGTCGTGCGAGACGACCACCAGCGCGCCCGGATAGTCGATCAACGCCTCCTCCAACTCCTCGACCAGGGTGAGCGACAGATGGTTGGTCGGCTCGTCCAGTAGCAGCAGATCCACCTCGCTGACCAGGAGCCGGGCCAGCGCCAGTCGACGCCGCTGGCCGATCGACAGCGCCCCGACCGGCAGTCGCAGGCTGTCCGGAGCGAACAGTCCCAGCGCCAACAGCCGGGCACGGTGCTCCTCGACGTCGCCCGGTCTGCCTTCGGCGAACGCCGCCAGCACCGTCTGCCGGGGACGGTGGACGGGCGACTCCTGGGGCAGGTGACCGATCCGTCCCTGTCGCCGTACCGTCCCGTGGTCGGGCACCAGTTCACCGGCCAGCACCCGCAGCAGGGTGGACTTGCCGGCCCCGTTGGGTCCATGGATCAGCAGCCGCTGACCGCCGACCACCGACAGCGTGTCGACCGCCAGCCGGTCGGCCACCCGTACGTCGGACAACTCGACCAACGGGCCGGTGATGTCGCCGCCGGTGAGGCGGCCGGTGAACCGCAGTGGCTCGGGTGGCACGGGAACCGGTTCCTCGGTCAGCCGACGCAGGCGCTCCTGCGCGTTACGTACCCGGCTGGAGATCGAACTCTGCACCCGCCCCTTGTCCCGGTCGTACGCCGGCTTGTTGCGGTCCTTCATCGGCCGGTCCGGCGCGACCCGGTGCGCGGTGGTGGTGGCGAACTCCGCCAGCCGGCGGATCTCCGCCCGCCAGTCGAGGTACGCCTGTTCCCAGCGTGCCCGGGCGGCGGCCTTCTCGGCCAGGTAGCCGTCGTAGCCGTTGCCGTAGCGGCTCACCGCACCGTCCGCCACCTCGACGATCGCGGTGGCCACCCGGTCCAGCAGCACCCGGTCGTGGGAGACGACCACGACGGTCCCCCGGTGGGCCCGCAACCGCTCCTCCAGCCAGGTCAACGCGGCCCCGTCCAGATGGTTGGTGGGCTCGTCGAGCAGCAGCACCTCCGGGTCGGCCGCCAGCAGACAGGCCAGGGCCAGCCGGGCCTGTTCACCGCCGGAGAGGCTGGCCAGCCGCCGATCCCGGCCGATGTGTGCCAGACCGAGGCCGTGCAGCGCCTTGTCCACCCGCGCGTCGGCCTCGTAGCCGCCGCGCGCCTCGTACGCGCTGAGCAGTTCGCCGTACGCGGACAGCCGCTCGGCGGTGGTCAGGTCGGTCTCCAGTTCGCGGAGCCGACGTTCGAGTTCGCGTAGTTCGACGAGCGCGACGTCGATCGCCTGCCCGACGGTGTGCTCCCCGGGCAGGTCCAGGGTCTGGGCCAGGTGCCCGACCCCACCGTCGGCGGTGACGGTGATCTCGCCGCCGTCCGGGCGCTCGACCCCGGCGATCAACCGGAGCAGGGTGGACTTGCCGGAGCCGTTCTCGCCGACGATGCCGACATGTTCACCGGGCGGTACGGTCAGCGAGATCCGGTCGAGGACGAGTCGTTCCCCGTACGACATGGTGACGTCGCGTAGGGCGAGTTGCATAGCCAAGGATGCCTCCGATCGAGGTGGTGAAACTGGCTGACGTCGACGTTCGACGGGTGCCCCATCGCTACTGCCCTCCCGGTCGGTGGCGCCATAATGCAACCACTGTTGCAATACCTCCTTGAGGATGCCAGCGATTGCCGCCTAATGCAACTGGAGTTGATTTTGACCACACATGGCACCGTACGACCCGGCGGGCGCACCGCCCGGACCCGCGCCGCCGTCCGCGAGGCGACCCTCGCCGAGTTGGTCGCACACGGCTATCAGGGGCTCACCGTGGAGGGCGTTGCGGCCCGCTCCGGCGTACACAAGACCACCCTCTACCGGCGCTGGGGCAACGTCGAAGGACTGATCGCCGACGCACTGGAGTTGGCCAGCGGCGAACCGTGGCCAATCCCCGACACCGGGACCATCGACGGTGACCTGCGCGCCCTGGCCCGCGAAGTGCTGATCGGCTTCACCGACCCGCAGGCCGGTCCGGTGGCCACCGCCTTCGTCGCCGCCGCCGTCCAGAACCCGGCGGCGGGTCGGGCGCTGCACACCTTCTTCCGGGCGCGACACGAGCAGTCGGCCCCGATCGTCGACCGCGCCATCGCCCGAGGTGAACTGCCCGCCGGCACCGACTCGGTCGAGGTCGTCCGGGTCGCCATCGCGCCGCTGTACTTCCGGCTCTTCGTCACCGGCGAGCCGATCGACGAAACCGTCGCCGACCGGGCCGCCACCGCCGCGCTCACCGCCGCCCGAGCCGGCGTCTTCGTGACCTCACCGCCGCCCGAGCCGGCGTCTTCGTGACCCCACCGCCGCCCGAGCCGACGTCTTCGTGCCCCACCCCGCAGCGACGACCGGTAATTCGGTGGTGATCAAACCGGCTCGCCGGGAAAGCTGACCTTCGGGGAGGTCTCGTCGCCGAACGCGGAGGACCCAGTGGGCCACATCGAGGTAAGCGAACTAACCCACCTGCTGCCGGACGGACGCCCGCTGCTCGACGCGGTCTCCTTCCGGATCGGTGAGGGCAGCAAGGCCGCGCTGGTCGGTCCGAACGGCGCCGGCAAGACCACCCTGCTCCGGCTGATCGCCGGTGACCTGCAACCGGCCTCCGGGCACATCCGGCACTCCGGCGGACTGGGCGTGATGCGCCAGTTCATCGGCGGGGTCCGCGACGGGAGTACCATCGCCGACCTGCTGCTCTCGGTCGCCCCGGACCGGATCCGCGCCAGCACCGCCGAGCTGCGCCGCGCCGAGCGGGCCATCGCGGAACGCGACGACGAGCCGAACCAACTGGCGTACGCGCAGGCGCTGACCGAGCACACCGACGCCGGCGGGTACGACATCGAGGTGGTCTGGGACAGCTGCACCACCGAGGCGCTCGGCATCGGCTACGACCAGGCCAGCAGCCGCCCGGTGAACACCCTCTCCGGCGGCGAGCAGAAACGCCTCGCGCTCGAGGCGCTGCTTCGCGGTCCCGACCGGCTGCTCCTGCTCGACGAGCCGGACAACTACCTCGACGTACCCGGCAAGCAGTGGCTCGAGGAGCAACTCCTGGCCAGCCGTAAGACGGTGCTGCTGGTCTCGCACGACCGGCAACTGATCGCCACCGCCGCCGACCGGATCGTCACCGTCGAGTCGCGTACGGTCTGGATCCACGGTGGCGGCTTCTCTACGTACGCCCAGGCCCGCACGGACCGCAACAGCCGGCTCCACGAGTTGCGTCGCCGGTGGGACGAGGAGCACGCCCGGCTCAGGCAACTCGTGCACGTCATGCGCCAGAACGCGACCAGCAGCGACGCGATGGCCCCCGCCTACCGCGCCGCCCAGTCGAGACTGAAGCGGTTCGAGGAGGCTGGACCACCCGAGCGGGCACCGAAGGAGCAGAACGTCCGGATGCGGCTACGCGGTGGCCGTACCGGAAAACGGGCGATCATCTGCACGGACCTGGAGCTGACCGGGTTGATGAAACCCTTCGACACCGAGATCTGGTACGGCGAACGGGTGGCGGTGCTGGGCTCCAACGGCTCCGGCAAGTCCACGTTCCTCAGCCTCCTCGCCGGACTGGCCGGATCCGGGTCGGCCGGGAACGTACCGTCTGCGGTGGCGTACCGGGGCGACGCCCGGCTCGGTGCCCGCGTGGTGCCCGGACACTTCGTCCAGACGCACACCCGGCCGGACCTGCACGGTCGTACCTCGGCTGAGATCGTGATGACCGAGCACGCCTGCACCCGCAACGACGCGATGTCGGCACTGGCCCGGTACGAGCTGGGTCCGGCCGGAAACCAGCCGTTCGAGACGCTCTCCGGCGGCCAGCAGGCACGGTTGCAGATCCTGCTGCTGGAACTTGCCGGGGTGACCCTGCTGCTGCTCGACGAGCCGACCGACAACCTCGACCTGGCCAGCGCGGAGGCACTGCAACAGGGCCTGGCCGCGTTCGAGGGGACGGTGCTGGCAGTGACCCACGACCGCTGGTTCGCCGCCGACTTCGACCGGTTCCTCGTCTTCGGCGCGGATGGTCGGGTGTACGAGAGCCCCGAGCCGGTCTGGGACGAGGGCCGGGTCACCCGGGACCGCTGAACCGGCCGGGTGGTCCTGCTGCCGGCGATGCTGTCTCCGGTACGGTCACACCCCGGCCGGGTAGGTCTCCAGTTCGCCGGGCATGGTCGTCGCCGGCAGCGGCTTCAGTGCGGTGGTCTCGTCACACCAGACGAACGCGTCGTACCGTTCCCCCAACCGGGTCGGCACGTAGTTGCCCCATTGCTCGAACGACGGGTCGTAGACCACCCCGATCGCCCGATGGTCGAGTGTTCCGGTCAACCAGTCCGGACGTTCGGCCGCGTCGAACACCAGCAGGGCCTGCTCGGGCAACGATTCGTGGAACCGGTGTTCCAGGGAACCGGGGCGGGCCGGTGGCACCGCCATGACCTCCAACGGCGCGCCCCAGCGCGACGCGGCGATCACGTTGCCCTGGTAGCAGCCGAACCCGACCAGCACCACGTTGTCGTCGCCGAGCCGCTCCCGGGCGAGCTGACCAATGTTGATCATCCCGTCGTCGGCCATGTCGGTGGCCCGGGCATCGCCGATGTGGGTGTTGTGTGCCCAGACGACCGCCTTCGACTCCGGGCCGTAGTGGTCCAGTAGCCGGTCCAGCGTGTCGGCCATGTGCGTGTCGCGCACGTTCCACGACTGGGGGCCGCCACCGACCATCGCCCGGTAGTAGCGCTCAGCTCGGGCGACCACCTCGGCGTTCTGCCACATCGAAAAGCTGTCCGGCCCGTCGGCCGCCGCATGTTCCCGCATCCGGGCCAGCAGCCGGACCACCTCCTCCTCACACCGCGCCGAGACGAACCGGCTGGCCACGCCGTACTCCTCGATCCGTCGGCCGTACGGCTCGAAGCAGCGGTACGCCTCCTGCGCGGCCTCCAGCGTGGCCGGCTCCTCCTCACCCAGGTAGTCGAAGATCGCCTGCATCGACTCCCACAGGCTGTAGACGTCGAGCCCGTGGAAGCCGGCCCGCCCGGACTCCGGTCGGTCCAGGTTCCAGGTCCGTAGCCACATGCAGAACTGGGCGACCTCGCCGTTGGCCCACATCCAGGTCGGCCACCGCTCGAACCGTTCCAGCGCCGCCAGCGGGTCCACGATGCCGCCCGGCATGGCGGTCACCGACCGGTGTACCCGGTCGCAGTCCGGCCAGTCCCCCTCGACCGCGACGAAGGAGAAGCCCTGCTCGGCGATGAGCCGTCGGGTCAGCTGCTCGCGCAGCCGGTAGTAGTCGTGCGTACCGTGGCTGGCCTCGCCCAACATGACCACCCGCGCCGAACCGATACGCTCGAGCAACGGGTCGAAGTCGCCCGGTCCCCCGAGCTGGTGAACCAACATGTCCGGGGCTACCCGGCCGGCTCGGGGACAAACGCCACCGACATACGGCCGGGCGGGCCGTCCGCGTTCGCAGTGCCGGGACGGCGGGCAGGGCCGGGACGGGTCTCAGGCCGGGCCGGGCCAGGTCTCAGGCCGGGCCGGGCCAGGTCTCAGGCCGGGCCGGGCCAGGTCTCAGGCCGGGCCGGGACGGCGGGCAACGTTGCGGTGTGCCGGCGCCGCTACCGGGTAGACCGGTCGCATGACGGTCAACGCGTTGCAGGTGCAGGAGTACATCGTCGGCCTGGACTATCCGCTCTCCAAGGAGGATCTGGTCCGTCGGGCGCAGGAGACCGGTGCCGGTACGGCGATCATCCAGCTCCTGCGTTCCCTGCCGGCCGACCAGTTCGACTCCCCGGCAGAGGTCGGCTCGGCCCTGAGCGAAGTAGCCTGACGGCCCGGTCCGCCGGGAGTACACGTCGGATCCGTACCGGTTACTTCCGTTCCGTCATCGCAATCGACTGGTCCGGTAGCCGCCGAACCCGAGGCGGTACTAACGTGGCCGGATGTCCGTCATCCGCCATCGCCCCTGTCTGACCGAGGGAGCACCACGATGACCGCCGATGCCGCCGAGGCGGCGGAGGTGTTCCGGTCGCTGCACCGGCCCGGTGAGCCACTACTGCTGCCCAATGCCTGGGACTACGCGTCAGCCGCAGCCCTGGTCGAGGCCGGATTCGCCGCCATCGGCACCACCAGCCTCGGCGTCGCCGCCGCACATGGCCTGACCGACGGGCAGGGCACGGCCCGGGCGGAGACAGTGGCACTCACCCACCGACTCAGCCGGCTGCCCACCCTGCTCACCGTCGACATCGAGGGCGGTTTCAGCGACGATCCGGACGAGGTGGCCCAACTGGCGTACGAGGTGGCGGCGGCCGGCGCGGTCGGAGTCAACCTGGAGGACGGCCGACCCGACGGCAGTCTCGGCCCGCTCGACCGGCAACAGGAACTGATCCGGGCGATCCGGTCACGGGTGCCGGGGCTGTTCGTCAACGCCCGTACCGACACACACTGGCTGGCCGGGCCGGATGGTCCGTCGGTCAGCGAAACCATCACCCGGATCCAGGCGTACGTCGAGGCGGGTGCGCAGGGCGTGTTCGTACCCGGCCTGGCCGACGACGGGAGCATCCGTACCGTGGTGTCCAACGTGGACGCCCCGCTCAACGTCCTGTTCCTGCCGGCCCGACACGACGTACGACGGCTCGCCGACCTCGGCGTCGCCCGGATCAGCTACGGTTCGCTGCTGTTCCGTGCCGCCCTCCACACCACGGTCACCACCGCACTCGCCGTCGCGAAGGGTGAGCCGGTGCCCGGCGACATCCCCAGCTACGCGGAGGCCAACTCGTTGACCATCCGCTACTGACCGGCCCGGCCAGCCACCGGGCGACTCAACTCGCTCCCTCCAGCTCCCGGGCGAGTCCCCGCAGGGTCCTGGTCGCGGCCCGCAACTCGTCGAGGGTCACCCGGTCGGCCAGCCGGTTCGCCCACTCGGCCTGACGCTGCTCCACGTAGTCCAGCGCTGCCCTGCCCCGGGCGGTCAGGGTGATCAGCTTCGCCCGCCGATGGCGTGGGTTGTCCTCGAAGGTGATCAGGCCGTCCCGGGCGAGGGCGTCGGCGGTCTGCTGGACACTCTGTCGGGTCAGTCCCATCACCCGGGCCACCTCCGACACCGTGCTCGGTTCGTGGTCGATCACGCCGAGCACCTGCCATCGGGCACTGGTCAGCCCGACCGGTCGGGCCAGGTCGTCACCGGCCGCCAACAGCAGACCGTTCGCGCGGAACACCTCGATGACCAGCTCGGACAGGGCCGAGCCGGACGGGGTGAGCTGAGCCATGCGGGCCTCCTGCCGCGTCACGGGCACCGGTCGGGACACCCTGGTCGAAACACGCTGGCCGAATCCCGATCAACCGCTCGTGGCGCTGTTCAGGTACGCCAGTACCGCTAACACCCGACGATTGTCGTCATCGGACGGTGCCAGGTCGAGTTTGCCGAAGATGCTGGCGGTGTGTTTGCTCACCGCGCTCTCGCTCAGGAACAGTCGCTGGGCGATGGCGTTGTTGGACCGCCCCTCGGCCATCAGCTCCAGCACCTCACGTTCCCGTGGGGTCAGTCTGCCGATCGGCTCGTCCCGCGCGGTCCGGACCAGCAGTTTCGCAACCACGTCCGGGTCCATCGCGGTGCCACCGGCCGCGACCCGGCGTACCGCGTCGAGGAACTGGTCGGCATTGAACACCCGGTCCTTGAGCAGGTAACCGATCCCACCCGAGCCGTCGGCCAGTAGTTCCCGGGCATAGAGCTGCTCGACGTGCTGGGACAGCACCAACACCGGCAGGCCGGGAACCGCCCGCCGGGCCGCCAACGCCGCCTGCAGCCCCTCGTCGGTCTGGGTCGGCGGCAGCCGTACGTCCACCACCGCGACGTCCGGGCGTAGCTCGACCAGGGCCCGCAGCAGCTCCGGGCCGGTCTCCACCGCGGCGACGATCTCGAACCCGTGTACGGAGAGCAGTCGGACCAAACCCTCCCTCAGGAGATAGAGGTCTTCGGCGACGACAACACGCACGGCAACTCCAGACTGACCGCCGTCGGTCCACCCGGCGGGCTGCTCACCGCGACGACGCCATCGAATGTACCCAGACGACGACCAACCCCCCGCAACCCGCTACCGGCGGTCGGATCGGCCCCGCCCCGACCGTCGTCGGTCACCACGGCCCGCAGCCGGCCGTCGGCGTACCGCAGGTCGACGGTGACCCGACTCGCCTTCGCGTGTTTCACCGCGTTGGTCAGCAGCTCGCTGACCGCGAAGTAGGCGGCCGACTCGATCGGCTCCGCCAGCCGGCCGGGCAGTTCGACGGTCACCTCGGTCGGCACCGGCAGGTCCAGCGCCAGCGCCCGGATCGCGTCGCCGAGCCCGCGCTCGGCCAGCACCGGCGGGTGGATGCCACGGACCAGGTCGCGCAGTTCGGCCAGGGCCTTCGCCGAGGTCTCCCGAGCCTCGGTGAGCAGTGCCCGCGCGGCGGCCGGATCCTGATCCATCAACTGCTCCACGGCACCCAGGGTCAGCCCCACGGCCACCAGCCGGGCCTGTGCCCCGTCGTGCAGGTCCCGTTCGATCCGGCGCAGCTCGACGGCCTGGGCCTCGGTCGCGTCGGCCCGGGTCTCGGTGAGCCGCTGTACCCGCAGGGCGAGTTGGGCCCGCCTGGTCGGGGCCAGCAGCAGCCTGGTCCAGCGGTGGTGCAGCCGCAGCATGGTCGGCGCGACCAGCACGCCCAGCAGAGCCAGTGCGATGCCGAGCGGGATCGCCAGCCCGGCCACCACGGTCGGGCCGTGCCCGGACAGCGCCGTCGGACCGAGCCCGGCGGAGGTCGAGAAGAGCCAACTCTGCGCTGCCGCGTCCACCCCGACCAGCCGCAGGATCCCGGGTACCGTCAGGCTGATCAGGCCGTACCAGATCAGCCCGAGGGGCAGCAGCAGCACCGCGCCGCCGACCAACGGGTCGGTCACCAGCCACAGTACGTCCCGCCAGGTGGCCGGGTCCCGGCTCAGCCACTTCAGCCGCTGGTTGTACGCCGCCCACCGCGCCGTCTCGTAGAGGTTGGCGTCGACCTCGTAGAGCCCGTCCGGCCGCGGTGCGGGCAGTTCCGGCTGGGGCCGGTACGGCGTCTCCACAACCACCCCGGACCACTTTCCCAGCAGTTCGCGGCGGTATCCAGCCAGCCAGCGGGTCAGCTCGATGGTCGGTGGGAGGAAGTAGACCTGACCGACGCCGAAGCCGAGCACCATCACCAACACGGTCAGTACGGCCAGCAGCACGCCGAGCAGGGCCAACGCGAGCAGGTAGAGCAGGCGCACCAGGACGAGCAGATGGCGACCGATCCACGCCTTCCGGCACTCGGACCGGGGCGTCGAGACGGTCGGTCGCAGCAACAACGCGGTCCACCGGGCGTGCACCGCCACCAGCACCGGAGCAATCGCCACCCCGACCAGCGCACCGACCAGTCCGGCCGGCACCGCCCACCAGTACACGCCGGCCCGGGTGGCCGCGAATCCGAGACCGCCGACGACCAGTCCCGCCGGCAGCGCCCCGAGCACCCCGCCCACCGCCGTGTTGAGCGCCATCCAGGTCAGGTCGCGGTAGGTGGCGTTGTCTCCGAGCAGCCAGTCCATACGCGCCGAGAACGCCGGGAACCGGGGCGACCGGTAGAGCTTGTTGAGGTGTCGGTACCGCCCGTCCGGTTCCGGTTGTGGGGGCGCCGGCCGGGGCCGGTACGGGTCGGCGATCACTAGCCCCGACCAGCGGTACGCCAGTCGGCGGGCCAGGTTGGGTATGTGCCGCCCCAGCTCGACCGGTCGGGGCAGCAGGAAGATCAGTCCCAACCCGAACCCGGGCGTGAAGACGGCCAGGTGCGCCACGAACCCGAGCGCCCCGGCCAGCGCCACCCCGGCCAGGGCCAGGCCACGTACGACGGCGATCAGGTGGCGCCGTACCCAGGTGCTCGTCATGTCGCAAGCATGCCCGCCCACCTCCCCGTACGGCATTGGCGCCGGGGCCCGAGTGGGGGTGTGGCTAGCTACACCCCCACTCCGTTGGTGCTCTCCCCCGCTCGGCACCCCTGCGGTTGCCGACGGAACACCGGTCGCCCTATCGCCGCAGCAGCCGGAACAGGGCCAGCCACTGCTCCGGCCAGACGTGACCGACCGGGGTGGTGGTGTCCAGTCGGCCGGCCCGGAACGCGGCGTCCAGCCGCCGCTGCGGATGACGTCGACGCAGCGACGCGTACAGTGAACCGCCCACCCCGCCGAAGCCGAGTTCGACCATCGCCCGGTAGTCCGGCAGATCGTCGTTCGGTAGCAGCGGAACCGGTCGGCGTTCCAACCGCAGGATGCCCGCATCCACCCGGGGCACCGGCCGGAATGCGCCACGCGGTATCCGGCCGGCCAGCCGCCAGTGGAAGTTCGGCCAGGTCAGCACGGTCAGTTGGCTCCACCGACCGAAGTCGCCGGTACGTTTGCGGGCGTACTCCAGTTGGGTGAGCAGGGTCGCCGAGGTCATCCGGGGCGCCCGTAGACACCAGTCGACGACCCGGGCGGTCAGCGCCCACGGGATGTTCCCGGCCACGGCGAACGGCTCCTGCGGCACCCGGGCGGTGAGGAAGTCGGCGTGCCGGCAGGTGACGTTGGGCAGCTGCGCACAGGCAGCCGTCAGCTCCGTCACCAGTTGCGGGTCGACCTCGTACGCCAGCACCCACCCGCTGCGGACGGCGAGTGCCCGGGTGAGTTGTCCGCGCCCGGCACCCACCTCCAGGACCAGGTCCTCCGGACCGGTCCGAGCGGCGCGGGCGAACCGGTCCACGGCCGAGGGATCGGTGAGAAAGTTCTGGGACAGTACGCGACGGGACCGGTCGCGTTCGGTTTTCCTACCTGCCTGGCGGTGTGCCACAGCCGACGTCCTGTCTGCCACCCGGACGGGGGCCGGGATGGCGGTACGGACAGGCAGCACGAATCGGGCCTGTCCGAGCGGATCTGGACTCGGAGGGCCCTGGGCGTACGCGTCAGACGCGGCGCACGACGAAAACGATCAACTGATGATGCGGAATCAGCGAATGACGGATCAGCAGATGAGAGTGATCAACTAGCGAGCGCGTCCTGGCCGACCAGGGCCGAACGCCGGACTCGCGGGCGGTAGATCGCGAGCATGCCCGGGGGAGCCGGCGTCGCAACCGCGTTGATCAATGTGATCGCTGCACACATGGCCGCCAGGCTAGCCGCAGGCTGGTCGGGCGACAACCGATTTGCCGGTAGCGGCGCGGACGCGACCCGAAGGATGCGCAACTGCGGACCGATCCGGCACGTGGCCGTCTGGAGTTCACCCGGAAGAGGCATCCATCGTCCCAGCGCACTACTGCCATACATCCATGGAATGACATCTCCGGGCTGATGTCGGGCCCGTCACGGTCTGCCTAGTTTGTTGCTCATGAGAGGTGAAGAAAGCATCCATGTCGTACGGCCACCCGGCGAACCCCGGACGCACCTCACCCGTACCGGCCCCGCCACGATCACCGTCGC
This sequence comes from Micromonospora sonneratiae, assembly GCF_042679305.1. Taxonomy (NCBI): domain Bacteria; kingdom Bacillati; phylum Actinomycetota; class Actinomycetes; order Micromonosporales; family Micromonosporaceae; genus Micromonospora; species Micromonospora sonneratiae. Next base: position 59,014 of record NZ_JBHTMP010000019.1, on the reverse strand, counting down.
CGGTCTGCTGGCCGCTGGTCTCGTCGCCACCGGTCTCGTCGCCGGCAGCGCGCCGGCCCACGCGGAGTCGACCGGTTCGACCGGCGGATACTCAGCCGAGATCCGCCGCACGTCCTACGGCGTACCGCACATCACCGCCAGGGACCATGCCAGCCTCGGCTTCGGGGCCGGCTACGTCCAGGCCGAGGACAACATCTGCACGATCGCCGAGAAGGTCGTCACCGTCGACGCCAACCGGTCCCGGTTCTTCGGCGCAAGTGACGCCAACGTCGCCAGCGACCTGTTCTTCCAGAAGGCGAAGGACGACCGAATCGCCGAACAACTGCTCGCCGGCCCACCCAACGGGGTGGCCGCACCGTCACAGGCCGCCCGCGACCTCGTCCGCGGCTTCGCCGCCGGCTACAACAACTATCTGCGCAGGACCGGGGCGGCGAAGCTGACCGATCCGCAGTGCCGCGACAAGCCCTGGGTACGGCAGATCAGCGCGCTCGACCTCTGGCGTACCAGCTGGGCGAACATGATCCGGTCCGGCACCCTGGAGTTGCTCCGCCCCCTCGTCGACACGGCACCGCCGGCACCGGGGGCCAGCAGCGGTGCTGCCGCAGGCGCCGGCGGGTCGGACACGAACGTCCACGGCTCGACTGGTGAAGCCGACGGCTCCGACGGCGCGCCTGACGGCTCGGAAGGCAGCACCGGCGGGCTGGGCAGCAACGCCTACGGGCTGGGCCGTGCGGCGACGGCCAGCGGTGGCGGGATGCTGCTGGCCAACCCGCACTTCCCCTGGGACGGACCCGACCGGTTCTACCGGATCCACCTGAGGATCCCGGGCGTCTACGACGTCGAAGGCGCGTCGCTGCTCGGCGATCCGGTCGTCCAGATCGGACACAACGCGACCCTGGGTTGGAGTCACACCGTCTCGACCGCCCGACGGTACGTGTGGCACGAACTCGAACTGGTACCCGGTGACCCGACGTCGTACCTGGTCGACGGGCGGCCGGAGCGGATGACCAGGCGCACCGTGACAGTCCAGGTGCCGACGTCGACCGGCGGTACGGAGCCCGTGACCCGGACCTTCTACGACACCCGCTACGGCCCGGTCGTCGCCACCCGCGACCTTCCGTGGACGACCGGCACCGCGTACGCGGTCACCGACGTCAACGCCCGCAACGCCCGGGCGCTGGACGGCTGGTTGCAGCTCGGTCGGGCCAGGACGGTCCGGGCGGCGAGGGCGGTCCTCGACCGGTACCAGTTCCTGCCCTGGGTCAACATCGTCGCGGCCGACTCGGCCGGTGAGGCGCTGTACGGGGACCACTCGGTCGTCCCCCGGGTCACCGACGCACTCGCCGCCGCCTGTATCCCGCAGAGGTTCAAGGCCCGGTACGCGGACACCGGCGTGGCAGTCCTCGACGGATCGACGTCGGCCTGTGGACTGGGAGCCGACCCCGACGCCGCAGCGCCCGGAATCCTCGGCCCGGCGCGCCTGCCGGTACTGATCCGCACCGACTACGTGACCAACTCCAACAACAGTCACTGGCTGGCCAATCCGGAGCAGCCGTTGACCGGTTACCCACGGATCATCGGTGACGAGCAGACGGAACGCGGCCTGCGTACCCGGCTCGGGGTACTCCAGGTGCAGCAGCGACTCGCCGGCACCGACGGCCTGCCGGGCACGAAGTTCACCGCCGAGAACCTGTGGCAGGTCCAGTTCGGCAACCGGGTCTACGGCGGCGAACTGGTCCGCGACGACCTGGTCAGGCTGTGTACGGCGAACCCGAGCGCGAAGGCGTCGAACGGTGCCACCGTCGACCTCACCACCGCCTGCGCCGCCCTGCGCGGCTGGGACCTGCGCGCCAACCTGGACAGCCGGGGTGCCCACCTGTTCAACGAGTTCAATCGCTCGCGCGGCCTGCTGTTCCAGGACCCGTTCGTGGTGACCGATCCGGTCAACACGCCCCGGGTCCTCGCCGCCGACCCGAGGGTCCTGACCGCCCTGGCCGACGCGGTGCAGCGGCTGGCCGGCGTTGCGCTCGACGCGCCACTCGGCGTCGTACAGACCGAGCCCCGGGGCGCTGACCGGATCCCGATCCACGGCGGCCCGGGCGGCTCCGGGATCTTCAACGCGATCAACAGCGGGTTCACGCCCGGGGTCGGCTACCCGAAGGTCACCCACGGCACGTCGTTCGTCATGGCCGTCGAGTTCGGCCGGAACGGTCCGTCGGGACGGCAGATCCTCACCTACTCGCAGTCGGCCAACCCGAACTCGCCGTACTACGCCGACCAGACCCGGCTGTATTCGCAGAAGGGCTGGGACACCATCAAGTACACCGACGCCCAGATCTCGGCCGATCCGAACCTGCGTACCTACCGGGTCCGGGAGAGCCGGCACGACTGTCTGAAGGGCGGCTGGCGGCAGTTCACGCAGCCGGCATTCCCGTCCCAGGGCGCGTGCATCGCGTACCTGGGCCGCAGGTAGCCCTCCGCCAGGTCCATCGCCAGTTCCGGTCGTCCGGTCGCGCCCCAGCGCGGCCGGGCGACCCTAACCGGGCAGCGTCACGGTACGGCCCTGGTTCCGGGCGGTCTCGGCCGCGTCGAGGACCGCCACCACATCCCGGCCGAACCGGACGTCACACTGCTGGTCCCGTACCCCCGAACCGACCTCCGCCAGCAACTGGTCGATTGCCGCCATCAGCGCTTCCACCGAGGTGGTCTCCCCCTGGGGTACGCTCGCGATCCCGTTCTCGCCATGGAACACGAGTTCGTAGCCGGCGGCGGCGGGCGGGGCGTCCAGCGTCAGCGAAACGGTGCTCGTCGCCTCTGCCCCGTGCTTCAGCAGCAGATGAGCGGTGTGCCGTGGCCCGTCCAGGGCAGCGACCTCCGTCACCGGGCCGAGTACCGGCAGGATGATCGACAGAGCGTGCGGCCCCAGGTCCCACAGACCGCCCCGGTCCCGCCGCCAGGCCGACCCGCTGTACGGGTTACCCGGCTGGAAGATCGACGCGAAGCTGGTCGCCCGGGCACCCTGCCAGCCCCCGACCGCCGCCGTGTCAGCGACGAAGCGGGCGATGTTCGGGCGGAACCGGTTGGTGAAGAACACCACCGAGGCCACTCCGGACCGCTCGGCAGCCGCCACCAGCCGGTCCGCGTCCGACACGGTCAGCGCCAACGGCTTGTCCAGCAGCAGGTGCCGTCCCGCCGTCGCCGCCCGTACGGCGATCTCGGCCTGCACGTCGGGCGGCAGCGCCACGGCCACCGCGTCGACCTGTTCGATCAGTGCGTCGACGTCGTCGAAGGCGGGAATGCCGTACCGCTGGCCCAGCACTGCGGCCTTGACCGGATCCCGCCCCCACACGCCGACGAGTTTTGCTCCCGGATGCGCCTCCAGCGCCGCAGCATGCGTCTGCGCCGCCCAGTGCCCCGTCCCGAACAACCCGAACCTCAGCAAGGAAGGGCCCCTTTTTATCGTCTTCTGCCGTGGAAGGTCCCTTCCTAACACACCCGGACCGTTCTCTGCGGCTAGCTCGCGCGTCTCCGGAACCGGGGTAACCGGCGACCGCCTTCCCGTTGCGCAACCAGCAGCGCCTCGTGTGCCTCCACCGCCGCAATCGCCGCCTCGTCCACCAGTGCCTGGGCTGCCACCTCGGCTACCTGTGCCGCCTGGTCGGCCCGACGTACGGCCGCAGTTGCCTGGTCGTGTACCCGCCGCGCCGCAGCCCGCAGGACCCGGCACCGGTCGGCCGTCTTCTCCCGCTCCTGCTGTAGTGGGTCCAACTGGCCGATCCGCTGCCACACCTCACGCATCTCCCGTACCGAGATGTCACCCCGCCGGTACGCCGACAGCGCAGCCCGGGTCACCACCCGCTCCTGTTCCGCACCGGCTTCGTCGTCGGCCTCGTCCGTCGGCCGCCGGCCCGCCATCGCCTCGCGCAGAGCCTCGTCGTACGCCTGCTCTGCCGTCTCCTGGGCCGCCCAGGCCTCGTCGCGGGACCGTTCGACGGCGGCGACCTTCTCCCTCGCCTCGACCGCGACCGCAACCGCCTGACCCGCCTTGGCCTGGGCAGCGGCGGCGTGGGCGGCCAACTCCTCGGCTTCGAGGCGCAGCCGATCTGGATCTGGCCGCCCGGGCCGGGTTCGTTCGGTCAGCAGGGCGAGGCCGAGCAGCGCCAGCACCACCAGGACACCGAGATACAACAACGCCCACACACCTGTCGCGTCCACGCTCCATCGACTCCCCAGAGTGCGCGTCCGCCAAACAAGCCGATGATAGATGTCTATCCGATGGCTGGCCAGCGGGTGCACCGTCGCGCTCCGGCCAGCCGCGAGAGCGCCGTACAGCGGCATGGGTAGGCTGTGGCCGTGACCGCTCCAACGACCGCAGACCTGCGATGACCAGCGCAGCCGCAGCAGGAACGCCGGTGGACGGCGTACTGGCGACAGTGGGCATCGTCCTGTCCCTCGTCCTCGCCGTATGGAGTCTGGTCGCTTCGGTACGCGACCGGGCACCGGACCGCTCACACCTGATCGGCCTCGCCGTGGTGGAGCTGGCCCTGCTGGCGCTGGCCGGAACCGCGTTGATCGCCATCGTCGGTGGCGACCGTCCCGACGAGGCCGGCACCTTCGCCGGCTACCTCGTCACCCTGGTCTGCCTGCCTCCCCTGGCCGCGGTGCTGGCCCGGATGGAGCCGACCCGCTGGGGTTCGGCCATCATCGGCGTCATCTGTCTGGTCAACCCGGTCCTGATCGTGCGCCTTCAGCAGACCTGGGAGGTCGTCGGTGGCTGACCCCCAGCCGATCAGCCGGGGTCCGGGACGCCTGCTGGTCGCGGTCTACCTGCTCTTCGCGATCGCCGCCACCTGCCGGGCCGGTCTACAGATCATCACCCGGTTCGACGAGGCACCGCTGGCCTACCTGCTCTCGGCCCTGGCTGCGGTGATGTACATCGTCGCCACGGTCGGCCTGGCCCGGGGCGGTTCCGGTGGTCGTCGGACCGCGCTGGTCTGCTGCGCCATCGAACTTGCCGGAGTGCTCGTGGTCGGCACCGTCAGCGTTCTCGATCCGGCGCTGTTCCCCGACGACACGGTCTGGTCGGGCTTCGGCTCGGGGTACGGCTACGTGCCGCTGGTGCTGCCCGTACTCGGTCTGCTCTGGCTGCGCCGGACCGCCAAGCTGGCACAGCCGGCCACCCCGTCGGCAACCTAGACGAGTAGTTCCAAAGTCAGAGGTCGATGTTCGGGCATGGGGAGGGCGTTCAGGATCGTGTTGTGATGCAGAACCTGGACGTGGCCGTCGACGGCCACTGGCTGGGGTTCGTGACTACTGGTCGGGTGTCGCGTAACTGTTGTTGTTTCCGCCGCCGATGCCTGGGGCGAGGAGGTCTGCTGGCTGTCGAGCTGGGCGCACAGGCGGGGCAAGCCGTTGCGCCATCGGTGGTCAGGATTCGCACGAGGTGGCCGACCGCTACGGGGTCGACACCCGGGGCCGGCTGCTGGCACCGGCGTGCGTCGTCTCGGGAGTTCCTTGTCCAGGGCGATGTCCATCCGCGAGAGCGCCCGCCAGGTGCCGGGGTGAAAGGCGGGAGCGTAGACGAGGCAACTCGACAGCCTTTACGGCGGCCTTCCCTGACCGCCGGGAACCGGCCAGATTTCGGAACTACTCATCCAGCCGGAACGGGTCCAACCGGCGGGCTGCCAATCGCCCGTACAGCACTTGATTCAAGATCCTTTTTGTGGTATTATCCACCTTTTGCGTCAGTAGCATCGGCGATGCACCCCCTCGATCGATGGAGGAGACATCCGCCATGTGCCACGACGCCGACTCGGCTCCGCCGGTCTTCGGACCCGCCCTGACCGTCGCCACCGCCACACCGCTGATCCTGACCGGTACGGACGGCGCCCGTTTCGCCGCCCACCTGGCCGAACCCGAATCGCCCTCCGGCCTCGGTGTGCTGGTCCTGCCCGACAACCGCGGACTGTCCAGTTTCTACGAGCAGCTGACGGTACGCCTCGCCGAGCAGGGACACCACTCCCTCGCAGTCGACTACTACGGCCGGACCGCCGGCCTCGACCACCGGCAGCGCCCCGAGTTCGCCCAGATGGACGGAGTGCTGCCACACCTGTTCGCCCTGACCGGCGACAGCCTCTACGGTGACATCGACACCGGTATCGCCCAACTGCGCCAGCAGGTCGGGACCGTCGTCTCGCTCGGCTTCTGCATGGGTGGCCGGTTCGCCTTCGCCACCGCTGCCGAACGATTCGGTCTGGCCGGCGTCGTCGGCCTCTACGGCAGCCTCGACCCGATCAACGGCGCACCCGGCCCGATCCAGTTCGCCAGTGAACTGACCGCACCGATCCTCGGACTGTTCGGCGGAGCAGACCCCGACATACCCGCCGAATCGGTGCGGCGGTTCGACGAGGCGCTGACCGCTGCGGGCGTACCCCACGAGCTGGTGACGTACGAGGACGCCCCGCACAGTTTCTTCGACCTGCACCAGGAGCAGCACCGCGAGGCGTCGGCCGACGCCTGGGCCCGCATCCTCGACTTTCTGCAACGCTCCCGGTGAGGTCCCGGCACGGAGCAGGCGACCCGCCGACGGTGACCGCCACCGGGGAGGTGACGGATCGGGACCGGCGATCAGTCGCGCGGGCCACCGGCCACGTAGATCACCTGACCGGAGACGAACGACGCACCGTCGCTGGCCAGGAACGAGATGGTGTGCGCGATGTCCTCGGGTCGGCCGATCCGACGTACCGGAATCTCAGCGGCGACGTGCTTCTGGAACTCCTCGAAGTCCATGCCGATCCGGGCTGCGGTCGCCGCCGTCATGTCCGTCGCGATGAAGCCGGGTGCCACCGCGTTGGCGGTGATGCCGAACTGCCCGAGTTCGATGGCGAGGGTCTTGGTGAAGCCCTGTAGTCCGGCCTTGGCGGCCGCATAGTTGACCTGGCCCCGGTTACCCAACGCGGAGGTGCTCGACAGGTTGATGATGCGGCCCCAGCGCTGGTCGACCATGTGCTTCTGGGCCGCCTGGGTGAACAGGAACGCGCCGCGCAGGTGCACCGACATCACGGTGTCCCAGTCGGCATCGGTCATCTTGAACAGCAGGTTGTCCCGGAGCACACCAGCGTTGTTGACCAGCACGGTCGGTGGCCCCAACTCGGTGGCGATCCGGTCGACCGCCGCCTGGACCTGCGCCCGGTCGGAGACGTCGGCCCCGATGGCCAGGGCCTGTCCGCCCGCCGCCACGATGTCGTCCACCGTCGCCCGGGCGGTGTTCTCGTCGAGATCCACGACGGCGACCGTCAGCCCGTCGGCGGCCAGCCGGGCGGCGGTGGCTGCCCCGATGCCTCGGGCGGCACCGGTGACGATGGCGACGCGGGACTGGTCCGGCATGGTCAACCTCCGACAACAACGCTCGGCGACGGTCGGAGGAGCTTACCCCACCAGCCCTCCCACCAAGATCCGCGTGATCAGGGACTTCCGTGCCGACCCGCCGGCGACACGCGCGAGTTGGTCCCTGATCACGCGGATCATCAAGGAGAGGATCAGCCGAACTGGGCGGTGATCGACGTGAACTCCCAGTCGTTCTGGGCAATGCCGCTACAGTGCGACGTCACTCCCCCGTCCGGGCAGGGACGGTCCCGGTTGACCGACCAGAAGGCGAGGCGGGCCAGACCCCGGGCCTCGGCCCAGTCCCGGATCTGCGTCCAGGTCGCCACCGAGGTGAGTTCCCGCTGGTCGGAGAGCCCGTTCATGCCGGAGATCCCCATGTGGGCGTACGCCGTGGCGTCGGACCAGCCGAACCCGGTCTTCAACGCGTTCTTCAGCCCTTCCGAGGCGTTGACCGTGCTCTGGTACATGTTCGCGCCGCCGCCGAAGTCGAACGGCATGATGGTGAAGACGTCGATGTTGGCCTGCAACGCCGCCGCCTGGTTGATCAGCCGGGTGCCGTAGTAGTTCGGCCCGGTGGTCGTGGTGGGCATCGTGACGATCGTCTTGATCCCCGGGTTGTTCTGCTTGACGATCTTCAGCGCGTTGAGGATCCGGTCCTGTACGACCGTGTTCTCGAACTCGTCGGTGTTCTCGATGTCGACGTCGATCGCCTTGAGGTTGAACGCGTCGATCACCTGCTGGTACGCCCCGGCCAGGGCCTGCGGCGTGGAGCAGTTCGGGCCGAGCTTGTTGCCGCTCCAGCCGCCGATCGACGGGATGATGTCACCGCCGGCCGCCCGGATCGCGTTGATCGTGCTGTGGTGCACCCCGCCGGTCAGCGGCGCGTTGCCGTCCCAGCCCGGCGCGCAGCCGCCGTTGGAGAGGATGAACGCCATGGTGAACCACTTGATCCCGGTCGCGTTCATCACCGTCGCCGGCGCCGGCGGGTTGCCCCAGCCCGGGTAGAGGTAGGGCGCGGCGGCCATCGCTCCACCACCCGGCGGGCAGCCGGTCGTCGTCGCCGGTACCACCACGGACTTCGCCGACTCGGCGGTGGCGTTGTACGCCGTGACCGTGTAGTTGTGCGACGTACAGGCGGCCAGTCCGGAGATGGTCGCCGAGGTGCCGGTGACGGTGGCCCGTACCGTCTCACCCTCGTAGACCCGGTAGCCGGTCACCGTGCCGGTCGAGGTGTTCCAGGCCAGCGAGATCGACGTGTCGGTGGTGGCGGTGACCCGGGGGCTGCCGGGCACACCGGGCGCGGTCGGGTCGGGCGGGCCTCCACAGGACTGCCCGTTGACCCGGCAGTTCGTCGGATCCCCGGTGCCGGTGACGATGAAGCCGAACGAGGTGCTGGCTCCCGGGGCCAGGGTGCCGTTCCACGACCGGTTGGTCGCGGTGACGCCCTGTCCCATCGTGGTGACCAGCGCGTCCCAGTAGGTGCCCATCGTGGTGCCGACCGGCAGGTCGAACTGGACGTTCCACGACGTGATCGTCGTCGACGTGTCGTTGGTGATGGTGAACTTCGCCTCGTACCCGGTGCCCCAGCTCTGGGTTCGGGTAAAGGCTGCGGTGGCGGCGGACGCGGCCGGCACCGCCACCACCGTCGCCGCGAACATCGCGGCGACGAGGCTGGCGGCAAAGGCCACCGTCCGGAGGGCGCGGAGTCTCATCAGACCTCCAAAGGCCAGACAGAAGGGGTACGGGGATACGACGAACAGCAGGGAATACGAGGAACAGCGGCGAAAGCCGTACGGGATACGACGATCAGGGCAGCGTTGCCAGGTGCGGCTTCACGGTGCGGGCGAAGTTGTTGCCGTTGGACACGTCCCAGTTGACCGACCAGGTCATCGCGCCCCGGATGCCCGGATACGTGTTCGGCGGCCGGAAGGTGCCGCAGTTGGTGGCCCGGGCCAGACAGTCGAGCGCCTGGTTGACCAGGGCCGGCGCGACCACGCCACCGCCCGCCGCGCCCGGTCCGGCGGGCAGCCCGAGGGCGACCTGGTCGGGACGCAGCCCGTTCTCCGTCTGGATGCAGGCCAGCGCGGTCATGAAGTTGACCGTGCCCTGCGAGTACGCGGCGTTGCGGTCGCAGCCGAGCATCGAGCCGGAGTTGTAGTACTGGGTGTGTACGACGGTGAGGATGTCCTTGATGTCGAGCGCGAGCTTGAAGTACGACACCGTCGGCGACTGCATGTCGATGGTCTGCGGTGCCATCGTGATGATCAGTCCGGCACCTACCCGGGTGCGCAACGATCGCAGCGCCTGGGCCATGTACGTCGGGTTGAGCCCGTTCTCCAGGTCGATGTCGACCCCGTCGAAGCCGTACTCCTGGATGAGGTTGTAGACCGTGTTGCTGAAGTTGACCGCGGAGTTCGCATCGTTGACGGCCACCCGACCGGCCTCGCCACCGACCGAGATGATCACCTTTGCGCCCCGGGCGTGCAGGGCCTGTACGTCCGCCTTGAAGTCGGCGTTGGTGTAGCCGCCGAGCGCGGTCGACAGTCCGGGGTCGACACCGAACGTCACCGCTCCCGGGGTGCTGGTCGCCTCGGCGAAGGCAACCGCGACCAGGTCGTAGTCGGCCGGGACGTCACGTAGCCGCAGTTCGACGGCCGGGTTGACGAAGTTGTGCCAGTAGCCGGTGAGGAAGTGCCTGGGCAGCCCGTCGTTGGGCGGCTGCGTGGTCGGCGGTGGAGTCGTGGGTGGTGGGGTGGTCGGATTCACCGTCCCCGTCGGCGGCGGCGTCGTCGGATCCACACCACCACACGGCGCACCATTCAACAGACAACCCACCGGAGAACCAGAACCAGTCGCCAAAAACCCGAACGACACCGACCCACCCGGCGGAACCGAACCATTCCACGACCGATTCGAAAACGTATGCCGCTGCCCCGACGACGACAACAACGCATCCCAATACGAACCCATCGACGTCCCCGCCGGAAGATCAAACACCACCGACCACGACGACAAGGCCGACGACCCACCATTCGTAATCGTGTACCGACCCTCCCAACCCGAACCCCAATCCGACACCTTCACGAACGACGCCGTCGGACCAGCAGCAAACGCCGGCAACGACACCCAGAACACCCCGAGCGCCGCCACCAACCCCGCCACCAAACCCAACACCAACGATCTGGACCGTCTCCTCATCCGACCCTCCCACCAAGCCAAACATCCACGGACATCAACAAGTAGCCCTAATTATTAGGACTGTTAACTGTTTCTGTCCAGCCCCCTCTGGGGTGCAGGAAAGGGCTCCTTTCACGGCGAAAAGCGATGAAAAGGGCCCTTCCCTACACCGCAGACAGGAGGGTCAGCGGGTCAGCCAGGTCAGCGGCTCAGCGAGGTCAGCGCTTCAGCGGGGTCAGCGGGGTCAGCGGCGGAAGGTGAACCAGTTGACGTTGACGAAGTCGTCCGGCTGGCCGCTGGAGAAGGTCAGATAGACGGTGTGCGTACCGGTCACCGTCGACACGTTGCCCGGCACCGAGCGCCAACTCTGCCAGCCACCCGTGTCAGCCACCGCAAAGCTGCCGATCGGCGGGTTGGTGGGGCTGTCGAGGCGTACCTCCACCAGGCCACTCACGCCGCCGGCCGCACCGGAGGCGACCCGGGCGACGAAGTCCCGGGCCGTGGTCGAACCGAAGTCGACCCGGTCGAACCTGACCCAGTCACCGTTGCGCAGTCCGCCGATGTTCTGCCCGCCCTCGCTGCACGCCTCGGTGATCACGCCGTTCTGCGCGTTGAACGCCTCCGCCTGGATCGTCGAGTACGCGTCGACACCGCCAGCCGGCGGCGTGGTGGGCGGGGTCGTCGGCACCGTGCCACCACCCTGGCTCCACACCGCCACGTAGTCCACCAGCATCGACCGCCCGGAGACGGTGGCCGCCGTCGGCGTGGCCGAACCGGCGACGGCATCCGGGAACGCTCCGCCCATCGCCAGGTTGAGCAGCAGGAAGTAGCCCGCGTGGCTGGTCATGTTGGTCCAGTGCGGCTCGCCGACCTGAGCCTGGGTCACCGTGTGGTAGTGCTGGCCGTCGACGTACCAGCGCAGTTGTTGCGGGCTGACCCCGGTGTCCCACTCGAAGCGGTAGGTGTGGAACGCCGACTGGCAGGATGCCCCGGGGCAGGTACGGGACGCGCCGATGCCGGTGGACTCGTTGCACGGCCCGCCGGGGGCAACTCCACAGTGGAGCACGCCCCACACCGAGTTGATCCCGTTGACGTTCTCCATGATGTCGAACTCACCGATGCCCGGCCAGTTCCAGTAGTTGCCCCGGTACGGTGCACCGAGCGCCCAGAACGCCGGCCAGTATCCGGCCGCCGCCGCCCCGGTGACGTCGGGCATCTGGATCCGCCCCTCGATGGCGAGCACTCCCCCGCTCGGCGGCTTGAAGTTGGTGCGTACCGTCTCGATCCGCGACGAGGTCCACCGGCCGGCGGCGTCGCGGAGCGCGGTGATCCGCAGGTTGCCGCTACCGTCGTGGCCGATGTTCGCGCTGCTGCCGGTGTAGGTCTGGATCTCGCCGGTGCCCCAGTTGGCCGGGCCGCCCGGATAGCTGGTGCCGGTGTCGATGATCCAGTTGCTGGCCGAGGGGGGACTGCCGGCAGCCCCGGTGAAGTCGTCGCTCCACACCAGGTTCCAGCCGGGCGGGGTGGGCGGTACGGCGGCGCGGGCGGTCACGGTGACCGCCGCCAGCATGGTCACGAGCACGGTGGAGATGGCCGCGACCGGGATCAGGCGATGCTGCGGGGCCCGGCCGGCGGGTGCCGACCGGGCAGGCACGTACGGTCTCATCGGGTGGCCTCTCTGCGAAACAGGAAGTCGAGAGAGCGCTCTCTCCCGGTTGTACGGCGCATATCGACACATGTCAACAGTCGTCGATGCGCCTACGCCACGTCGGTAGCCGCGATCACACGTACGGTGCCGCTACCGGCGACGAAACACCGCCTGTTCCGCAGCGCTCCACGCCGTCGTGGTGGCCAGATACAGCACTGCCGCCAGCGGCATCACCAGCGCCAGCAGCGGTGTCCCGTACGGCAGCAACTGAAGCACCCGGGTCAACGGGTTCGGGGCGGCGGCCGACTCGGCGGTGGTGGCCGCCCGCCGCATCCGCCGCGACGACCACCAGGCCAACCCCACCAGAACCGCCAGGAGTACGGCGAACAGCGGACCTGCTGCCCCGGCCAACCCGTCGGAGGCGTGGTGGCCCAGCGGCACCCCCAGCAGGCGCTCGGTCAACAGCCCGTCCGACCCGGCCGACGTGGTGAACAGGCGGTACATCACGAAGAAGAAGGGTGCCTGGAGCAGGGTCGGTAGGCAGCCGGCCAGCGGGGACGCCCCCGCTTCGCGGTAGAGCGTCACCAGTTCGGTACGAAGCTGCTCGGGCTGGTCGCCGTACCGTTTCTGGATCTCCTGGATCTTCGGAGCGAGTGCCGCCTGCCGCTGCTGGCCGCGCACCTGTGCCCAGGTCAGCGGCGAGATCAGCAGTCGGACGAGAACGGTGAACAGCACGATGGCGGCGGCGGTGGCCGCCGTTCCGGCAAGCGGCGCGACGACGGCGGCGAGTACGGAGACAGCGGTGGAGGCGGCGTCGACGACGCCGTCGAGTGGTGCGAAGGCAAGCATGAAGAACCCCTCGGCTCGATTCCGGAATGGCCCGCCGCGCGGTGCGGTGTGCCCAGCGGGCGGCGCACCGCTGTGGGGCGGCGGGTGTGGTGGAACGGAATCGGCCGCGTGGCGGCGAGAGAACTGCGGCGCTACGCGGCCGAGGCGTACGCCGAGGGGGCTCGTGGCCGGGGTCGGCCGGAGGCATCCGGATCGAGCTGACGGGAAACCCGACTGTGGCGGGCTCGCGCTCGCAACGTGGCAGCCCGACGGGCCGGGTCAGCCGTGGCACCCGACCAGCCGACGAGGTGAACCGCGACGGCGACGGCGATCAGCGTGGCGACGGCCAACGCGGCAGCCCCGGCGAACAACTCGGCCGGGCGGGTGGCGAGCGCGGCAAGCTGCGCGACGGCGTACGTCCAGACGCTCGTCACGGTCAGCAGCAACTCTGGCACGGGGTCAGCTTAGAAGATCGGTTCCACCCGGATGTCGATCGAGTGGGTAGCGTGGGCGAAGGGCGTTCTTCTGCCGGCTGTCGCTGGCGCTGATCTGCCGGATGTCGCCCACGCTGTTCCGCTGGCAGTCGCTGGCGCTGCTCTGCCTGACCGGACTGTTCTGCCTGGCCTGGCTGTTCTGCCTGGCCTGGCTGCGGCGTACATCCGATCCGATGTGATGACATCCGACCGGATGTACGCCGATCAACCCCGGTCGGCGACTCAGCAAAAGCCGCGACCGGAACGAGCCGCTAGGACAGGCGCAGGTGCGGTTCCAGGGTCACCTCGAAGAGGCGGTCCCAGGGCAGCTCGACGTGCACCGAGTCGAGCCGGTCCAGCGTCGCGGTGAACGTCTTCGCGCCCCGCCTACCCAGCACGATCTTGTGCCCGGCGAAGTGGTCCGCGAAGTACTGCGAGGTCACCGGGCCGAGCCGGTCGCTGATCCAGCCGTCGAAGTAGAGCTTCTGCTGGTCGGTGAGCCGCAGCGGATCCCAGCCCTGGGCACGGGCGTGGGCGTACGCATCGGTCTGCACCACGTTCTTCCACGGGTCGTCCTTGACGAACCGGTAGAGCAGGTACTCGGCGTGGGCCTGTCCCGGGGCCGACATCTGCGGCACGCCGAAGCCGCTGCCGGAGTTACGCAGGTACGCCCACCGGGCGGTGCCGTGCCCGAGGGCCAGCCCGAGCGCGTTGCCCCCGGTGTTCCAGCCCGAGTACGACAGCAGTGCCGCCAGGTCGAGCCCGGCCTCCATCCGGGAGACCAACGCGTGGTCACCCTTGTTGACGATCAGCGGGTCCACCACGATGACCTGCGTGCCGGCGGCCAGCAGTGCCCCGATCCGGGCCACGAAGGCGTCCAGGTCGGCACCCCGGTTGGCGGCCACCGCCGACGGCGTGTTCACGGCCAGCACGATGTCGGCGCTGCCGTCGACCACCCGCCCACCGACCGACTTGACGTGCCGGCGGATGTTCTCCGCGAACGGGATGCCCTCCAGCTGGGCGGTCCAGTCCTCGCCGGAGACGCCCGCGTACTCCAACCGGTAGGTGGGGTTGAGACCGGCGGCGATGACCCGGGCCACCAGCAGCGCGTTCACCTCGTCCGCACCGGGGAAGATCTCCACCCGGTCGGTGACGCCGAGCTGGGCGGCCAGCGCCTCCAGTTCGACCCGCTCGGCCCGGGCCAGCCCGACCGGCGCGGTGTCGTCCTCGGAGAGCACCAGGTGGGTGATGGTCCCGTCGGCGACCCACTCCACCATCAGCCTGTTGACCTGGTGGTTACGGGCCCGTGCCGCGAGGTAGTCCTCGACGATCTCGTCCGGGATCTTCGCCCGGGTCTCGTCGAGCTGTCCGCGCAGCTCCTCCTGGCCGAGGTTCACCACCTGGTCGTAGAGCTTCGCCCAGCTGACCAGCAGCGAGATGTACGCGTCCAGCGGCGTACCGGTGCTGGTCAGCGCCAGTCGCTGGATGGTGTCGTGCACCTCGATCGTCGCGTCCGGGCGAGCCCTGCGCAGCGTCCGGATCGCCTCGACGTTGGCCAGCGCCTCGGCCATCGTCGCGGTGGCGGTACGCGAGGCGATCAGGCCGCCGTAGGCCAGCATGCTCACCGAGATCACGTAGCTGTCGACCTGGCCGACCGAGCCCAGCCAACGGGCGATCCCCGCCCCGTCACCGGGGGTGAAGAACCGGCCCAGCAGCTCACGCGGCGGCAGCTCCAGTCGTACGCCCGCGCTGGCGGCGGTCATTTCCGAGCAGTACACGTTGACCGGCCGGTCGTCCAGCGGAACCAACGCGATCGTCCGGCCCTTCGAGCCGGCCGGACCGGCCAGCGCCGGTAGACCACCAAGGGCGGCGGCGGCAACGCCACCCACGCCCGCAGCCAGGACGGCACGTCTTCTCATTGCTACTCCTTCTTCTTCACCGCCCCCGCCACCTCGGGCTCGTTCGGTGTGCCCGATCGGACGGGAGTCCTCCGCCTCGCCCGTCCGATCGGTTTGGGTCAGGAAGGCCCCCTTCCAAGGCAGAAAGCGATGGAAGGGGCCCTTCCGTGCACTCAGGCAGTGGCCCTCGGGGTTGCCGGCACCAGCCGGCGGGTGATCCACAGCGGCGAGGTGACGGCGTTGCCCATCACGACCGCGTGGGCCCCGGCGGCGAACGCCTGGCCGATCTGCTCGGTGTCCCGGTAGCGCCCCTCGGCGATCACCGGCACCGACAGCGCCTTCACCAGTCGCGCCAACAGCTCCAGGTCCGGTCCGTCGGTCGGCGGACTGGCCTCGGTGTAGCCGGACAACGTGGTGGCGACCGCGTCGGCACCGGCCGCCACGGCGGCCACGCCTTCCTCCTCCGTGGACACGTCGGCCAGCACCAGGGCCTGGCTGCACTCCCGTACCGCCCGTACCGTGTCGGCGAAGGTCTTCCCGTCCGGCCGGGGCCGGTCGGTGGCGTCGACCGCGACGATGTGCGCCCCGGCCAGCGCCGCCTCGACCGCGTGCGTCGCGGTGGGGGTGATGAACACACCACCGCTGCCGTCCTTGACCAGTCCGATCACGGGCACGTCCACGGTGGCCCGGATCGCCGCGATGTCGGCAAGTCCGTTGGCCCGGATCGCCACCGCGCCACCCGCCACCGCCGCAGCCGCCACCCGCGCCTGCACGTACGGGTCGCGCATCGGGTCGTTCGGCTCGTCGGGCAGCGGCTGGCAGGAGACCACCAGGCCACCACGCAGGGAATCCAGGATCGTCACAGGTCCTCCATGGCTAGTCGGGCCGCGCCGACAGCAACCGAGTCGGAGCCCAGCGCGGCGGGTAGCAGCGGCACGTCGGCCCAGGCCGGGGGCAGTTCAACCGGGTACGCGGCGGCAGCAGCCGGCAGCAGCGCATCCGCCGCGCCACCGGCCACCAGTACGGCCTGTGGGTCGAGCAGGGTGACCAGGCCGGCGAGTGCCCGGCCCAGTGCCGTGCCGGCCCGGTCGAGTACCGCCTCTGCGGCGGTGTCCCCGGCCAGTGCCCGCTCGGCCACCACCCGCCCACTGATCCGTTCCCCGGTGGCCAGCTCGTACGCGGCCCCGAGCCCGGTGCCGGAGGCGATCGCCTCCAGGTGACCGTACCGGCCGCAGCCGCAGCGCAGCTGTTCGGCTCCGGGCACCGGCAGATGGGCCAGCTCACCGGCCCCGCCCCGGGCACCGTGCTCGACCCGGCCGTCCCGGATCAGTCCGCCACCCAGGCCGGTGCCGGCGGCGACGAGCAGCAGGTGTCGCCGCCCCCGTCCAGCACCGGCCCAGGTCTCCCCGAGGGCGGCTGCGTTGACGTCGTTGTCGACCCGTACCCGGACCAGGCGCGTCCGGTTGCCCAGGTCGCGGGTCAGCCGGGCGGTGAGTTCGTCGGCGATCGGGGTGCCGGCCCAGCCGGGCAGGCTGTCGGTTGCGTACCGGACGACGCCGCTGGCCGGATCGATGGTGCCGGCCGCGCCGACCCCGACGGTGACGGTTGCCCGGTCAGCGCCGACCGCAGGTGCCCGGTCGCCACCGGTGACGGTTGCCCGGTCGGTGCCGACTTCGTCGGCGAGAAGCTGCCCGGCGAGCCCGGCGGCGGTGTCCAGCACCGCCGCCGGGCCCTGCCGGGCCGGAGTGGCTGCCGTGGTGCGGCCCACCACCTCGCCGGCCGGGGTCACCAGCACGGCGAGCGTCTTCGTGCCGCCGATGTCGACGCCGACATGGAGCGGATACGACGTGCTCATCCCTTCAGACCGGTGTGTGCCAGACCCTCGACGAACTGCTTCTGTGCGACGACGAACACCGCCAGCACCGGCAGCGCGGTCATCGAGGCCGCCGCCAACTGCACGTTCCACATCGGACCGCCGTACGCGTCGACAAACTGCGTCAACGCCTGCGGCAGGGTGAACATCTCCGGCGAGGAGAGGAACACGATCGGTTCGAGGTAGAGGTTCCAGCTGTGCAGGAAGGTGAAGATGGCGACCGCGCCCAGCGCCGGCCGGGCCAGCGGCAGGGCGATCTTCCAGAACGTCGCGAACCGGCCGAGCCCGTCCACCCGGGCCGCCTCCTCCAGCTCGTTGGGGAGGCTGATGAAGAACTGCCGCATGATGAACGTCGCCAGCACGCTGGGTGCGCCGAGGATCGGCACCAGGATCAGCGGCCAGTGGGTGTCGACCAGACCGAGCTTGAAGAACATCTGGAACAGCGGCACGATCGTGACCTCGCTCGGGATGAGCAGGCCGGCCAGCACCACCAGGAACAGTACGTTCTGCCCCCGGAACCGGATCCGCGCGAAGGCGTACCCGGACAGCGCCGAGACCGCCAACGTGCCGACGGTGACGATCAGCGCGATGTAGAGGCTGTTGAAGTACTGCCGCTCGAACGGCTGCAACTCGAACACCCGCTGGTACGCGTCGAACTGGACGTCGGTCGGCCACAGTTGCGGCGGGAAGGCGAAGATGTCGGCGATCGGCTTCAGCGACGAGGTGACCATCCACCAGGTCGGGAAGATGAACGGGATGCACAGGACCATCAGTACGCCGTAGAGCACCAGCTTGGTCCGGCGCGAAACGTCACGATTCATGGAAGACCCACCTCTTGCGCATCTGCCACTGGAGCACGGTCAGCGCGAGGACGATGGCGAAGAGCGCGATCGACAGCGTGGCGCCGTAGCCGAAGTGGTGGAACTGGAACGCCTGCTGGTAGAGGTAGTAGACGAGCACGGTGGTGGAGGTGCCCGGTCCGCCCTGGGTCAGCACGGCGATCTGCGCGAAGACCTGCAACGACCCGACCACCGTGATGATCGAGGTGAGCAGGATCGTCGGGCTGATCAACGGCACCGTGATCCGCCAGAACTGGCGCATCCGGCTGGCCCCGTCGACCTCGGCGGCCTCGTACAGCTCGGCCGGTACGCCCTGTAGGGCGGCCAGGAAGAGCACCATGTTGAGGCCGACGTTCTTGAATACCTGTACGACGATGACCGAGAGCATGGCGGTGGTCTCACCACGCAGCCAGTTCGGCCCGTCGACGCCGATCGTGTCGAGCAGCCCGTTGATCCCACCGTTGTCCTGGAGCAGGAAGCCCCAGACGATGGTCCAGGCCACCAGCGACACGACGACCGGCGAGAAGAAGAGGGTGCGGAACACGATGCTGCCGCGCAGTCGCTGGTTGAGCAGCACCGCCAGCAGCAACGCCAGGGCGAGGTTGAAGATCACCAGCCCGATCGAGAACAGTCCGGTGGCCTTCAGTACGCCCGGCAGGTTGGTGTCGTCGGCCAGCGCCTGGTAGTTCTCGGCCCCGACGTAGTCGAAGGTGCCGGCCAGCACGTTCCACTCGTGCAGGCTGTACCAGACCACCAGGATCAACGGCAGGATCACGAAGACCGCGCTGCCGAGCATTTGCGGGGTGATGAACAGGTAGCCGGTGAGCTGGTCCCGCCGCCGGGCGGTCCAGTACGGCCGGCGTTCACCCGCCGGTCGTGGTCCACCCGGGGTGGCGCGACGCCCCCCGGTGGCGGACCGGGATCCGGCCCGGTCCGCCACGGTGTCCGTCTCGGACATGTCTGGGAGTCCCTACTTCGCCAGCAACGGCTGGATCTTGGTGCAGACGCCTTCCAGTACCGCCTTGACGTCGGCGTCCGGCTTCCACATCGGGTCGAGTGCGGCCCGGACCTGCTGGCTGAGCTCGGCCTGACCGGCGTGGTTGGGCTTGACGACACCGTTGGTGATGCCGTCGATGACGACCTTCTGTAGCTGCTCGGGCTTGAGCTTCGGGTTCGTCTTGGCCAGCGTCTCGGCGGTCAGCTGCGACTGACGCGGCGGCGGGAAGAACTGGGCCAGCTTCTCCGAGTTGGTGGCGTTGGTGAAGTACGCCAGGAAGTCCGCCGCCGCCTGGGCGTTCTTGCTCTTCTTCATGACTCCGATGCCGGCCTGGCCGACCACCGAGTAGTTGCCCTTCGGGCCGGCCGGCAACGGGACCAGGTCCCAGGCGAAGCCGTCGTCCTTGAGCAGGGAGGCGCGCGAGATCTGGGTGACGGTCATGGCCGCCTCACCGGCGAAGAAGTCGGCGGTGGTGCCCGGTCCCGGCAGTGCCTTGTCGACGAAGATCGCCTTGTGCAGGGTGGTCATCGCGTCGACCATCTCCGGGGAGGTGAAGCCGCAGCTCTTGCCGTCCGCGCTCCACGCCTGGGCGCCCCAGCCGGTGAAGTAGGTGGAGAGGTTGTCCCAGCCCTTGTAGTCGAAGTCCCGGATCACCAGGCCGGCCTTGCCGGTCGACGCGTTGGTGGCCGAGGCGGCGGCCAGGGCGTTGGTCCAGTTCCACTGGCCGGCGGCGATCAGTTCGGCCGGGGTCTTCTGACCGGCCTTCTTGAGCATGTCGTTGTTGACGAACACACCGAACGGCGAGGTGGAGAACGGGTAGGCGTACAGCTTCCCGCCGTCCTGCCACAGCTTGAGGGTGGCCGGCGACAGGTCGTCGTACCCGTAGCCCTCGGTCTTCTTCAGGGTCTCGTCCAGCGGCATCAGCGCGCCGGAGGAGACGAAGTCGGGCGCCGAGTTCTCGAAGATCCAGGCCAGGTCCGGGGCGTTGCCGCCGGCGATCTGGGTGGTCAGCGTGGTGGTGTAGTTGTCGAACGGCAGCGGGTCGAACTTGATCTCCGCGATGTTCGAGTGGGTCTTCTTGTACTCGTCGGCGATCTCGTTGAACAGCTTGAGGTGCGCCTCGTTGGCGGTCCAGAGCGTCATCCGCAGAGTGACCGGGCCGCTGTCGGCGGCATCGTCCCCGCCGCCACAGGCGGCGAGGCCGACCAGGCCGGCCAGCGCGGCAGCGGTGACGCGCAGACCCTTTCCTATCTTCACGGTTATCTCCTTATTCGGGGGTGTTTCAGCATGTAGCCGTATTCGGGGGTATTTGAACGGTAGCTGCGTTTTCCGTGGGTCAGTAACCCGCGATCTCGGGCCAGCGCAGTTCCACGCCGGCTGCGGTGGCGCGCGCCTGGAAGTCGGCCAGCAGGGCGGGGTCGTTGCGGACCGCCCGCGGCGACTCGCCCCGCTCCAGGCAGAAGTCGGCCAGCAGGCCGGCGACCTCGCCGACGTTCCACTCCACCGGGTGCAGCCGGTAGCTGCCGTTGGTGATGTGGGTGGTGCCGATGTTCTTCCCGGCCGGCAGGAGGTTCTCCACCCGGTTCGGGATGAGCGCGCCGAGCGGGATCTCGAACGGGCAGGAGCCGACGTCGATGTAGTTGTCGCCGCCGGTGGAGGGGTGCAGGTCGATGCGGTACATGCCGACACCGATCGAGTCGTGGTACTTCACCGCGCCCCGGTCGCCGCGTACGGCCAGCGACAGGTCCTGCTCCACGACGGTGTACTCGGCGCGGATCCGCCGCGACTCCCGGATGTAGGGCGCCTGGGCCAGCCCGTCGGCACTGCCGGTGACGTCGCCGCGCAGCCGCAGTCCGGGGAAGCCGGTGCCACCGTCGGGGCGGGGTGCCTCGGTCTGCATCCAGTAGAGGACCGAGTACGACAGTTCCCGTGCCTGGGCGAGGTGCCAGGACGCGTTCGGCACGTCGATGACCGGACCCTCGAAGTAGTCGATCATCGGCCAGTTGACCAGGGTGATGTCACTGGCGTACGCGCCGTCGACGAAGTTGCGCCGGGCCGCGATCCGCCGGAACGTCCACAGGTTGCCGTCGCCCGGGTTGAGCCGCTGGTCGGCGTTGACGCTCAGCGGGTCGTCGTCGGGGTTCGGGGTGAAGCTCCGCTCGACGATCTCCAGGGTGCGCGGGTGCGGGGACCGCCAGGACAGCAGTCGGTCGCCCCAGAAGTCCGGCTTGTAGTCGCGCCAGAAGTCGTAGTTGGCCGGCCGGTCGATGGTGTGGTCGCCGTCGACGTGGTCGAGGGCGAAGCAGACCGAGACCGCCTGCATGTTCAGCGGCTGCGCCTGCGCCGGCGCGCTGGGCTCGCCGGTCTCGGACTGGGCCTCGAAGCCGGTCACGTACTCGGTGCCGGTGAGCGGCAGCAGGTCACCGGTCTCGGTGGCGTCCAGGATGTAGGGGGCGGTGATGTCGATCCGCTCGTCCCGGTCGCGGTGCGCGACGGTGACCCCGACGACCCGGTCGCCGTCGGTCTCGGCCGCCACCGGACGATACGGCTGGAGCACGGTCAACCGCCCCGACCCCCGGTACGGGGCCAGCATCTCCTCCAGCACCGCGACCGCCACCCGGGGCTCGTGGCAGAGCCGGCTGACCCAACCGGCACCGGGGTTGAGGTCGGTCCACCCCCGCGACCGGGCGGTCAGCGGGTAGTGCCGCCGGTAGTAGTTGCGGATCCCGTTACGCAACTCCCGGTAGCTGGCGGTTGCCCCGAACTGCTCGATCCAGGAGTGCTCGTCCGGCGGGACGGCCTGGCTGGTGAGCTGCCCACCGAGCCAGTCGAACTCCTCGGTGAGTACGACGGACCGGCCGGCCCGCGCCGCCGCGAGGGCGGCAGCGACGCCGCCGAGCCCACCGCCGACGACCAGGACGTCCGCACGCATCTGTGCCACTTGCTTCCTTCCAATAGCCCGGTCACCGCTCAGCTGCGGTGGACCGTCCGATCAGGTGCGCCGAGGGTGCTGCCCTCGACCAGTTCGCACGGCAGGAGACGCTGTCGTACGGTTTCTCCGCCGTCTTCGGCGCTGGTTTCTTCGCCGCTTTCTTCGCCGTAGGTGCCGGTCCCCGCGCCGGCCGCCCCGCCCGCGCCATCCGACTCGGCGCTGCCGTTGACCATCGAGACCAGCACCTCGACCGCCTGCCGGCCCATCTCCTCGCGGGGGATGAGGAAGCCGGTGAAGGCGACGTCGCTGGGCACCGGGACCGTGGGGTCGCCGAGCGCCAGGATCGACAGGTCACCCGGTACGGCCAGGCCGCGACGACGGGCGGCCCGGTCCAACTCGACCACGACGGCGAAGTCCTCGACGAAGGCGACGGTGGCGCCATCGGCCAGCACCCGGTCGAGCAGTTCGTCGGCGGACCGACCGTCGGTGACGAGCTCGGCACCGCTCTCGGCTGCGCCGATCTCCTCGGTGAACCCGAGGCGGCGGTCGGCGGCGGACTCCGCGGTCATCTCCATCCGCAGGTACGCCATCCGGCGGTGGCCGTACCGCTGGGCGCGCTGGACCAGTTGCCGGACCGCGTCGGCGTAGTCCGCACCGACGTACGGCACCGGGCCGCCCGCGTCGTCGCGTCGACCGACCGCCACGAACGGGTACCCGTCGGTGTTGAGCCGGGTCAGTTCGTCCACGTCGAGTTCCTGACCGAGCAGGATGCAGCCGTCGGCCAGGCGCAGCCGGTTGTCCTGGTGGAAGATGCGCCGCCGCCCGTCGACCACCGGGGCGCTGGTGAACAGCAGCAGGTCGCAGCCGACCCGCTCGGCGTACTCCTCGATGCCGAACAGGAACGGGTGGAAGAAGTCCCGACTGGCGCTGGGGAAGGCGGGCTCGTACGTGAAGACGCCGATGATCCGGTTGAACCGGGAGACGAGCCGGCGAGCGACCGGGTCGGCCACGTAACCGGTTTCCTGGATGGTGCGCAGTACCCGCTCCCGGGTCTCGGGAGCGATCCGGACCTCGCTGTCGGCCCGGTTGTTGAGCACCAGGGACACCGTCGCCTGACTGACGCCGGCCAGCCGGGCAATATCACGCTGAGTAACGCGCCTGGGGGCAGGGGTCACGGGTGGGGTCCTTCGGCTCGACGGGGGGTGCGTCAGGGGGCGACAGGGGGTCGGTGGCGCTAATACGTATAACCAGTTCGGTGTTCCTGGGATACTGCTGCCCCGGCCCGGCCGCTGTCAAGAGCTGGACGACAAACTTTGCTCCGGGTAAGTTCCCTGACTAATGCGCATTAGCAAAGCGCCGACCGGCGCGCCGCCGACGCCCGGGGGAGAATGCTTGGCGTGACGCAACGACTGATCGTGATTGGTGGAGACGCCGGCGGGATGGCCGCCGCCTCACAGGCCCGACGCAGCCGCGGAGCGGACGATCTGGAAATCGTCGCGTTCGAGCGCGGTCACTTTACGTCATACTCGGCCTGTGGCATCCCGTACTGGGTTGGTGGTCTGGTGGCTGACCGGGATGCCCTGATTGCCCGGGATCCAGCCACGTTCCGCAGCAAGCACCAGATCGACGTACGCCTGGGCCACGAGGTCACCTCCATCGACCTGGACCGACGCGAGATCGTCGCCCGCGACCTGGTCGGTGGCGGCGAGGTCCGCGAACCGTTCGACCTGCTGATGTACGCCACCGGTGCCTCGCCGACCAGCCCCGGATGGGCCCGGCCGGACGCGGGCGGGGTCTTCGGCGTACAGACCCTCGACGAGGGCTCGGCACTGCTGGCCTGGCTCGACGGCAGCCCCCGACCCGAGCGGGCGGTGGTCGTCGGGGGCGGCTACATCGGGGTCGAGATGGCCGAGGCGATGATCCACCGGGGCCTCTCGGTCACCCTGCTCGACCGGTCCGAGCAGCCGATGTCGGCGATGGACCCGGACATGGCGGTGCTGGTCCGCGAGGCGATGACCCAGGTCGGCATCGACGTCCGTACCGGATGCGAGGTCACCGGGCTGACCACCGCGAACGGGCGGGTCACCGGGGTGCAGACCGTCGACGGCCTGATCCCGGCCGACGTGGTGGTCCTCGGCCTCGGCGTACGCCCGAACACCGCCCTGGCCGCCGCCGCGGGCCTGCCGCTCGGGCCGACCGGCGGGGTACGGGTCGACCGACGACAGCGGGTGATCGGGGTGGACGGCGTCTGGGCAGCCGGTGACTGCGTCGAGACCTTCCACCGGGTGACCGGCCAACCGGCGTACCTTCCGCTCGGCACACACGCCAACAAGCAGGGTCGGGTCGCCGGCATCGACATCGGCGGCGGGTACGCCACCTTCCCCGGGGTGGTCGGCACCGCCGTGACCCGGGTGTGCCAACTCGAGGTGGCGCGTACCGGGTTGGGCGAACGTGACGCCACCGCCGCCGGGTACCACTTCGTCTCGGTACGGATCGAGTCGACCAGCCGCGCCGGCTACTTCCCCGGAGCCGCGCCGATGACGATCAAACTGCTCGCCGAGCGGCGCAGTGGTCGGCTGCTCGGCGCACAGATCGTCGGCCGTTCCGAGGCGGCCAAACGGATCGACCCGTTGGCCGTGGCACTGTGGAACCGGATGACGGTGGACGAGATGACCGGTCTCGATCTCGGCTACGCACCGCCGTACTCCCCGGTCTGGGATCCGGTGCTGATCGCCGCCCGCAAGGCGTCCGACGCGGTGATGGCCGCCACCTGAGTGCAGGGCAGGGCAACCGTCGGGTTGTGTGCGGGTGTCGGGTTGCGTGCGCGTTTCACGTCGCGTGAGCGACAGGGAGTGCACACGAAGCTCAGGCTGGCGGCGGCGTCACCGGATAGCGAATGATCGTCTTCAGCTTCTCCGGGGCGGTACGGCTGGGATTCGACAGGTAGATCTCGTGGTGCCGACCGCAGACCTGCCGGCCCTGTTCCGCCACGTAGGCCAGCAGCCGCTCGATCGTGGGCCGCTCGGCGGCGTACGGTCCGATGTGCAGGATCTGGGCCGACGGCCCCTCGGCGTACTCGCGCAGCTCAAGCCGATCCACCGCGGCCGACGGCTTCTTCTTCGCCGTCGTGGCGATGCCCTGCGCGACCAGGTCCGCCGTGACCTGCGGCGGTTGCATGATCATCATGGTCCACCGCCAGTCGGCCCGATCCCGCTCGGTGATGTCCCACCCGCCGTCCACCCACCACAGCCCCTGTAACGGCATCACCGGATACTCCACGACGCCCGCATTCTTCAGGGCGAACCGCGCGAAGTACGAGACGCCGTACAGCGCCTCGACCGCCGCCCGCCAGACCGGTCCGTCGGGATCACCAGCGCCGTCGACCGCCAGGAACCGCAACGGAGGTACGTCCACCAGGGCCGGCTCGGTCCTCGCCCCGTACAGGTCCTTGTGCACCTTCTTGAAGTCCGTGCTCAGCATTCGTCCTCCTCCTCGATGGGGATGACGATCCGGGTCGCCAACTGGGTCGGATCGCTCGTCGTCGGATCGGTCAGGTACGCCTCGCGTACCGGACCGTTGGGGTGCAGCCCGCGCTCGTGGATCCAGGCGAACATCGCCTGGTAGGTCAGGGCCAGATGCTCGTACGGGCCGACGTGGGTGGCGACGACCGCCGGTCCCCCCGGTAGGTACTCCACCGTCGTCCCGCCCACCGGGTCGGCGGCGCTCTCCACGCCGACGGCGATGTGCATCTGTCGGTCGACGTCGACCGGAAACAGTCCCCACATCGGTGGGGTCCACGACAGGCCGGGCAGCACACCCGACAACTGCGTCATGCATCCGGCGATCGCCACACCGATACCGTCCGGGGCGCATACCGCCTGGGCGACCAGCAGCCGCCGGGGCGGTTCCCGGGTCAGACCGACCTCCTGCTGGAGTAACCCGTCCCGAAGCAGTCGTTCCAGTGCCGCGAGGGTGTTGCGCTGCCGGGCCAGCCGGGCCTCCAGCCGGTCCCGTTCGGCGCGCAGGGCGGCGGTCTGGGCGCTCGCGTCGCCGCGCAGGGTCTGCGCGATCGCCGACAGCGGCACGTCGAGCGTACGGAGCAGGGCGATCGCCAGCGCGTCTCGTACCTGGTCCCGACCGTAGTAGCGGTAGCCGGTGACCGGGTCGACGTGTGCCGGCGGTAGCAGCCCCACGTCGTCGTAGTGCCGCAACTGCTTGACACTCAGCCGACAAAGCCGGGCAAACTGGCCGATGGCCAGGAACTCCTCGGGCATGCTCCCATCGTCGGCCCTCCCATCGTGGGAGAGTCCAACGCCCCCGGCGAGAGGTGTTAGGAAGGGCCCCTTTCAAGGCAGAAAGCGATAAGAAGGGGCCCTTCCTTACACCCCAAGCAGGGTGATCAGGCCGTCGGCCAGGCCGCCTCGCCAGCAGACCGGGTCGTGGCCGCCGTCGTACTCGTGGTAGTCGACGGGGGCATCGGCAGCATGCAGGACGTCGCGAAGTCGCCGGGTCCGGTCGAGCAGATCCCATTCTCGGGTGCCGACTTCGATGTACCAGCGGATGTGGCGGGCTGCTGCCGTCCCGGCGGCCCGGGTGGCGAACCAGTCGTCGCGGGGATACCAGAACGAACCGGACTGGGACAGTACGGCCCCGAACCGGTGCGGTGCGCGAAGCGCGGCGTAGGCGGCGGTGAGCCCACCCAGGCTCTGCCCGGCGATGACGCTACGCGCCGGGTCGGCGGTGATCGGCAGCCGCCGACCGGCCCAGGGCAGCAGCTCGTCGACGAGGAAGTCCACGAAGGACGGGTTGCAGGCAAGATCCCGGGTACGGGTCGGCAGGTCGACCGGATCGACCATGAGCACCGCCGTCGGCGGAATGCGGCCCGCCGCAACGAGATTGTCCAGAGTGGAGCCTAGGGC
Source organism: Micromonospora sonneratiae (assembly GCF_042679305.1). Lineage (NCBI taxonomy): Bacteria > Bacillati > Actinomycetota > Actinomycetes > Micromonosporales > Micromonosporaceae > Micromonospora > Micromonospora sonneratiae. The sequence goes on along the minus strand of NZ_JBHTMP010000019.1, from coordinate 32,044 downwards.
ACCCTGGTCGCCCCAGAGGTCGCCGTCGAGCAGGACCACCACCGCCAGGTCGTCGCGCTGGCCCAGGTCAGCCGGCCGGTCGCCGTACCGGCCCAGGTCAGCGTCCCCGCCGCCGGGCGGTGCCCAGAGCCGGACGGTACGCGTACCGCCGAGCGCGGCGCTGTCGAACCGGTGCACCGTGACGCTGCCGCTCGGCGTACCCGGTCGCGGGGCCAGCCACGGCTGCGGGGGCGCGTCCGGCAAGCTCACCGTCGACAGCACCGGCCCGTCGGGTCCGTCCGCCAGCGGAAACCGGTTGAGCGGGTCGGTCACCGTCGCCGACCGTAGCCGTTGCCAGAGGGTACGGTCGGGCGCGCCGGTCGGGTCGAACTCCGACACCGGTACGTCCAGCGGGCCGATCGTGTAGCTCCCCCGCCAGGTGCCCGGCATCCGGTAGCTGAGGTGCCACACGTCCGTCCCGGGCAGCCGGTGCATCGTGCTCTGTCGCAGGTCGTGGAAGTCGGTCAGCTTGTTCAGGTGCAGTACGACCGCCCGCGCCGATTCGTCCCGCCACAGGAACGTGACCACGTGGTCGGTGCCGTCGGGCTCCACCACCGGCGTACCTTCCGCGGCGACCTGCGCCCAGAACGCTGCCACGGCCTCCGCCGCCGCGGACTCGTCCGCTTGGGCGACGGCGGCGGCCAACGCGGTGATACGCGGGCTGACACAGACCGGCAACGGGTACGGCCGGGGCCGGTGCGGCGGCAAGACCGGGCTGCTCGGCACGTGGAACGCATCCTTAGAAAACGTCTGCTTCACCTTTATGTCAGTAGCGGCCAATTCGCGCCTCAACCTCGATAGCGAAAAGTGTCCGACCCGATCCAGAAAGAGCGCATCTCGCCGGACGCAGACCTGACCAGAATAGGAGCATTTCAACCCTCGATCGTGTCTGGTTCACCTACACCCTGAAATCAGCGGACATGGCGTCCGTCGAGCCAGCGGCGGGCCGCCGTACTCCTACACCATAACGGCACGACGAGCCTATCCATCCGATCTGTCCGACGCCCGGTGGACACTGATCACACCCCGCCTGACCGCCTGGCGACAGGCCCGCACCGACGCGGGCGTCGGCGGTCGCGCCTGCACCCACGACCTGCGCGAGATCTTCAACGCCATCCTGTACGTCAACCGCACTGGCATCGCCTGGCGCTACCCACCGCACGACTTCCCGCCGTACCGCACCGTCTACGGCTACTTCGCCGCATGGAGCAAGGAGGGCATCTTCACCGAGCTGAACTACAACCTCACCGGCCTTGTACACGACCACCACGCCGCACGATCCACCCCACCGCGTCCATCATGGACAGCCAGAGCGTGAAGACCTCCACCAACGTCCCACTGTCCACGCAGGGCATCGACGCCGGGAGGAAGATCGTAGGCCGTAAACGCGGGATCATCACCGACACCCTCGGCCTCGTCCTCGCCGTGATCGTCACCGCCGCCAGCGCCAGCGACAACACCATCGGCATCGACCTGCTCGACCAGGCCAAGGCCACCTACCCCACCCTGGCCAAGACCTGGGTCGACGCCGGATTCAAGAGCAAGGTCGTCGAACACGATGCCGCACTCGGCATCGACGTCGAGACCGTCACAAAGGATCCACAGGCCAAAGGCTTCTCGGTGGTCAAACGGCGGTGGGTCGTCGAACGCAGCATCGGCTGGCTCATGCAGCACCGGCGCCTGGTCCGCGACTACGAAGCCCGACCCGACAACTCCGCCAGCATGATCACCATCGCCATGATCGACAACCTCGCCAAACGCCTCACCGCCGAAAACACCCAAACCTGGCGAAACGACTAAACCGCCACAACGCACAAACTACGTGAATCAGACGTCCTCTGCCAGGGTGGTTCGGGAGCCGATGTCCGTTATGGCTCTGGCGTTGGGTCAGGGTTGCTGGTGGCGGGCTGGATGAGGGCGAACAGGCCACGAGCTAACGCCGAGCCGGTCGGCCAGATACCGGACCCGCCCCAACATCACGACATCGAGCGATGACGAACTGCAAGGTCGTAACGATCTCGTGGTGGCAGATCTGACGGTCGCGTGTGACACGTCGGTGGTGCGGAGCCAACGGGAGGAGCGGGTCCCGTTGGCGTAACGACCTGCGGCGAGGTGGTGCTGGCTATGGTCGATTTCTTGCTGTGGTGCCGGTGGGGGGTCGTTGTGGGGCGCGTTGGTAGCGGTCGGCGAGTTTGTGTAGGTGTTCGGCGAGTTCTGGGGCGTCGTCGGCGTTGAAGTGGAAGTCGGCGTCGAGCATGCCGAGGTAGGTGGCGAGCATGTGGGGGGTGTCGGAGCCGGCTGTGACGGTGCAGGTGTGTTCGTCGATCGGTTCGACGTGTACGGCCGGGGGTAGTCGGGCGGTAATCGTTTCGGCCGGCGCGTGCACGGTCACGCGGGCGTGGTACCGCCAGGTGGCGGTGCTGAGGCCGCGGGCGACGTAGCCGGTGAGGTTCCCGTCGGGTGGTTCCCGTGGGGTGAATCGGGGGCCGATGGGTGTGCGGGGGGTGAGACGGTCGAGGCGGAAGGTGCGCCAGTCGGCTCGGTCGATGTCCCAGGCGACGAGGTACCAGCGGCGGCCGGTGTGGACCAGCCGGTGGGGTTCGGTGACTCGGATGCTGGTCGCGCCGTCGTGGGTCTGGTAGTCGAAACGGAGCCGTTGGTGGTCGCGGCAGGCGGCGGCGATGGCGGTGAGGGTGTCGACGGCGACGGTGGGGCCGGAGCCGGGCATCGGCACGGTGACGGCGGCCAGGGTGTTGACCCGGTGGCGCAGCCGCGCGGGGAGTACCTGTTCGAGTTTGGCGAGGGCGCGAAGAGACGTTTCCTCGATCCCGGTGATGGTGCCGCCGGCCGCGGTGCGCAGGCCGGCCGCGACGGCGACGGCTTCGTCGTCGTCGAGCAGCAGCGGCGGGAGGTTGGCGCCGGCGCCGAGCCGGTATCCGCCGGCTACGCCGGGGGTCGCGGCGACGGGGTAGCCGAGGCTGCGGAGTCGTTCGACGTCGTTGCGGATGGTGCGGGTGGTCACCGCGAGCCGCTCGGCCAGTTGGGGACCGGTCCAGTCGCGCGGGGTCTGCAGCAGGGACAGCAGGCGCAGTAGCCGCGCCGAGGTGTCGATCACGTTTTTAAGTGTGCCACCAACGCGGAACGATCCTTTCCGCAATTGCTTCTACTGTTTCCGGCATGACCGACGACGACACGATCCGCCCCTTCCGTATCGACATCCCGCAGGCGGCGGTGGACGACCTGCGCTACCGGCTGGACAACGCCCGCTGGCCCGACGAGGTGCCCGGGACCGGGTGGAGCCGCGGGGTGCCGGTGGACTACCTCAAGGACCTGGCCGGGTACTGGGCGGGTGGCTACGACTGGCGGGCGCAGGAGGCCCGCCTCAACGAGATCCCGCAGTACACCACCGAGATCGACGGGCAGGCCATCCACTTCCTGCACGCGCGCTCGCCTGAGCCGGACGCCCTGCCGCTGCTGATCACCCACGGCTGGCCCAGCTCGGTCGTGGAGTTCCAGCAGGTGATCGGCCCGCTGACCGACCCCCGCCGCCACGGCGGCGACCCGGCGGACGCGTTCCACCTGGTCGTGCCGTCCCTGCCGGGGTTCGGGTTCTCCACCCCGCTGCGCGAAGCCGGCTGGGGCGACCTGTTCCGGGTAGCGTCGGCGTTCGCCGAGTTGATGAGCAGGCTCGGCTACGACCGGTACGCCGCACACGGCGGCGACGTTGGCGCCGGCGTGACCGGGATGCTGCCGATGGTCGCTGCGGGCAAGGTCGTCGGCACACACATCAACGGGCCGGGGTCGTTCCCCTTCGGCCCGCCGGTCGACCTGACCGGACTGGCCGGCGTTGACCGCCGCCGAGCCGAGCGGTTCAACGAGTTCCAACGCGACGGCATGGGCTACCTGCACGTGCAGGCCACCCGGCCGCAGACCCTCGGGTACTCACTCACCGACTCCCCGATCGGCCAGCTCGCCTGGATCGTCGAGAAGTACCAGGCGTGGACCGATCCGGCCGCGAAACTGCCCGAGGACGCCGTCGACCGCGACCAGCTGCTGACGAACGTCAGCGTGTACTGGTACACCCGAAGCGGCGCCTCCTCGGCCAACTTCACCTACGAGGGCATGCAGGCATTCCGCGCCTATGTCGAGCAGGCCGGCGCGGCCGGATCGGGCCCCGTCGCGCCCGGCGGCCCGCCGATGGGGGTGGCGGTGTTCGCCGCGGACAACAGCATCCGCAGCCTGCTCGACCCCACCGGCGCGATCCAGCACTGGTCGGAGTTCGACCGCGGCGGCCACTTCCCCGCCATGGAAACCCCCGACCTGCTCGTCAGCGACCTGCGTACCTTCCTGCGCCCGCTGCGCTGACCCGCCCGAAACCCGGCGGCCGACCCGGACGGGTCGGCCGCCGGGTCCCCGCCCCGACACGCCTCACAGACGGGACGACCGACCCGATGTCCAACCCGCCCACCACCGCCGTGCTGAGCTCGCGCACGCTCAACCGGGCCGCAATGCACCGCCAACTGCTGCTCCAGCGCGGGCACCTGCCGCCCGGCGACGCCGTCGCCCACCTGGTCGGCATGCAGGCCCAGGCACCCAACAGCCCGTACATCGGCCTGTGGAGCCGGTTGGAGAACTTCCACCACCGGGAGCTGACCGACCTCCTGTACAACCGTCACCTCGTGCGGGGATCGGTGCTTCGCGGCACCCAGCACCTGGTCACCGCCCGGGACTACCGGTGGCTCCGTCCGCTGATGCAGCCCGCGCTGGACCGCGGCCGACAGGCCGCCTTCGGCCGGGACACCGCCGGCATGGACCTGGCCGAACTGGGCGCCGTTGGCCGAGCGCTGCTCCACGGGCAGACCCTCACCCGCCCGCAACTACGCGACCGGCTCGCCGAACGATGGCCCGACCGCAACCCCGAAGCGCTCGCCTGGTCCGTCCAGGCCCTCGTACCCGTGGTGCACCCGCCACCCAGCGGCACCTGGGGCAGGGGCGGCGCCACCCCGTTCACCCTCGCCGAGGACTGGCTCGGCGAACCGCTGGCGACCCGACCCCGTCCGGAAGATCTGATCCGCCGCTACCTCGCCGCGTACGGCCCGGCCACCGTGGCCGACATCCAGACCTGGTCCGGGCTGACCCGGCTACGCGAGATCGCCGACCGGATCAGCCACCAACTTCGCACCTTCCGCGACGACGCCGGCAACGAAGTACTCGACCTACCCGACGCACCGCTCCCGGATCCAGACATCCCCGCTCCGCCACGGTTCCTGCCCGCGTTCGACAACCTGATCGTCGCCTACGCCAACCGCACCCGCCTCATGACCGACGCCACCCGCAAACGCGTCTGCATCGGAGCCATGATCGCCCCCACCATCCTCATCGACGGTCATGTCGCCGGCACCTGGAAAATCGCACCCTCCCGCGGCCACGCGACCCTGCTCATCGAACCGTTCACCGCACTGCCCAAAGCCGACCACGAGGCCCTCACCGCCGAAGGCGCCAAACTCCTCGCCTTCACCGCCCCGACCGACACGCCTCAGGAGATCCGGATCCAGACGCCACACTGACCTCGTTCAACGGCTTTCCGCACCGCAGGCAGAGACCACTCGGGTCCGTCGAGTCCGGCGGGCTCTCCGACGACTTCAACGGCAGTCCGCCCGTGTTTCCTGATGCCCCCATCGGACAAGTTCCCCTTTCACAGCACCGGCAGATGCCTAGCTCTTCAACCACTGCAACACCCCTGTTGCACCGATCATGAGCCATGGGGCGGGCTTGAACTGGTCGTATTCAAGAGTGAGAGTCCGCTGGAGCTAGCGGAAGAACGCACCGGAAGGACACTCATGCGCAATCCCGTCAGCCGAATCGCCGCAGGTCTCGCCGCCGTCCTGATCACCACTCTGACCGCGACGCTACCGGCATTACCCGCAGCCGCTGGCGACCCGGTCAAGAGCCCCGACGAGGGCCTGGTCCTCTATTCGAGCTACCCGACCGAAGTAGTCGGCAGGCAGGGCAAACCTGACGACGTCTGCCGTCAGGTCCCAACCGACGCGACCTGGCTGCTCGCCTGGAGCGGCGGCTTCGGTAGCGTCTCCGGCTACCGGACCCCCGACTGCAGTGGTCAGCCGTCCGAGCTCAACAACTTCCACAGCTGGCCGAAGGGCCACTACCTCACCTACAAGGCCGGCTGACCGGTATTTCCGGTGGTCGTTCGCCAACGACCACCGACCCCGTCAGCAGGGCGCGAGTCAGGCGCTGCCCGGGGTGCGCCTGGGGCCACTATCGTTCTGGCGTGCACATCCGTTTCGACGTCCCAGCCGATCCCGCCTACCCGGGCCGCGTGGCCGCCGCGCTCAGCAGCGTCCGGCTACGCAAGTACCGCTATGTCGGCGCGGTGCTGGTGGCGGTCGGGGCGATCGGTTTCGCCGTCTCGCGGGGCTTCGCGTGGGGTGACCAAATCTCGCCGCTGTGCATGTCGATGGTCATGGGTGGCCTGCTGTCGATGCTGTACCCGACGTGGGTGCGGTGGCGCGCCCAGCGCCGCTCCAGTCGCTACGCCGTCGAGGGTGCCTACGACATCACCGATGACAACATCATGATGCGCAGCGGCTCGGAGTCCGGCGGCATCGCCTGGGACGGGGTCACCCAGGTGAGGAACACCCCGGACTTCTGGATCGTGTACGTCGGCCGGATGCCGGCAACCGTGATCCCACGCCACTTGATGTCCGCCGAGGACGCCGAAACGTTGCGAGCCCACATGGCCGACCGAGGGCTGCTCCTGCCTCGGTGAACCCGTGTGCGGCCCATCGCACGGTTCCGCTTCGGCGGTCGTCAACAGCGCGAGCACAGGGGGTCGCGCCGCAGCCTTCGGGGCCAACCGGCCCTCATGAGGAACCGGCGAGTCCGGCGGAGGACGGCTGGCAGGTAGGGCACCAGTACGAGTTCCGCCCGGCCAGTTCGCCCCGACGGATCTCGGTGCCGCAGACGTGGCAGGGCAGGCCGGCGCGCCGGTAGACGTACACCTCGCCACCGTGCGGATCGACGCGCGGTGGGCGACCCATCGCCTCCGGCAGGTGCTCCGGGCGGACCGTGTCGATCTTTCCGGCGGTCACCGCCGCGCCCATCAGCTCGACCAGATCCGCCCAGATCGTCGTCCACGCCGCCGGGGTGAGCTGCCGGCCGGGCAGGGTCGGTGGCAGCCCGGCCCGGTACAGCACCTCGGTCACGAAGATCAGGCCGGTGCCGGCCACGATCGACTGGTCCATCAGCAGCGCGGCCAGGGCCACGTTGCTGCGCCGGATCCGGGCGTACGCGGCGGTCGGGTCGGCGTCGGCCCGTAGCGGGTCGACGCCGAGCCGGTTGCGTAGTGCGTCGACCTCGACCGGGGAGAGCAGTTCGCAGACGGTGGGACCGCGCAGCTCCAGCCAGTGCCGGTCACTGGCCAACCGGAGACGTACCTGGCCGACCGGCTCCGGCGGCGCACCGTCGCCGTCGGCGAACTTGCCGTACAGCCCGAGGTGGATGTGCAGGCTCAGCCCGTTGTCGTAGTGGTGCAGCAGATGCTTGCCGCACGCCTCGGTGTCGCCCAGCACCGAGCCGGAGAGCAGCGCCGCGCCCTCGGCGAACCGGCCCTGCGGACTGGCGGCCAGCACCTTGTCGCCGGCGAACAGCGTACGGTGGCGCTCCGCCAGGCGATAGATCGTGTGTCCCTCGGGCATGACCGACAAGCATAGTCCGCACCGGTCAGCCCGCTGAATCCATGATCTCCCGGTAACCGACCCGGGCAGCGCAGCTGCCTATTTTCTGCGCTTCTTCTTGGGTGCCGATTTTCCACCACCCGGCCGGCCGCCGAGCGCTATTCGAATCTGGTCGAGCAGTTCGACCGTGGGCGGAATCTGGGGATGATCTGCGCCGAGCACCCGCCGTTGTCGGGGCAGCGTATCCTCGACGATTCGGCGCGCATCGAACGCCCTGTTCATCGCGAGCAGGGCGCGGGCGAAGCCGACCCGGGCCAGGAGCATGTCGGGATGTTCGACACCGAGCACCTCGCGACAGAGGGGAAGAAAGTCGTTGTAGATGGCGTGGGACCGCTCGTACTGGTCGAGCAATCCGAGCAGCATGGCAAAGCCGACCGTCACCCTCAACGTGTCCGGGTGACGCTCGCCGAGCACCCGGCGACTACGAGCGACGAGGTCCTCGCCCATCGCGAGTGCCCGCTCGGTCTCCCCGACCAGTTGCAGGATCGTTGCCAGCGTGCCGGCGGCACCCAGGGTCGCGGGATGGTCCTCACCGAACACCCGACGATAGCGGGCGAACGAATCCTCGCTCAGTTCGCGGGCCTGCTCGTAATCTTCTGTCGCGAACAGGTTCGACGCGAGACCACCAGCCACCCGCAATGTGTCCGCATGATCTGCACCGAGTATCCGCCGACAACGGGGAAGGACCTCTGAACCGATTTCCCGGGCCCGCTGATAGTCGCCCACCGAGAAAAGGCTCAGGACCAGATCGCCAGCCGACCGGAACGTGTCCGGATGATCCGCACCGAACACCCGTTGACGCCGCTCGTAGGTATCGTTGATTATTCGGTTCGCCTCGTGGAGATGTCCCTGATAGTAAATTGCGTGACCGTACTCGGCTGCGGCTTTGAGCGTGTGTCGGTCGTCTGATCCGATGTCGTCGCGCCATTTGTGGTAGAGGTGCTCGACGAGCCGTAGCGCCGGACCGTTCTCCCCGCGTCGGAGCAGATAGAGTACGAATCGACAGGCGATGTCGCGGATCTTTTCGTTACCGGTGGTCGCTGGCTCGGCCGCGGTGATGTGCGGGGCCAGCAGCGACCAGAGCGCCCAGGTCGCGGGGGCGTCCGCATCCTCCGGCGCGATCGCGGTGAGGAGGTCGTCGGCCTGTTGTCGCAGTGCGGCCCGCTCCTGCGGGTCGAGCCGGCTCCGGACGATCGCACTGACGAGTCGGTGTACCTGCATCCCGCCAGCACTGATGCTGAGCAGTCCATGCGCTCCGATCACCCTAACCAGGGTGGTCGAGAACGTGTACTGCTGGGCAGCGGCGGCGGCCAGTGGCTGTGGTAGCGCCGCCGCCCCCACGGTGAACCAGGCCAGTGGGATCGGCTCCGGGGCCAGCATCGAGCACAACTGGAGGAGTTGTGCCGCCGCCGGGTTCTCCTCCGTCAGTCGGTCGAGGGAGACCCCGATGGTGGCCGCCAGCGACGCCGGGTAGCTGGTGGGGGTGCCGTTGTCGAGGATGTCCCAGGTGTTGTCGACGAGAAGGTCGATGTATTCGGCGGCCGAGATGCCGTGTTCGGCCATCACGCTGGCGGCCTGCGCGACCGCCAACGGCAGGTCGCCCAGTTCCTGTGCCAACCGGACGGCGTCCGCACCGGGCAGCCCCGGCATCCGCCGTTGCAGCAGTTCCACCGACTCGGCACGGTCGAACAGGTTCACCTCGACCAGTTCGGCGATCTCGTCCCAGCCCGGACTCCGCGAGGTGATGATGATGTGTCCGCCCCGGGGCGGCAGCCAGGGGCTGAGGGCACGGGGATCCTCGGCGTTATCGAAGATCAATAGCCAGCGTGGCTGGGTCCGGATCGCGGCGTGCAGGGCCGCGACCGCCGCCTGGGTGCTGACATCCGCGCCGACGAGCCCCTGGGTGATGGCCAGTTGGGCGAGGTGGCCACCGATCAGGTCGTGTTGCTCGGCGGGTACCAGCCAGGTCAGGTCGTAGTCGTCGGCATGGCGGTGGCCGTACTCGATGGCCAGCTGGGTCTTTCCCACCCCACCCATCCGGTTGCCGGACCGCACCACGACCCGGCCCCGGCTCTGGAGTAGTTGGCGGGCGGCGGCCAGGGCGGCGGCCCGGCCGACGAAACCCGCGTTGCGGGCCGCGAGGTTCGACACGGTCCCTTGATCGGTACGAGCCACAGCAGCCTGGCTTTCGTCAGGTGCCGGGGCCGGCTGTGGAACGTCGGGCGCTCTGCCGTCGTTGTGGACGATGATCTGCACGCCACTGCCCTGTACCGCCTGCCGTGCATTGCCGTCTCCGACGACACCTTGGCCTATCTGCGTCACGGCATCCCTCGTTCCACGGTCGTCGGGGAACCGCCCACGAACTTGTGGGACAGGCGTCAGCTGCCGCTGTTCGTGGCGGGCGGCTGGGAGCCGAACGTCACGGTCTGCGTTCCGTGACCCTGTACCGCCTGCTGTGCCTGGCCGAACGCGACAGCATGTTGGTTGACGTGCCCGGCCGATGCACCGGGTGTGTCAGCCAGCTGCGCCAGCAACGCCCGCAGTTGGTCGGCCACCTGTGGCTGCTCGGCCAACAGGTCCTCAAGGCGGGCCTGCCAGGCCGCCTGCTGGGCCAATCGGACCTGTTCGACACGGGGTCCGGCCGTCTCCAGCTCCGCCCGGGTCCGTTCCAACTGCTGGTCGACGACTGTCTCACGTGACTGTTCACCCCGGCCCATCAGGCGGGTGATCCCGCCCTTCAGCCCGGTCCAGGCATCGGTCACCGCTGCCTGCACCAGGGCCGTGGACCCGGCAGCCGCCAATGCGATCAACGCCTCAGTCAACACGGGCAACCCCCTGATCGATAACCTGCCGCCGCCGTCCGACCATTCTATTGCTACCAATGTCCGTCCACTGTCCACGCGGAACACTCGGTGGTGGATCGTTGACTGGCTGATGGATCTTTCCTGGGGCCGGGGGACGGTGGTGTGGAGACTGTCGAGCTGCCCCGTTCATGCGCCCGCTTTTCCTACGACGGCCACGCCGCCCCTTGCCGTGCCGCGCTTACCCGGCTCACACCGCACTTCCGGCTCACATCGCACTTCCGGCTCAGTGACGTAACGCGGCAGGCGAGGAGTTAGGTGATCATCGAACAGTGGCTAGCAGGATCAAGCGGATTCCGACCATTTGCCGTTCCCCGCAGGCTGCCCCGTTCCTGCACCCAGCTCGACAGCCTGACAGTCCATCCGCCAGGCATGGCACCGATCAGCGGGTCGGCCGTGATTTCCGCAGTGCGTCAGTGGTTCATCAGATCAGGCGGCCCGTCTTCACACCGGTCAGGAACGAGGTCCAGGCGCTCGGGTCCACGGCCAGCACCGGGCCGGTGACGTCCTTGCTGTCCCGGATGCCGACCACGCCGTCGAGGTTGCCCGCCACCTCGACACAGTTTCCACCGCTGCCACCACTGCGGGTGGCCTTGCGCCACTTCGCGCCGACCATGTCACGCATAGCGCTCTCCCAAGATTTCGCGGATCATCGACGCCGATTGTCCCTCGTCCGGCGCGAGAGCGTCCAGGGACGACCAGACCTGCTCGTAGGCCGTCACCTCGGCCGGCCTGTCGAGATAGAGCGCACCGGTGATCCCTTCGATGTAGACGGTGGTCGGCTCGGTGGCGTATCGGCCGAAGGTGGTCGGGAAGTCCAGGATGACGAACGCACCGGTCTCGCTGGCCAGCGACGGGCCCACCGCCAGCGGCAGCACCCGGATGGAGATGTTGTCGCGGGTGCCCACCTCCAGCAGGTGCCGCAACTGGTCCCCCATGCCGGCCCGATCGAGCGGTGACCGAAGCAGCACCGCCTCGCTCAGCATCACCTTGAGCACGGGTGCCGGCGGCAGTCGGCGGGTCAACACGTTCTGCCGCTGCAACCGGACCGCGACGAGTTTCTCCCGCTCCGCCACCGGCATCGTCGGCGACTTGCGGCGGAACATCTCGGTGGCGTACTCCCGGGTCTGCAACAGCCCCGGAATCAGCTCGCCGTCATACTGCCGGAGTTGCCGGGCCCGCTCCTCCAAGCCGACGTAAAGCGAGAACCACGTCGGTACGGCATCGCCGTAGGAATGCCACCAGCCCTTGGCCCGGGTCTCCTTGGCCAGCCCGATCACGATCTCGGTCAACTCGGCGGGCACACCGTAACGGGCGCACATCGCCCGCCCGTCGATGATCCGTACCGGCACGAGTCCCTTCTCGATCCGCCAGACCTTCTGCCGAGAGCAGTCCAACGCCTCCGCCGCCGCGTCGAGGGTGACCCCCGCTTCCTCCCGGAACTGTGTAAGCAGCCGCCCGAGCTGCCTCCTCGGCACGGTAGAGCCCGATGTTTCATCCACGATGCAACATCTCCAATTCCCTCGTGCAACAAATGAATGCCATTTCCCCCGCCGCCCCCCTCCGCATTCTTGATTCACCGAAGGCACTTCGAGGCTATGGGGAAGGGATTCGTTGCGCAAGGGAGCGGAGCGCGGGATGCTGAGTGGACAGTCCACGCAATTAATGCGGCGACCCGGCAACCGGGCGACGGAATTCAGAAGATCATTCAATGCCGCCATGCACCGATTACGGGAGGACGGATGAAACAGCACGTCTCCTACGAGGAATACATTTCGGCGGCAGCGATGACCTTCGCGCGGCGGCACCGCCCGCTGCCACTGGAACGTCGGTGCACCTGCGGTGCGGACCTGCCGTGTCAGGCGCGACACCGGATACCGATCAGCCGCCAGCACTGGCCGACCCAGGAGGAGCAGAATTGACCATGCACAACCCGACACGGCCCTACTGGACCTGCGCCGCGTGCGCAGACCCGTGGCCGTGCCACACCCGCCGCCGCGAACTACGGGCCGAGTACGACGGAGCGCTGATCAGCCTGTCGGTCTGCCTGGCCGGCTTCTTCGTGGAAGCCTCCATCGACCTGGACTACGTTCCGGCCGGCTGGCTGCACAACCGGTTCCTCGGCTGGATCCGCCACCCCGACGAGCCGCTGCCGCACAGTGCGCCCGACGTGCTGGTCAGCACGTACGACCTGGTCACCGAGCACACCATCGACGACCAGGGGCGCTGCCCGACCTGCGGTGACCCGGACACCTGCTGGGTACGCCTCGACCCGCACGGACCGGCGATGGCCCTCCCGGTGCCGTACTCGACCGGCGTAACCGGACACATCAGACAGTAGACCTGGACAGGTGTGCGCACGCAGGCATCGGGGTACGTCAACTCCTGCTCCCGCGTCCGACGCGGAAGAGACAACCCGCGTGGGTGCTGGACGCAATCGCAGCCACGCAGTCAAGAGGAGGTGTGTTGTGGTCAAGATTCCTACGCTCTCGCGGCACCGGGAGGCAACCCCGACCGAGACGTCCCCCACCGGGGTAGCCGTCCGCAACCGCCCGGACGACACCGGATCGGTCACGGTCACCGACCGAACGAAGTCCACCCGTACGCCGACGACCGACCCGCCACCGGCACCGGCACCGGCACCGGCACCGGCACCCACGGTCGAACGTCGCCCCGAGGTCGAACGTCGCCCCGAACGGGTCGTACCCGCTGGTCCCCGCCCCCGGGCCAGCCTGTTGGCCACCTTCGGCCTGATCTTCGGCGTGGCCTCGGTGCTCCTCGTGCTCAGCGGCGCGCTCGCCGGGTACGGCATCGGCCTGGGCGTGCTCGCCCTGCTGCTCAGCATCGGCGGCATCTCAGCGACCGGTCGCCGGCATGTGGCCGGCAAGACCGACGCCCTGATCGGCCTGCTGCTCGGCCTCGGCGCCGTGTTCCTCGGCGGACTGGCGATCAGCGGCGGCTTCACCTGGCCGAACATGGACGCCGACCTGGTCGAGCGGGCCCGCGAGTGGCTTGACTCACAGTTTGTGGACCGGTTCTGACGGGCACATGTTGATCCCGGAACGGTGGTTCACCGGTTCCAGCGACTGAGTACTGGTGGTTCACCGGTCGGGACGCACATCTTTCGGGGGGCGGCGGAAGCCGCCCCCCGAAACGTGTCCGGGCAACCCGGGAAACGTGTCCGGGCAGATCCCGAACGTGTCCGGAACAGTCCCGGAACGCATCAACGAGGGCTAGACGCAACAGATCGAGGGTCGGTCCGCGTTCAGACGCAACGATCAGCGGCGGAACGCAATCCTCACCAGTGGTTGCCGCCGCCCGTGCCCGAATAGCGTGGGTTGAGACGCCAGCCCACAGCCGTGCCGTGGCCGGGCGCGTCCGATCCCCTGGGAGCAGGACACATGACGTTGGATACCACCGGTCGGCGCTATCTGATGTGCCGGCCGACGTACTTCGCCGTCGATTACGCGATCAACCCGTGGATGGATCCCTCCGCCCCGGTCGACACCGCGCTCGCCGTCCGGCAGTGGGAGACGCTGCGTCAGACGTACCTCGACCTGGGGCACCGCGTCGAGGAGATCGAACCGTTGCCCGGCCTGCCGGACATGGTCTTCGCCGCCAACGGCGGCATCGTCATCGACGGCAGGGCACTGGCGGTGCAGTTCCGTGACCCGCAGCGCGCCGACGAGGCACCGGCCTACCGGGCCTGGTTCGAGCGCGCCGGCTTCACGATGTACGACCCCAAGCACGTCAACGAGGGCGAGGGCGACCTGCTGCTCGCCGGTGACCTGCTGCTCGCCGGCACCGGTTTCCGCACCGCCCACGCCGAGCACGCCCACCTCCAGGAGGTCTTCGGGCGGCCGGTGATCACGCTGCAACTGGTCGACCCGCGCTACTACCACCTGGACACCGCGCTCTGCGTACTCGACGAACGGAACGTCGCGTACCTGCCGGCGGCCTTCTCTCCCGGCAGCCAGGCGGTGCTGCGGCGGCTCTTCCCGGATGCGGTGCTGGCCACCGCCGCCGACGCGGCGGTGTTCGGCCTCAACGCGGTCAGCGACGGACGACACGTGGTGCTGCCCAGCCAGGCCACCACGCTGGCCGCCGCGCTGCGCGACCGGGGGTACGAGACGATCGGCGTCGACCTGTCCGAGCTGCGTAAAGCCGGCGGCGGCCCGAAGTGCTGCACGTTGACGCTGCGTGAAGGAGAGGCAAGCAAATGATCGTGGACGACGCCCTGCGTACGCCGACGGCGGTACGCGACGCGGAACGCTGGACCGCGCACAACTACCACCCGCTGCCGGTGGTGATCGAATCAGCCGAGGGTGCCTGGCTGACCGACGTCGACGGCCGCCGTTACCTGGACTGTCTGGCCGGTTATTCGGCGCTCAACTTCGGGCATCGGCATCCGACGCTGATCGCCGCCGCCCACGCCCAACTCGACCGGCTCACCCTGACCAGCCGCGCGTTCATCCACGACCAGTTCGCCGACTTCTGCCGGGAGCTGGCCGAACTGTGCGGCAAGGACCTGGTGCTGCCGATGAACACCGGCGCGGAGGCGGTGGAGACCGCCATCAAGGTGGCCCGCAAGTGGGGCTACCAGGTCAAGGGGGTCCCGTCGGAGCAGGCCACCATCGTCGTGGCGGAGGGCAACTTCCACGGCCGTACGACCACCATCGTCAGCTTCTCCACCGATCCGGACGCCCGCAACGACTTCGGGCCGTACACCCCCGGGTTCCGGATCGTCCCGTACGGCGACCTGACGGCGCTGCACGAGGCGATCGACGACACGACGGTGGCCGTACTGCTGGAGCCGATCCAGGGTGAGCAGGGCGTGGTCGTCCCGCCGGCGGGCTACCTGACCGGGGTACGACAGCTCTGCACCGAACGCAACGTGCTCTTCGTCGCCGACGAGATCCAGTCGGGGCTGGGCCGGACCGGCGAGACGTTCGCCTGCGACCACGAGGGCGTCAGCCCGGACATGTACCTGCTCGGCAAGGCGCTCGGCGGGGGCATCGTGCCGGTGTCTGCGGTGGCCGCCGACCGGGCGGTGCTCGGGGTGCTGCGTCCCGGCGAGCACGGCTCGACCTTCGGCGGGAACCCGCTGGCCTGCGCGGTGGCGACCGAGGTCGTACGACTGCTGGCCACCGGCGAGTTCCAGCAGCGTTCGGCGGAGTTGGGTGCCCACCTGCACGCGTCGCTACAGAAGCTGGTCGGACACGGTCTGGTGGCGGTACGCGGCCGGGGTCTCTGGGCCGGGATCGACATCGACCCGGCGCTGATGACCGGGCGGCAGGCCTGCGAGCGGCTGGCCGAGCGCGGGGTGCTGGCCAAGGACACCCACGGCTCGACGATCCGGTTGGCTCCCCCGCTGGTCGTGACCACCGAGGAGTTGGACTTCGCGGTCGAGCAGTTGGCCGCCGTACTGCGCGGCTGACGAATCCCCGGACATAGCGGCAAAGTCCACCAGACGTGGCGGGCGGTCACCCCGGTCGGGGGTGACCGCCCGCCATCAACTGCTACGGCCGCTACGGCTTGAGGCGGATCGCCATGGTCGGCGCCTCGGCCATCACCGACGTCGGGTTGAAGTTGCCGCCCGAGGTCATCTTCTCGGCCCGGCCGACCTGGACACCGGGATACAGCTCGACGATGTCGCCCTTGCCGAGCGGACGGATCTGATGGTTCATCAGGGCGATCCGGTTGGCCTCGTCCATCGAACCGCCGGGCCGGATCCCCGAGCCGTTGGTGCTCACGTCCCGCGCGACCAGTTCACCGCCGCGCAGCTCGAAACTGACGTGGTTCCGGCTGATCCAGCGTCGGGCCTCGTCGTTGAGCCACTGGCCGAGCCGGATACCGCCGGACTGCTCGGGGGCCCGTCCCACCACCACCTGCTGATCCGGAGCCACCACGAACCGCTGCCGGATCTGGCCACCGATCCGGATGGCCAGCACCTCGACCTTCGGCCGGGGCCCGATGTCGGAGAGCCGGCTCTCGTGCCGGGGGCAGGTCGGCGCACCGGTACGCAGGCTCGGCGGCGGCTGGCCGTACGGTGCCCGTTCGACCCGGACCAGGTCGGCGAAGGAACCGCCGCCACCACCACCGAACAGGGCACAGCTCGACTCGGCGCAGCGCCAGGTCCGGGCCAGCAGTTTGGCACCGGCCGGCGACACACCGACCGCCGTGGGCATGCTGACACCCACCCGGGCCTTCAGGGTGGGACCGTTGGAGCCGGAGATCGGGGCCAGCACCCGTCCGGGCTCGTTCACCCACGGGTACCGTCCGGCCAGCCCGTCGTAGCGTTGCCGGCTGAGCACCGGCAGCCCGAGCAGGTCGGCCACCTCCAGCACCCGGTCAGCGGGGTTGGTCAACACCTCCACCAGGCCGTCGTCGGCCCAGCGACGGATCACCATCCGCTCGTTGGAGGTCAGGTCGGCGTCGGAGAGCAACCCCCGGTGCACAACGGCATAGACCGGTGCCCCATCCTCCTGAAGCTGCCGACCGAGGGCATCGATGGTGATGCCGAGCCGCAGCAGGCTGGCCGGTCGGCCGCCGTCCAGGTCGACGAAGCGGACTAGCTCGGCCAGGTCGACCACTGCCCGGGCCATCAGCGGGTCGGTGCAGACCCGCCCCTCGATCGCATCCAGGACCTTGCTGATCTCGAATCTCACGCCGCTCCCTGGACAATCTCGTCGATACGACGGGCCAGCTCGATGTCCCGTCGGGTCACTCCGCTGACCGAGTGGGTGGCGCACCGGAAGGTCACGGTCCGCCATCGGATGTCGATATCGGGATGATGGGACATTTCCTCAGCGACCTCCGCTACCCGGTCAACCACGGAGATCGCCTCGGGAAATCCGCGCAACTCGACGGTACGGGAGATGCCGGCCGGGTTACCGGTCCAGCCTGCCAGTCCGTCCAGCTCGCTACGCACCGCCTCAGCGTCGAGCACCTCTGCCATGGGCCCGACCCTACCGCCGCCCACCCTGCGGACGGCGGGCAACGCCACTAGGCGGACCCTTCGGTACAACCTCCCAGAATTCAGGCTACTCACGGTCACGAGTAGACGACGTCGGGCAGCCGCCCGGATACCGACCGACTACGCTCCGCGCAGCGGGGCGCCCACCTCGTGCAGGTGCCGCAACGCCTGGCGGTACGAGTCGAACAACCCCGTCTCCTCGTACGGGATGCCCTGCTCGGCGCAGTACCGCTGGACGATCGGCTGCGCCCGACGCAGGTTGGACCGGGGCATGCTCGGGAACAGGTGGTGCTCGATCTGGTAGTTGAGACCGCCCAACGCGAAGTCGACCAGCAACCCGCCCCGTACGTTGCGTGAGGTGAGCACCTGCTTGCGCAGGAAGTCCAGGTCGTCCTCGGCGGTCGGCATCAGCATGCCCTTGTGGTTGGGCGCGAACGAGCAGCCCATGTAGAACCCCCACAACGCCTGGTGGATCGCGATGAAGGCCAGTGCCTTCCCCGGGGACAGCACGGTGAAGAGGACCGCGACATAGCCGACCAGGTGCGCCACCAGCAGCACCGCCTCGGCCCGGCGGTAGCGCATCGGCGTACTGCCACGCAACGCCTGCACGCTGGCCACATGCAGGGCCAGGCCCTCCAGGAACAGCAGCGGGAAGAACAGGTACGCCTGCCGGCGGGCCAGCCACCGGCCGAACCCCCTGGTCTGCTCCGCCTGCTCGTGGGTCCAGACCAGCGCCCCCGCGCCGACGTCCGGATCCTCGTCCTCGTGGTTGGGGTTGGCGTGGTGCCGGTTGTGCTTGTCGACCCACCAGCCGTAGCTCAGCCCGACGGCGAGGTTGCCGGCGATCAGCCCGGCGATGTCACTGACCCGCCGGTTACGGAACATCTGCCGGTGCCCGGCATCGTGGCCGAGGAAGGCGACCTGGGTGGAGGCGACCGCGAGGAAGACGGCCACCAGCAGCTGCCACCAGGAGTCACCGACCAGGAACACCGCAGCCCAGCCAGCGACGAAGAGGCCGACGGTGACAGCGATCTTGATCGAGTACCAGCCCGGACGCCGGTTCATCAGCCCGGCCTGGCTGATCCGTCGAGACAACCGGGCGAAGTCGCTGCCCCGTCTCAGGGCAGGCTCCGCCACCGCACCGACCGTCATCGACTCCCCATTCTCCGTAGCGTGGATGCGTGCCGGGCAGCACGGCTGGCCCAAGTCTGGTGACGGTCGATGGTCGGGGCAACCCTGAAGGCCCCCGAATCGGAGGTAGGGCTGGCACTACCATCATCGACCCGGACCGTCGCAGCGGTCGTGGTCCGTCAGGTCATCCGCCGTACCGCCGCCCGCAGCCGGGCCAGGTCCCGCCGACGCCGCTCGTAGGTGATGGCCAGGCCGATCAACGCGAAGCCACCGATCGCCAGGAAGATCCATCGGGGTAGCCGGTCCCAGACCCCGCCCACCTCGTGCAGGGCCACCAGGGCGAGGGTCCCGCCGCCGAGCAGCACCGGTGCCTGGCGACGCCACCTGGCGCCGACAAGCACGGTGGCCAGCGCGGCGACGCCGAGCAGCAGTCGACGCCACGGCTGGCCGTCCGCGACCAGAACCGAGACCAGCGTGGGCAGCAGCCCTGCGGCCAGCCCCGGCCCGTAGGTGAGCCAACTGTTCAACGCCGGCTGGGCCCGGTTCGCCAACCAGCCGGCGACCACGGCCAGCGCCGCCGCCGGCAGGGTGTACGCCTCCAGAACCGCCACCTGCGCGGCGGCCAGCAGCAGCCACACCGCGAACAGTTCGCTGCCGGCCGCCACCCCCGCCAGGGTCCACCGGTAGCGTGCCGGCTCCCCCGGCCGCAGGGCACGTAGCCCGACCACCAGGCCCCACAGGGTGCACACCGCAGCCGCGTACCGGTGTTCGTTCATCGAGAACAACAGAGCGATGACCGCACCGGCATGACCGAGCGCATCGACGGCGACCGACTCGACCGGTCGCCGGCCGCGCAGCACGGCACCGACCACCAGGGCCAGAACGGCGACCCCGAGCACCGCGAAGGCAGCCAGCCGCAGCGGCAGGTCGACGGCCAGCGACGCCGCGACCGCGAGGATCAACGCGCTGACGACGGCGGTCAGCCAACCCGCCGTACGGGCGACCACGGTACGACCGACGGCACCCGCCACCGTGGCCACCGCGACGATCACCCCCAGGCCGGCAAGCGTGCTGGCCTTGGCCGGCAGCAGCCCGGCCAGACCGGGTCCGGCCAGGACCAACCCCAGCGGTACGACCAGCCCCACCGCCCAGGACCGGCGCAGCGACGCCGCCAACGCGGCTGTGAGCAGGCAGGCCAGACCACCGAGCAGCGCCACCGCCGGCACGACCGGCCACCGGGCGCCCGAGGCGGCCAGGCCCACCAGGACCGTGGTCGTCGCGAACGGCAGGGCCGGCAGCAGGGCTGGCCGGAGGAGGCTCGGCTGCCAGCCGGGTGGCCGGGTCGAGGTGGCGGTGCCCGGCTGAGCCGTCGCGTTGTCCGGGGTTCGCCGCATCTGAACAGTGACCGAGCAGACCAGCGCGGCGACGGTCAGTACGACCAACGCGATGCTGGTCGGAACGTTCACCCATCGAGCCAGCGCGGCGGGTGCCCTGTCGAACGGGGTCAGCCCCACCCCGGCCGGTACCCCCGACCAGATCTCGGCCAACCAGGCGTACGGACCGGCCAGCACCGCCAGCCCGGCAGGCAGCAACAGGACGGCCGCAGCCAGCAGCAGCACCCCACCGGAGACCAGCAACGGTACGGCCGACCGGACCGGCCGGACCAGGGACAGACCGATGGCCACCAGCAGTACGGCGACGGCGGCGTACACCTGCTGCGGCTCGCCGGCCCGGTCGACGGTCGGCAACAGGCCCGGCCCGAGTACGGCGACCGCCAGCGCGGCAGCGGCGTACGGCAGATAGGCCGGCCACCAGCGACGGACCGCGACGAGTGCCCCGACCAGGAGTGCGACGGCGGCGGTGCCGCCCCGCGCCTGCCACTGCGGCCCGACCCCGGCGGTGAATAGCCCGACGGTCGACGCGGCCGGCCCGGCCAGCAATCCGACCGCCAACGCACTTCCGCCGATCGCCCGCTCCACTGTGGAACCGACACGGGCGGTGGCGGCGACGGCGAGCCCGGCCGACAGCACCACGGCGAGTACGGCGGTGGCGCTGACCGGACGGGCCAGCCCCACCAGGACCGCGTGCCCGACCAGCACCGCAGCAGACCCGGCGGCCACCAGGCCGGCGGCGGGCCGACGCCGGAGGACCACCAGCAGCAGCCCCACCCCGACCGCGAGGTCCACGACCGGTACCGCCCACCAGGGCAGACCGGCGGCAGGCAGGGCCAACGCCACGAACCCGGCACCGCCGACGGCGGTGGCCATCCAGGCGCCCCGGGGCAGCAACGTCACCAACGCCACGGTCGCCAGCACCACCGCCACCGGCAACTGCCAGTCGAATGGCGTACCGCCGCTGACGTCCGCCCGCCACACCGGCAGCGAGCGGAACACCGTGGCACCCGCCACCACGCACGTCATGAAACCGGCCGAAGCCGCCAACGCGCTGAAGACGATCAGCCCACCGATGCGGGGGCCGAGACGCACCCCGGCCGGCAACAACCGGGCGGTCGCCATCACCAGCAGGGCAAGGACCACCACGATCAGTGCACCGGGCAACAGCGGCGACCCGGGCAACTCGACCGCCGGACGCGTCGCCGCGCCGGCCAGGGCCAGCACCGACGCACACCCGGCCAGCAGTTGGAGGACCGTGTTCCGGGCAAGCACCGAGCCGGCCACCATCAGCAGCACCGCCACCAGCAACGGAACGCCGGCCAGTAGCGCGGTGTCGGGCAACAGCGGCCCCTCGGCGACCACCAGCGCGACGAGTCCGCACACCGTCGAGGCCAGCAGCGCGAGCCCGTACGCGACCCAGGCGGCGATCCGCCCGGCGAGGGCGACCCCACCGCCCCGGACCCGCCACACCACCGCCAGGTTCAGCGCGGCCAGCGCGGCGAACGTCAACGACCAGCCGGCGACGGCCAGGTCCGCGTCGCTGGCCAGCAACAACGGCACCGGCTGGGCGACGAGCAGCGCAGCGAACCACGGTACGGCCAGCCGGGTAAGACTGCCGTAGCCGGCAGCCACCACCACGCCGACCACGCCCACCACCGCCGTGTAGCGGACACCCGGCCAGTCGGCCACCCCGAACAGGTCGACGGACCAGGCCGCGTACCCGTCGAGCAGGACCAGTAACAGCCCCACCGCCGCGAACGTCTCTCCGGTGGCGGTCAGGCCACGGCGCTTCGCCAGCAGCGGTGCGGCCAACGCCAACAGGGTGACGACCGCCAGGATCACCGCCCGCCCGACGATGCCGACGGTGGCCCAGGCGACCACGGTGAAGACGATGGCGGCGGTGCCGAGCAGCAGCCCGCCGAGGATGAACAGCAGGTTCTGCACGGTACGGGTGGAGGTCTCCGGCCGTACCGGGGCGGCAGCCGGACGGCCCGGTACGCCGGCCACGGCCGGTGTCGGCACGCCGGTCACGGCCGGTGTCAGGGCCGGTGCGGGTACGCCGCTCGGGCCCGGTCTTGGCGTCGGTACCCCGGTCGGTCGGCTGACGTACGCGCCGACCCGCACCCGGGCGGCCAACTCCTGGCGACGCTGCTGATGGTCCCGCAGCGTCGCCGCCAACGTCAGATACGCCTGTCGGGCCTGCTCGACCCGGCCGGTGAGTCCGGCGATCTCCCCATCGAGCCGGATCACCTCCGCGGCCAACGGGTCCGGGGCCCGGCCGCAGCCTGGGCAGTTGGCGGCCAGCGTCGCGGTCGCCCGGCAGACCGGGCACGGGTAGCTGTTCGTCGGCGGCAGAGGCAACACGCTCACATGCTCCCGCCCCGGCGGCCCGATGCCCAGAGTGTGCGTACTCAGCCGGCACTCAGGAAGTCACCAGGGGGCGCATCCGGCTGCGGATGGGGTTGGCCGCAGCCGGATGCCAACCCGAGCGGCACAGGCGGCTGCGGATGGGGTTGGCCGCAGCCGGATGCCAACCCGAGCGGCACATCCGGCTGCGGATGGGGTTGGCCGCAGCCGGATGCCAACCCGAGCGGCACAGGCGGCTGCGGATGGGGTTGGCCGCAGCCGGATGCCAGCCCGTCAGTCCGGAGCGATCGGGGCACCGGTTCCGGTCCGGTTGGCCTCGATCCACCGGTCGATGTGCGCCCACCAGTCGTACAGCCAGTCGATGCGTTCCTGTCGTCCGGACGGCACCTCCTCGGGCGGCACCGACCAGAACCGCATCACGATCCGCTTGTCCATCGGCAGCTCCCGCCACACGTCCGTCACGGTGAGCATCCGATCCAGGCCGGTGTGCGCGACGAAGATGACCCCGGCGTCCGGTGCGGCCTCCAGCGCCGCCAACAGTCCGCCCGGCTGTGGCGCGAGCACATGCTGCATCGCCTCAGCCCGTACGGCCATCTTCTCCAGGCCGAGGGACCGCAACCGTTCGATGGCCCGCACCCGGCGGCGGGGGGTGAAGTTCCCTCCCTCCGGAAAGATCACGAAG
The DNA here is from genome assembly GCF_042679305.1 of Micromonospora sonneratiae. NCBI lineage: Bacteria > Bacillati > Actinomycetota > Actinomycetes > Micromonosporales > Micromonosporaceae > Micromonospora > Micromonospora sonneratiae. Next base: position 8,840 of record NZ_JBHTMP010000019.1, on the reverse strand, counting down.
ACGTCGTCATCGTCCAGGTCGACAGCCAGGTTCCGGATCTGCTCCGTCATCGACTCCCCCGGCTCCCGGCCCGGTGCCACGAACCGGTTCGGCAGCCGGTTGAGCATCACGTCGACGGCCGGATCCCATTGCAGGGTGTCCTTCAGGACGATGCGCGGCTCCCGGTCGTACCAGTTGACCAGCGCATGGATCAGGATGAACGAGTCACCCGGTCCCGCATGCCGGCAGAGCACCAGCTCGGGCCGGCCCGGCTGGGCGATGTCGGGGTTGCTGCCGACCACGTCGATCCGTAGCCGCAGGGCCCACCGGACCTGCCAGAACAGGATCGTCAGGAACCAGCCGACCAGCACGTAGTGCGCCCGCTGGATCCGGGGTGACTGGAGCTTCCAGCCGAAGCCCGACGCGACCCACAACGCGAAGAGGGCGATCAGCGCGGCTGCGTCCCAGACCAGATAGACGCAGGCCATCCAGAGCACCCGCAACGGGCGCAGGTAGCCGGGCACCAACGGGGAAGCCGCTGCGGCGATGAACACCCACACCGGCAGGGTCGTCACGACCAGGGCTGCCAGGAGCACCACCCCGGGCGCGAGGATGACCCGACGTAACCACTTGGGCGGCAACCGCATCAGGAATCATCCACATGGGACGCCAGATACCGCCGGGACGCGGTGTAGGCCCGGCTGATCCGCCGTCCCACGGCCGCCATGTCACGGTAGGCCCACGGACTGTCATCACGGGGGTTCAGTCCCCCGGTCGGGAGAACATGCACATCCACATCATCGGGTAGCGCCGCCATCTCCCGGGCGAACCGATGGCGGCGGGCGATCTCGAAGGCCACCTGGGCGATCTCCCAGGGCCGGCGGGGCGGGGTCAGCGGCCGTTCGATCCGCCCGACCTGGAGCACGAAGATCTGCTTCGCGCCGCCCTGCACCGCCTCACCGATCGGGATCGAGTTGACGATCCCCCCGTCGATGAAATGCTCACCGTCGATCTCGGCCGGCGGCAGCAGCCCCGGCACCGACGCCGAGGCCAGTACGGCGTCCACCAGCGGCCCGCTGGTGAACCAGTGCTCGGCGGCCCGCTCGATGCTGGCCGCACAACAGTGGAACGGCACCTTGAGGTCGGCGAAGGTGGCGTCCTCCCCCAGTTCGCGTTCCAACAGCCGACGCAGCGGCCGGGGCGAGTGCAGATGCGTACGGGCGGCGAAACGGCGCAGTTGTCGGGCGACCGAGTCGCCGTAGACCTCGCTGGCCTCGGGCGAGGCCCAGAGCCGGACCAGCCGGTCGGTGACCGCCTCGGTCGGGTCGGCCGCGACCAGTGCCCCGTTCACCGCGCCGATCGACGTACCGAGCACCAGATCCGGGCGGATACCCGCGCGGAACAGGGCCCGCAGCATGCCGACCTCGACCGCGCCGAGTACCCCGCCACCACCAAGAACGAACGCCACTGGGCCGCTGACCATGGCATTCATCCTGGCACGAGGTGCACCGGTCCGCTCCGACGGTGGGTACGGGCACCGCCCTGACCAGCCCCGGCAACCACCCGGCCCGCCACCCGACCCGCAGCCCTGAGTCGTGGCGTCCCGGCCTGAATCCCTACCATTCGTTAACCCACTGTTGACATGTCGTCGCCGTACGCAGAACCTGATACGACCCCCGCACGGAATCCCGCCCCTCTCGATGGCAGGTGCGACGCACGATGACAGCGCTGCACGCAGGTGCCCTGTTGGCCCGCAGATACCGGCTCATCGACCGGATCGGGGCCGGCGGCATGTCGGTGATCTGGCGAGCCCGGGACGAGGTGCTCGACCGGGTGGTGGCGGTGAAGGTCCTGGTCTCCGTACTCGCCGCCGACGCCAGGTTCCGCAACCTGGTACGCGAGGAGGCGCGGGCCGCCGCTCAACTCGTACACCCGAACGTCACGTCCGTGCACGACTACGGCGAAACGATCGACCCCGACGGTACGGTCACCGCGTTCGTGGTGTTGGAGCTGCTGACCGGCGAGGAGTTGGCGACCCGGCTGGTCGACGGCCCCCTGCCGTGGGTCGAGGCGGTGCGGACGTGTGCCGAGGTGGCCGACGCACTGGCCGCCGCCCACCGGCTCGGCATCGTGCACCGGGACATCACGCCGTCCAACGTCATGCTGACCGCGACGGGTGCCAAGGTGCTCGACTTCGGCATCGCCACCTGGACCGGCGCACCGGACGACGACGAGGACGGGGCGACCTTCGGCACCCCGTCGTACGTCGCGCCGGAACGTCTCGACGGCACCCCGGCGCAGCCGGCCACCGACGTCTACTCACTGGGTGTCCTGCTCTACGAGACACTCACCGGCCGGGTGCCCTTCCCCGCCGACACCTGGGAGGACCTGGCGACCAGCAGTTCACCGGCCGCCACCATGCCGCCACTGACCAGCGTGGCGAACCTGCCCGCTGCGGTAGCCGACCTCTGCCGGCGCTGCCTGTGCCGGGTGCCGGCGGACCGGCCGACGGCCAGGCAGGTCGGGCAGGCGCTACGTGACCAACTCCGGTCCACCGACCCGGTACCGACCGACCATCCCGTCGCTGCTCCCACCGCTCCCTCCGCCGCTGGTCCCACCGCTGCTGGTCCCACCGCTGCTGGTCCCTCCGCCGCTGGTCCCACCGCTGCTGGTCCCACCGCTGCGCTGGCAGCCGTGGACCAGTCGACTGCGCTGGCGGCCGTGGACCAGTCGGCGACCGGACTGATCGCCACCGGCACTTCCACGACCGGGACATCGACGCTGGACGCCGCGTCGGTCGGGCCGCAGACACCGGGGACCGGCCAGCCACGGCAGCTCCCGGTCCGGACGATCACCGGTCTGGTCGTGGCCGGGCTCCTGGCCGTGGTCGCGTTCGTGGCCGCCGTACTGGCTGCCTCCTCGGCCAACCGACCGCAGCAGCATCCGGTGCTGCCGACCACAGCGGTCCCCGACCCCGGGCAGCTACCCGGACCCGGGTCCCCCGCACCGGGCTCGTCTCCGTCGGCCACAGCATCGCCGCCACCGCCGGCAACCCCAGCGACGGCGGTCCCGGCGAGTCTGGTCGAGGCGATGGCCCGCCTCGATCAGGTGATCGACGATGGGGTCTCCTCCGGGGCGATCCGGCACGACGTCGGGGTCGACCTGCGCAACCAGGTACGGAACCTACGGGCGACGTTGGCTGGCGGTCCGACCGTCCTGGCCGAGCCGGTGGCCGGGATACGCGAGAAGATCGCTATACGGGTCGTCGAAGGTTCGATCAGCGCCGACCATGCCCGGCAGCTCGACGCTGCTCTCGCCCAGCTCGCCGCGTTGTAAGGGAAGGGCCCCTTCTTAGCGCTTTCTACCGTGAAAGGGCCCTTCCTGACACCTCACGGCAGGGCGTTGAGGAACGGCTCGTGGTTGTTCTTGAACTCCCAGCCGTAGTAACGGTCCCAGTTGATCGACCAGGTCATCAGTCCCCGGAAGCCGGGGCTGGTGCCGCTACGCGGTACGTAGCTGCCGCAACTGGTGCCACGGACCAGACAGTTGACCGCTGCCTGGACCCCGGCCGGGGCCACGTAGCCGTTGCCCGCGCTGACGGCTGCCGGCGTACCGAACGCCACCTGCTCGGGTCGTAGTGGCGGGAACATGTTGGCGGGATTGCCGGCGACCGGGAACCCGGCCAGCAGCATGTCGGTCATCGCGATGTGGAAGTCCGCGCTCCCCATGTTGTGGTACTGGTTGTCCAGCCCCATGATCGGGCCGGAGTTGTAGTCCTGCACGTGCAGCACCGTGATGTCGTTGCGCAGCGCGTAGATGACCGGCAGGTACGCCCCGGCGCGGGGATCCTGCCCGCCCCAGGGACCGGATCCGTAGAACTGGTAGCCGAGCTGCACGAAGAAGGTCTCCGGTGCCATCGTGAGTACGAAGTCCGCACCGTACCGCTGCTTGAGCGTCCGTACGGCGGAGATCAGATTGACGATCACCGGGCTGGTGGGGTTCCTGAAGTCGGTGTCGCCGGTGTTCAGGGACAGCGAGTGGCCCTCGAAGTCGATGTCCAGGCCGTCCAGGCCGTACCGGTCGATGATCGCGCCGACGGAACGGACGAAGGCGTCCCGGGCGGCGGTCGTCGTCAACTGGACCTGGCCGTTCTGCCCGCCGATGGAGATGAGCACCTTCTTGCCCTGCTGCTGTTTGGCACGGATCGCGGCGATGAACTCGGCCTCGGTCTCCACCCCGGGACATTCGCTGACCGGGCAGAGCTGGAACCTGATGTCACCGGAGGTGGCTGAGGTCGGCTCACCGAAGGCGAGGTTGATGATGTCCCATTCGGACGGTACGTCGGCCATCCGCAGGTAGCCGGATCCGTTGGCGAAGCTGGCGTGCAGGTAACCGATCAACGCATGCTTCGGTAGCCCACCGACCGGGGGCGGGGTGGTGGTCGGGGGCAGACTCGTCGGGGGCAACGTGGTGGGTGGTGGGGTGGTCGGATTCCCCGTCCCCGTCGGCGGCGGCGTCGTCGGATCCACACCACCACACGGCGCACCATTCAACAGACAACCCACCGGAGAACCAGAACCAGTCGCCAAAAACCCGAACGACACCGACCCACCCGGCGGAACCGAACCATTCCACGACCGATTCGAAAACGTATGCCGCTGCCCCGACGACGACAACAACGCATCCCAATACGAACCCATCGACGTCCCCGCCGGAAGATCAAACACCACCGACCACGACGACAAGGCCGACGACCCACCATTCGTAATCGTGTACCGACCCTCCCAACCCGAACCCCAATCCGACACCTTCACGAACGACGCCGTCGGACCAGCAGCAAACGCCGGCAACGACACCCAGAACACCCCGAGCGCCGCCACCAACCCCGCCACCAAACCCAACACCAACGATCTGGACCGTCTCCTCATCCGACCCTCCCACCAAGCCAAACATCCACGGACATCAACAAGAGGCTCTAATTATTAGGACTGTTAACTGTTTCTGTCCAGACTGGTCCCAGGGCGCGACCGAGCCCGGGGCAGGCCGGTCGGATACCTCGTGGGCGGGGAGCGGGCGGGATGGAGCGGGCGGGATGGACCGGCGTCGACGACGTACGGCGGCAATCAGCAGGCAGCCAGGCGGATGTTCACCCACGCCTACGTCCACGACTGGCGGTGCTGCGCGACGCGGGTGGGGACCGGGGATGTTGCCCGCTGGTCAACGGGACAGCGGCGAGATCAGATCCGGGCGCAGTGTGGGCTGCCGCACCATCCAGCGCCGGTAGACCGCCTCGTAGCCGCGCGCCATCCGGTCGGCGGAGAACTCGTCGCGTGCGTGCCGGACACAGTCGGCGGGATCGAGACGTCCAGCGGCCAGCAGCGCCCCGGGCAACTCGGCGGGCTCATCGCAGATCACCCCGGTCACACCGGAACGGATCAACTCCGGCACCGCCCCCCGGTTCAGCGCCACCACCGGCGTACCGGCGGACATCGCCTCGACCATGACCATGCCGAACGGTTCCTCCCACCGGATCGGCATGACCATGCAGCGAGCCGCCAGCAGCAGGTCGAGGCAGGTCTCCCGATCGGGGTCCCGCAGCAGCGTCACGTCCGGCCCCAACATCGGCTCGATCACCTCGGTGAGGTAGTCCCGCTCCGAGGATTCGGAACACTTGCCCGCCAACACCAGGGGCAACCCGGCCTCGCGACAGGCCCGGATCGCCAGGTCAGGTCCCTTGTCCTCGCTGAACCGGGCCAACCACAGCACCGGCCCGGTACCGGGTTCCGACTTGCGCGGCATGTCGTCGACGCTCATCCCGTTGTGCACGACACTGGCCCAGGGCAGGTCCGGTACGAGTCGTCGCTGCGCCTCCGAGATCGCCACCAGCCCAACCGACGGGTGTACGTCGCGAAGGATGTCGCCGAGTTCACTGGCCGGGTCACCGTGCACCGTGGCCACGGTGGGGACCGGCCGCTGAAGGGCGACCAGCGGACCGATGGTGGTGTGGTCGTGGACCACGTCGTACGCATCCGGTGTGATCATCTGGTTGACCCGGGCCAGGTGGGTCAACTCCGGCAACACCTGACCGAGGCGGTGGCTCTGCACCTGCGGCTCGGTCGAGACGTACCGACCACTGGTCCCGGTCCAAATCCCGGCCCCGAACAGGGTCACGTCATGCCCCAACGCCACCAGACCGTCCACCAGCGCCGCGCACACCTGTTCCAGCCCGCCGTATCCGGGCGGCGGAACCTCGTACCACGGGGGCACGACCATGGCGATCCGCAACGGCCCGGACTGGCGGGATCGGTCGAGCGGAATCTGGTTCACGACAACGAGCCCTCCGGATAGCTCCAGCAGGCTGGACGACTGCGGGTTCCCCGATCCAGCGAGGACAACCCTGCCCAGACCATTCGCCGGCAGCGGGGTGCTCAGACGGCCAACTTCAGCCGGTCGGCCACGGAACTGACCCCGGGCGCGGACCAGGCGGCCCGTTCCGCTGCTTCCTTCTCCATCCAGGATCGGACGGTACCGGTCAGCGTGACGAGATCGCCCTGCACGTCGATGACGATCTGGTCGACGTCGGCCTGCATCGTACGACGCAACGCGTCCCCGATGTCCCGTTTGATGCTTTCGGCGGAGGGTGGCATTCCGGGCCGTACGGCGATGAGGTTGGTGACGCCACGGACACCCGAGAGTCGGCGGGCGGTACGTTCGGCGGCCCGGCGTTGGTATCCCCACTCCACCTCGCCGCGCAGCATCACCCAGCCGTTGGACACCGTCACGTCGAGCTGCTCGGCCGGTACGAAGGCGTCCCACTCCAGTCCCCGGCTGGCGGCCATGGCGATCTCGCTGTCGCTCCGCTCAGCCGAACCCGGCAACCGCACCTCGATGTCGTTGGCCACGGCGGTCACCCCCCGCAGCCGGTGCGCCGCCTTCTCCGCCGCCCACTTCTTGGCGTAGCTGTCCACCCAGCCGGTCAGGGTGACGATGCCCCCGTTGACGGAGACACCAACCTCGTTGGGCTGCACCCACGCATTCCAGCCCAACTCGTCCAGCACATCGCGCTGGATCTCCTCGTCGGTACGGGGCATGGTCGACGTGGTCATTGGCGGACTCCTCCCACGCGCTGGTCCTCCGTCTCACCCCGATCCTGCTTCCGGGCGGGATGAGGGCCCCTCCCCCGGAGAAGGTGAACAGACCGGCAGATCCTCACGTAACGGGGCCAACCATGCCAGGCTGCATCAAGCACCAGCGGGTCCTACCTGCCCGGCTCGCGCACCGCCGGCAGCGCCACCACGGCATCCACCCAGCCGACCGCCAGCAGGATGTTGTAGTCGACCCCGAGCGCGAGCAGCCGGGGATTCGACTGGCGAAAAGGCTGGCGGCGGGTGGTGTGACCAACCCCCTTGGTCACACCACCCGCCGCCAATGGGGAGGAGACAGGGCTCAACAGGGAGGGAGAACATCCCTTTTGTGGGAGATTATACCCTCCAGCGCACGCGCTTGCTGTTAGGACGTTTCCGCGAGCGTTACGGTTGCCGACTTTTCCGCGTCATTTCGCAGGAAGATCAGATCGACCCGATCGCCGACCTTGCCGGCCTGTACGGCCGCCACCAGATCGTTGGAATCGTTGATCACCTTTCCGCCGAAGCGGGTGACGATGTCCCCCACCTGTAGGCCGGCCTTGGCCGCCGGGCTCCCCGGAGTCACCGAACTGATGAGAGCACCGCCCTCCTCGGCTGTGCCCACCCCCACCCCCAGCGACGGGTGACTGACCTTCCCGCCCGCCCGCAGGGTGTCCGCCACCGACTTGGCCTTGTTGCTCGGAATGGCGAACCCGACACCGATGTTGCCGTTGCTCTGCCCACTGGTGGCGATGGCCGTGTTGATGCCGATCACCTCACCCCTGGTGTTGACCAGAGCACCGCCGGAGTTGCCCGGGTTGATCGGGGCGTCGGTCTGCAACAGTCCCGAGATGGAAGTGACCCCCGTACGCTGCTGCCCGGGCGCGCCCTGCTGGTCGTCACCACCGGCACGGATCGTCCGGTCCCGGGCGCTGATGATGCCGGCGGTCACCGATCCTTGTAGGCCCAGCGGGCTGCCCAACGCCAGCACCGTGTCACCCACCTGCATGGCGTCGCTGTCGCCGAGGGTGGCGGCGGCCAGACCCGAGACCCCGTCGACCTTGAGTACGGCCAGGTCGGTCTTCGGATCGGTACCGACGACCTTCGCGTTGGCATTCTTGCCGTCGGCGAAGATCACCTTGACCCGGTCACCGCTGCCGCTGGCCACGACATGGTTGTTCGTCAGGACGTAGCCGTCCTCGGACAGCACCACACCCGAACCCTCCCCGTTGCCGGTGGTGATCGAGACGACGCTGTTCTCCACGGCGGCGGCGATCTTCGGCAGGTCCGCGCCATTGATGATCGGCGCGGCGGTGTAGGTCCGTCCACCGTCCGTCGGACCGTCGTTCACAGCCAGGGCGATCGCCCCACCGGCGATGCCCGAGCCGACCATGAGGACCAACGCGGCGGCGGCACCCGCCGCCATCCGGCCGAGCCGCCCCGGACGGGACGCGGGCGCGGACGCCGCAGGGACCTGGGCCCAGACCGGCGGGTGTCCAGGGCCGTGGTTCGCTGGCAGCGGAGGTACGACTCCCGGCTGACTGAGGTACGCCGGGTTGCCGGTCCAACCGGGCTGGTTCTGGTGGACGTCGGGCCGGTAGGCCGAATGCCACGGGCTCGGCGGATAGTGGCCGGCCGACGACGGCGGCGGCGGCGCAGGGGTCGCCGGTACGGTCGGCCCGGGCTGCGGGGGTACGGTGGCCGGCGTGCCCGACTCTGCTGCGGCCGGCAGCAGCG